>DAOUFX010000589.1:0-26361 GCA_034429675.1 Anaerolineae bacterium | reverse complement strand
GGCGGGCGCAGCCCGCCCCCCAAACCCCATTTCTCGCCCTTTTATTGCGATGCTACGATCATTGATAATCTTGTTTGTCGAAGGAAACCGGTATGGAGTGGAAAACCTGCCTGCATCGTTTGTGGAATAAGTTGCGCTTCCGCCGCCTCGGCTGGAAGTTGACGCTCTCTTACACGCTGGTGACGGTAGCGACCTTGTTGGTCGTTGAGGCGATCGTTCTGGCCATGTCCTGGATGGCTTACTATTCCGGTTCCACCATTCCTCGGCAGATGGCGACGTTGTTGGATGTTTACGTCACTCCTCAATTGCGACCATTTTTGCAGGACGCGCCGCCGGACGTGGAAGGATTGCGCAAGTATCTGGAGGATATGTATACGCGCGGCATCGAGGTGGCTCCCGGCAAGCCGATCGCGTTGACTTCTTATGCCGGCGGCGCCAGCAGCGAGGCGGCAGTGGTGGATGCTGAAGGGCGTTTTCTGGTCTCGCTGCCGGCAGAACTGGGGCCCGCCGGCGAACGCTTCGTCCCCCGTTTTGGCGCTATCGCCGAAGCGCCGCTTTCGTCCGCGCTCTCCGGTGTACAGGACGTTTCACAGTTCTACGCGCGCACGCCGGATAACTGGTACGTGATCGCGTTGCCTATCCGCGATGCGGACGGCGCAGTTTTGGGAGCTTTTTACTTCGCCGGTTACTATGGGATTTTGGGCCGGGCCGACTATTTGCCAACGATGATGCAGACCTTTGTCATTCCCAGTTTTATCATCGTGACGGTCGTCGCCGCCGTGGTGGGAACGTTTCTGGGATTCTTCACGGCGCGCGGGTTGACGCGACGCTTGCGCGTTTTGGCGACGAATGCCGCATCCTGGGGCAGCGGGGACTTCGCGGCCACCGTTTACGACCTCTCGCCGGATGAGGTGGGCCAGTTGGGGCGGGAATTGAATCACATGGCCGAACAAATCCAGGAGTTGTTGGCTACGCGCCAGCAATTGGCCGGGTTGGAGGAGCGCAATCGCCTGGCGCGCGAGTTGCACGACTCGGTCAAACAACAGGTCTTTGCCGCGACGATGAATCTGGGCGCCGCCGAAGCGCTCTGGAATCACGACCCGCAAGCCGCCTTCCGCAAGATGGCCGAAGCGCATACCTTGTTGCAGCAGACGCAACAGGAACTCAAGGCGTTGATTCACGAATTGCGCCCGGCGGCCCTGGAGGGCAAAGGGCTGGCCGCGGCGCTTTCCGAATACGCGGCGGCCTGGTCGCAGCGCAGCGGCATCCCGGTGGAGATGCGCGTCCAGGGCGAGCGTTCCGCGCCGATGTTGACCGAGTGGGCGCTGTTCCGCGTTGCGCAAGAGGCGCTGACCAACAGCGCCAGGCATAGCGCCGCAACGAAGGTGGATCTTCATGTGTCTTGGTCTGACTATGCCCTGACGTTGATGTTGCGCGACAATGGTCGCGGCTTCGTGCAGGGGCCTTCCGCGGACAGAGGGATGGGGTTGCGAAATATGCGCGAGCGCGTCGCGGCGTTGGGTGGCGACTTCGTTTTGGAAAGCGCGCCGGGCAAGGGGACGACGCTGCGGGTAGCGGTGCCTATTGTCCCGCAGTCCAATCCGGCGCCTGCGCAAGAACCAACCCCGGTCGGGTCACAATCACTTCTGGCGGTGGATGCTCCCCACGCAATTTCCTGGTATTCTCAAAGCGTTGACCCTAATTCTGTGTCTGCAAAAGGAGCGACGATGATCGCAATACAAAATTTAACGCGACGCTTTGGGACGTTGGCTGCCGTGGATGCCTTGAATCTGACGGTGCAGTCGGGCGAGTTGTTTGGATTTCTGGGGCCAAACGGCGCCGGCAAGACGACGACGTTACGGATGCTGGTGGGGCTGCTGATTCCCTCCTCTGGCACGGCAGCGGTCGCTGGTCACGATGTGCGACAACATTTGGATCACGTGAAGCGTACCATCGGCTACCTGCCCGACGAGCCCTATCTGTATGAAAAACTGACCGGTCGCGAGCACTTGCGTTTTGTGGCCGGCTTGTATGGTCTCTCTGACGCCGATTCTGCCGTGCGGATTGAGCGTTTGCTCAAGCTGGTGGATCTGGAAGAGCGCGCCGCCGACTTGATCGAAACCTATTCTCACGGAATGCGCAAGCGTCTGGCCCTGTGTGCGACGCTTTTGCACGAACCGCAGGTGCTGCTGCTGGATGAGCCGCTCAACGGCCTCGATCCGCGCAGCGCATTGCGGGTAAAAGAGGTGTTGCGAACGCTGTGCGAGCGCGGCGTCACGGTGCTGCTTTCTACGCATACTCTGGAAATCGCCGAGCGGATGTGCGACCGTGTGGGGATTCTGGACCATGGCCGCCTGGTGGCGGTGGGCACGATGGATGAATTGCGCGCCCAGGCTCAAGCTACGGCGCAATCCACGCTGGAAGAGTTGTTCATGCGTTTGACCGGCGGCGAAGAAGTGGCCGACGTCGCCGCAATCCTCGCGGGGCGCGATTCAAGTTCGGAAACCGCATCCGACGAAGCTGCGTAGGAGGGGACTATGCTCACGAATTTGTTGCGGGTTCACGTGTGGATTGCGCGGCGCCTCTTTCTCCAGAGACCGACGTGGCAGCGTTTCGTCAGTGGGGCCGTTATTCTGGCGATAGTAGCCGGCTCGGTGTGGATGTACTTCACGCTAACGGCGGCTCTGCGCGCCGGTGAGGGTTTGTTCACCCTGGCCAGTTTTGCCCCCATGGGTTTGATCATGCTGTTTTTCTTCTTGCTGGCCGGGCTGGCGGACACTTTGCAGCGCTTGTATTTGTCCTCGGATATGGATTTGTTGATGGTTGCGCCCATTCCCGCGCGCGCGCTCTATGCGGAAAAGCTTTTGCTGTGTTCTCAGTCTCTTTGGCTGCCGTCGCTTTTTCTGCTCGGCGTCTTCATGGCTCTGGGGCAGGGACAGGGCGCGCCGCTGTTGTATTTCCCCCTGGCGTTCTGCCTGCTCCTGGCGGCGCTGTTGTTTTTCACTGTGACTGGCATGGTGCTGGTGATCGGGTTGGCGCGTGTCGTGCCGCCCAGGGTTGCCCGTGGTTTGATTCCGGTGTTGTTGATGTTGGTTAGTCTGGCCGGCGTCTTGTTACAACCATCCCTGATCCGCTCCATGGCACAGCTTGAAGGGTTGATGAGCGCTCTGGCGGCGGCGCTGCTGGACATTCCGCGCTTTGCGGCGGCGGTGGGGGCGATGGTCGTTGGCGCTTTGTTGTGGACGTGGGTAGGCTACGGCGTGTTTGTCGGCGCATTCTATTATGGGTGGCTGGGGATGCGCGAGAGCGCGCCCAGGCGCGTCCGTGTTGTCACACCCCGTCTCGATATGGCGGAAGTTTTGACCCGTTCCCTTTCGCCGTTGCTGCGACAGCTGCTTTTGAAAGATTTGCGCATCCTGTTGCGTTCGCCGCGCGAATGGGCGAGTCTGTTCCTTGTCCCGGTGATGATGCTGGCGCTTTTGTTCCCGCTGTTGAAAGTTGATCATCCTCTTCACGCGATTGGCTTCTGGGTGTTGCTGGTTTACAGTGGCTTGTTTATGCTCAATGCCTCGCAGCAAACCGGCCTGGTCGCTATGGCCGAGGAAGGCCCCAATTTCGCGTTGCTGCGCACCAGCCCCGCGTCGCCTTCTGCGCTGCTGTGGGCCAAATTCCTGGCGAAATGTCTGCCGTCGGCGCTGGTTTGGTGCATTGTCTATCTCGTGGCCGCCGTTCTGGTTAAGTTGACGTTGGGCCAGGTCGTTGCGTTGATCCTTTTCATGCTGTGGTGCATGGCCGGAACAACCTTCCTGGGATTGGTGGTGGGCGCGCGCGGCGTTCACTTCAATATCGAAAACATCAAGTTGCGCATATCGCAACTGGCAGCCTGGCTTCATATCGGGCTTTCGTTACTTTTTATCTTGTCGGTTTTTGTCAGCTATGCGGTCGGAATTCTACAGTTTGCGCCGCAAGCCGGCTGCGTGCAGGCCGCGCGGCAGGCGTTGACGGGGTTCCCGCCGGCGATCTGGCTTTTCGAGCCTTCCGGTTTGACGGTTGTGATTGCTGGTTTGATCGGTCAAGCATTGATTCTGATCTTCGGCTGGCAATTATGGCGCGGCGCTGTTCATCGCCTGGCGACGTGGGAAATTGTGTAAGGAGATAGTGTATGGTAGAAAACATCACCGTACTCGTTGTTGATGACCACGCGGTTGTGCGCAAAGGAGTGCGCGGCTATCTGGAGACGCAGCCCGATCTGGTGGTCGTGGGCGAGGCGGCGTCGGGTGAAGAGGCGGTGCGCTTCGTGATGGAGCTGGTGCCTGACGTGGTGCTGATGGATCTGGTGATGCCCGGCATTGACGGTGTCGAGGCGACCCGCCGCATCCGTCACGCCAGCCCGCGCACCCAGGTGATGGTGTTAACGTCGCATCACGAGGACTCTCACATCTTCCCGGCGATCAAGGCCGGCGCGATTTCGTATTTGCTCAAAGATGTGGAACCGCAGGAATTGGCCGAGGCCGTCCGCGCCGCTGCGCGCGGCGACGCCGTCATCCATCCTCGCGTAGCGGCGCGTTTGATGGCGGAGCTGCGCGGCGCGCGCGCCGAAGCGCCCAATCCTTTCACCGAGCTGACCGACCGCGAGATGGATGTGCTGCGCCTCATCGCCGAGGGACTGCCCAACGCCGACATCGCCGAACGGCTGGTGCTCAGCGAGAAAACCGTCAAGGGTTACGTCAGCAACATCCTCAGCAAGTTGCATCTGGCCGACCGCACGCAGGTCGCCGTCTACGCCTGGCGTGAAGGGATTGTCGGGCGCTGACCTGACCGAATAAAAAGTATGGGCGGCGCGTTTGGCATTGGGATGGTGGACGTGAAACGTAATTCGCTGACTCGCTCACCCGCTGATTCGTAATTCGCTATTCGCTTTGGAGACTTTATGCTCGATATTCTAAAATACTTCTGGCGTCGTAAGATGCGCACAGCTTTGACCGTTCTGGCAGTTACGGTGGGAATTTTTGCAGTGACGGCTGTCGGTGGGATTGCCGAACAACTCAATCGTTCGATTGTGGCGTATGAGCAGGACCCCTATCATCGCATTATAACCATGCCGCGGCCGGGAGACTATTCTAATCTGCTCGGAGATGCTTTTGTCCGACAGATCCGCCGGATGGAGGAGGTCGCCGGTGTGATATTGACGGTCAGTGGATATTTGACGCCGCCGGACGAAGACTCAGCGGTCGTCATTATGGTGAATCCCGAATCATTTGTCGGCGTACAATCTGACGTTCCCGGTCTTGAATACGAGCCGCCCTCTTCGGGGCTGGGTCTGTGGGCCGGGCGTTTGCCGTCGCCGACCAGCCATACCGAAGCCGTGGTGACTTGGGCGCTGGCCGATTCGAAGGGGTTGAAGGTCGGCGATACGTTGATGATTCAAAAACGTCCTTTCACGGTGGTCGGTATCTGGGAAAAATCCCCCGCTTCCGAAGGGCGCACGGCGACCATCAACTACGATGTGGCTATGGATATACTGGGCGAGTCCGTCTACGTGCGAACTTCTGTTGTTCCCAAGCCCGGTGTGGACCCTGAAGCGTTGGCGGTGAAAATCGAAGAGTTGTTCCCCGAAGTGCAGGTCTATTCGCCCGCCAAGACGGTGGCAGAAGCTCGCCAGCAGGTGATGATTTTTTCGGGGGTGGTAGGCGCCAGCGGCGTGATGTCCCTGCTCATTGGCACCTTTACGATTGTCAACACGATGGCGGTCAGCGTGCAGGAACGTCGCCGGGAGATCGGCCTGAAAAAGGCGTTGGGTGCAGAAAACGGCCACATCTTGATGGAGGTTGTGATTGAAGCCGTGACGATCGCCGTCATTGGCGCTGTCGTGGGGGTTGGCGGCGGGGCGCTTCTTGGAACGGCGGCCAATCAGTGGCTTACCACCGGTCTGGGGATGCAGCTCTATGTGTTAACTCCGCGTCTCGCCGTGGGAATTATCGTTTTCAGTATCGGGATGGGCGTGGTCGCCGGCATCTACCCGGCGTGGCGGGCGGCTCGTCTTGATCCGGTTGTCGCTTTGCGCGATGGCGGAAGCGTGCCTTATGCCGGGCGCGGCCTCAAGCGTTTGCTGTATCTGATCGGTCGCAATGCCCGCAACCTTTTCACCGTTGGGGGGATCGCCATCGGAATTTTCGCCCTGGTGGTGTTGGGGAGCCTCACCGAGGCGCTCACGACTTACATTCGGAACGTTACCGATATGACCGAAGACCTGGTGATGGTCGTCCCCGACAGCGCTTCGCCGGCGCCGGTAACGCGCGGCACTGCTCGTCTTTTGCGCCGTATGCCCGGCGTCAAGGATGTTATCTTGACCAACGCCGATCGGCTCTACATTAACTTTAGTGGCCAGGAGGGCGGCGAAACAAAAGAAGTGCAGACCTGGGCGAGCGAATCTCGCACCGGCGATATGGGGATGGCTATGCCGGTGCGCAATGAGATTGCGGTTGGACGCTTTGTGGCGCCCGGCAGCAAGGATGAGATTGTGCTCGGCGCCGGGCTGGCGGCCAGCGTGGGCGCAAACGTCGGCGACGTGGTGCTGATCGAAGCGCGTCCCTTCACGGTGGTAGGTATCTGGGGAAAGATCGCGTTCGATATGGGCGGCTTTGATATGTCGGCTTATATGAGTATGGAAGCGTTGTCCTGGTTGCAGGGCAATACTGACGCCATCGCCGGCGTCGGATTGCGGGCCGAGTCGGTGGCTGCGGCGCAATCGCTCATGAAATCGGTGAAGGAAGAGCCCGGTCTGGACGTGGTTTCTCTCATAGATATTCTCGGTAGTATTCAGCAAGTTTTCATGGGGTTGATCGCGGCGATGGTTGGCATTTTCTCCATTGCGGTATTTGTCGGCAGCATTTCGGTGATTAACACGATGGTGATTGCCGTCAACGAGCAGACACGCCAGATTGGCCTCAAAAAGGCCATCGGGGCGGAGAATGGCGATATTATGGCCGAGGTGTTGATGGATGCGGCAAAATTGGGAGGCGTAGGCGGCCTGTTGGGAGTGGGGATGGCCTGGGTCGCGACCGTCCTGTTGAACTCGGTGATGCAGGCGCAGATAAATCTGGATATTTTGCAGCTCTCGCCCCGATTGGCAATTGGCGGGGTGGTCTTCAGTATGGTGTTAGGGATGCTGTCCGGGTTGTTGCCGGCCCGGCGCGCGTCTCAATTGGATCCGGTGATTGCGTTGCACGCGGATTAAAAAGTATTGTGCCGGGAGAGGTTTTGCTCGATACAATATTTCCATCGGCTTTCTGTTCTGGTGATTCATTGGTAATACCTTTTGGAGGACTTTCGTGAAACCTAAGAAACTGTTGTTCATCATTGGTGGGTTGGTTTTGGTAGCTATTCTGGTCTGTGTTCTGGGCAACTTCATTCCGCAAATGTTGCCTCAAAATTTGTCAGCGTCGGCTTCTGCCACACCGACGGCGATGCCGATTGAAAAGTCGGTGCGCGCGCGCGGCAGCGTCGAGCCGACTCAGTCTGCGACGTTGTCATTTGTGACCGGCGGCACGGTGGTTGAGTGGTTGGTCAAGGAAGGGGATACGGTACAGGCCGGTGCTGTATTGGGGCGCTTGGATACTACCAAACTCGATCTGACCTTGCAGGATGCCCAACTCGAACTGGAAACGGCGAAAACGCGGTTGGCGCAGGCCGAGCGGGATCAGGTACAGCAACAAGCCGAGGCCGAGCTGGCGTTGCAATCGGCCGAATCGCGACTGGCTCAGGCGAAGATGCGCTATCCATCGCTGACTGCTGCCGAAATCCGTTTGCAGAATGCGCGCGACGCCGAGGCGTATGCGCAGGATGAGTACAACAAGTCGCTGGATCGTCAGTGGGAACCGGAGCCTGAGCGCGAGAGCTACCGCAAGGGCGTGGTGCAAGCCACAAATGATCGCAAGATTGCCGAGGCCGAGCTGGCGTCGGTGCGGTCAGATCAGGCCGCCAATGCGCAAGAAGTAGCCGTCCTGGGAGATGATCTGGCTAAGGCTCAATTGCAACTGGACAAACTGGCGCAGGGTGTAGACCCCACGCTGGCCCAAGACATCAAGCGCGCGGAACTGCGTGTGGCGCAGGCGCAAGCTGATCTGACGCAAACCACATTGACGGCGCCTTTTGCCGGTACGGTGATCAAATCGCAGTATCGCGTTGGCGATTACGCGCAACCCGGCGCCGACGCGGTGTTGCTGGCCGATTTGACCTCATTGCGCATTGAAACTACCGATTTGGATGAGTGGAGTATGACGCATATCCAGGTCGGTGATCCGGTGAGCGTGACCTTTACTGCTTTTGACGATAAATCTCTGACCGGACACGTGTCCGAGATTGCGGCGCGCGGCGAGGCGTCGTCCGGTACCGACGTGATGTATCGCACGATCATCGCCTTGGATGCCCCTGATCCCGACTTGCGTTGGGGAATGACCGTGCGTGTGACAATCCCGATAGACGACGCTCAAACGGCTGACGTGCAGTAGGAGGGGACAATGATTGTCGAGACGCGCGAGTTGGTCAAAATTTACCCGATGGGCAAGCTGGAGGTTCAGGCGCTGCGTGGAATCACGTTGGGGATTGAGTCCGGCGCTTTCATTTCGGTGATGGGGCCTTCGGGCAGCGGGAAATCCACATTACTGAACATCCTGGGCTGTATGGATCGTCCATCAACCGGAGTCGTGATGTTGGACGGTGTGGATCTGGGGAAAGCGAAGGCCCGGCATTTGCCTCGGATTCGTCGTGAGAAAGTCGGCTTCGTTTTTCAACAGTATCAGTTGTTGAGCCATCTGACGGCTTTGGAAAACGTGATGTTGCCGCTGCGTTATGCCGATGTTGGTGGGCGTGAGGCGCGTAAGCGCGCTACCGGAGTGTTGGAGCAAGTGGGGTTGGGGGATCGCACGCACCATCGCCCTACTGAAATGTCCGGCGGCCAGCAACAGCGGGTCGCCATTGCTCGGGCGCTCATCAACCGTCCGGCCATTGTGTTGGCCGATGAGCCGACCGGCAACCTTGACTCCAAATCCGGTGATGAGATTCTGGCTCTGCTGCGCACTCTCAATGGAACCGGGCAAACTTTCATTGTTGTTACCCACGATCCTCATGTCGCTGATCGTACCGATCGTACTATCTATTTGCGCGACGGTCTGGTGGAGTCCGAAGTGACACGAACGGCTACGGTTGTGACTGCCTGACATGTTTTGGATAAAGGAACGGGTACGTCGTATTATGGCGCACCCGTTCTTCATTTTTACGGTCAGGGATTGGTTTGACATTTATCGGAACTTAACTATAATACCTCTTGCCTATGTTACGGGTAAATTTTTTTCCAAAGCAAAGCGCTGAGATAAACTAAATTTCAGTCGCTTATTTTTTGTTGGTTGGGAACAGGGGGAATAGAATGAATCGTGATGAACGTGTAACCGAAGCACGTACTTTCAAGATGTTGCGTATCAGTTTGGCTTCACCCGAAGATATTCTATCCTGGTCTTACGGCGAGGTGACAAAGCCTGAAACCATTAACTATCGTCGCCTTCGCCCGGAAAAAGATGGACTTTTCTGCGAAGCCATCTTTGGACCATCTCGTGATTATCAATGTTATTGTGGTAAGTATAAGGGTATTCGTTATCGCGGTATCATCTGCGACAAGTGCGGGGTCGAGGTCACACGCAATTCGGTGCGCCGTGAACGTATGGGGCACATTACATTGGCGGCACCGGTGGCCCACATCTGGTATACTCGTCGAATCCCCAGCCATTTGAGCATTTTATTGGACATCAGCAAACGCAATCTGGATCGTGTTCTGTATTTTGCTCAGTACATCGTAACTTCCATAGATGAAGAGGCTCGCCAGCGTGCTCTGAAGCGTATTGACGAGGAAGAACGCACGCGCATGGTCGCCATGGAAGACGCCGCCACTTCTCGTATCGGCGAGTTGGAGGGGCACCTGGTTGAGGAACGCGAGCAACGTGCCGCCGCGCAGGATGAGGTCAAGGCGAAGTTTGAAGAAGAACTCAACACTCGCACAGAGACTATTTTGGCCGAGGCCAAGCGTCTGCGCGACCGCCTGGATGGTATGATGGGCCGGCAGACCGAGGAAGCTATTGTGTTCCCTGCCACCGACACGGTGATTGTGGAGGCCGATGTTGTGGTCAGCCGCGATCACTATGCAACGTTGAATACCGTGGCGCAGGATGCGTTAGATGCTCTCGAACAGGAGATGAAAGAGCGCCAGTCTGAGGTATTGTCACCGGAAGGACGTTCTGAGAGTGGATCCGGGAATGTTTCTGAGGATGTTCAACGCGTACGTGAGGAATTACACGACAAAACCTCCATTATTCGTAATCACTATGACGATCTACGTGAAGAGCTGTTGGGCATCACTGAATTGCAGTTCTTCAATGAACAGCGTTATCGCGAACTGCGTCAGCGCTGGGGCCAGGTATTCCGCGCCGGTATGGGTGCTGAAGCTGTTTATGAGTTGTTGACGCGCCTGGATTTGGAGAAGTTGTCCGAGGATTTGTGGCATGAAGTCCGTTTTGGACGGTCGGCTCAGCGCCGTAAAAAGGCTACTCGTCGTTTGCGAGTGGTTGAGGCCCTGCGCAAGAGTAACAACCGCCCTGAATGGATGATTCTGACTGTTTTACCGGTTTTGCCGCCGGAGCTTCGCCCCATGGTGCAACTTGATGGTGGCCGCTTTGCGACCTCGGACTTGAATGATTTGTATCGCCGGGTCATCAACCGCAATAATCGTCTCAAGCGTTTATTGGAGTTGGGCGCTCCTGAAGTCATTATCAATAATGAAAAACGTATGTTGCAGGAAGCTGTGGATAGCCTGATTGACAACAGTCAACGCGGCAAGGCCATGAGCCGACGCGGTCGTCGCCAGTTGAAATCGCTAAGCGATATGCTTAAGGGTAAGAAAGGTCGCTTCCGCCGTAACCTGCTCGGTAAACGCGTGGACTATTCTGGGCGTTCGGTTATCGTGGTAGGACCGGAATTGAAGGTTCACCAATGTGGTTTGCCCAAGACGATGGCTCTGGAATTATATCGCCCGTTCATTATTCAGCGCCTGGTCGAGTACAACTATGCGACAAATGTAAAAGCCGCCAAACGGCTTATTGAACGACAGCGTCCAGAGGTTTGGGAAGTCTTGGAAGAGGTCATCTCCGACCGTCCCGTCATGCTCAACCGCGCACCCACGTTGCATCGTTTAGGTATTCAGGCTTTTGAGCCGATCCTTATTGAAGGAAAAGCCATTCATTTACACCCTCTGGTATGCGCGGCTTTTAACGCTGACTTTGACGGTGATCAGATGGCAGTACATGTGCCTCTCTCGCGCAAGGCTGTGGAAGAGGCTCGCTTGTTGATGTTGGCCTCGCACAATTTGCTCAAACCTTCGGATGGGCAACCGATTATTGGACCTTCCAAGGATATGTGCATGGGCATCTATTACATGACGATGGATGTCAAATCGGCTAAAGGTGATGGCCGGGTGTTTATAGATCTGGACGAGGTTGAGATGGCATACGCCCTGGGCCTCGTTAGTCTGCATGCCAAGATCAAGATATCTCAAATCTACGATAAGCGTCCTGCTCCCGCAGAATTGACCGACACGACGGTAGGACGTGCGCTCTTTAATCGGATTGTTCCAGACCGGCTGCGATTCATTAATACCCCGCTTGATAAGGGCGGCTTGCAAGACTTGATTGCTCTCTGTTATCGGAAGATGGGCTCCGATGCAGCGGTGACTTTTGCCGATGCGATTAAGAGCATGGGGTTCAAGTATGCCACAGTTTCAGGTGTGACGATCTCGGTTTATGATTTGACGGTTCCTGAAGAAAAAGACGAGATATTGGGAAGTGCAACCCAAGAGGTCACTGAGATTGAGCGCCAGTATCGTCGTGGCCTGTTAACTGAGGAAGAGCAATATAATCGAACGATCGAGATATGGTCGCGTGCGCGTGATCAGGTTTCCAAGGCTGTTGCCGTCCGCCTTGACCCAGATGGTCCGATTTCCATCATGGCTAAATCTGGGGCGTCTAAAGGCGGTTTCGGTCCCATTGCTCAATTGTCGGGGATGCGCGGTTTGATGGCTGATCCCTCTGGGCGTATTATTCCGTTGCCTATTCGCTCGAATTTGCGTGAGGGGTTGACCGCGTTGGAGTACTTTATTTCGACGCATGGATCGCGCAAAGGTCTTGCTGATACGGCCTTGCGTACAGCGGATGCAGGTTATTTGACGCGACGTTTGGTGGATACTGCCCAAGACTTGATTATCAATGCGCATGACTGTGGTACGCGCGTGGGTATTTGGATCCGGCGCGGCGACAATATTGGCGGTCAGCCCATTGTTGCGCGGATTTTGGGTCGGATGGCGGCAGCGCCTGTGTTGCATCCTAAGACCGGTGAAGTGATCGTGGATCGGGATGAGGAGATTGACGAGGACATTGCCGAAACCATTGATCGTTTGGAGATCGAGTCTGTATACGTTCGTTCCCCGATGACGTGTGAGCTTGAGCGTGGTATTTGTGCACTCTGTTATGGACGTGATCTTGGCCGTGGTGGTTTGGTGAATATTGGTACGGCAGTGGGAATTATCGCAGCGCAGTCTATCGGTGAACCGGGTACGCAGTTGACGCTTCGTACCTTCCATACCGGTGGAACGGCGTCGTCCAGCGGCGATATTACGAGTGGTCTGCCGCGTGTGGAAGAGCTGGTGGAAGCGCGCAAATCCCCCCGTGGTGAGGCGGAAATTTGTGACATCGGCGGGATTGTTCATGTGACTCGTGAAGGGGATGTGACTTTCGCGACTGTCGTTGACAGCCAGGTTAAGAAGGTCAGTTACGACATCCCCACGGACTGGGAAATTCTGGTTGAGGATGAAGATAACGTGGAACGCGAATCCGTCTTGGCTCGCAGTATTGTTGACGAGACAAAAGAACTGCGGGCGAAGGCTGGCGGCCGTATCCACCGGGATGGGCAGGACCTGATTCTGGTTTATGAGATTCGTGAAGAGCGCGAATATGAGGTTCCTCCATCGGCGCGATTGCTTGTCGCCGAAGGTCAGAAAGTGGAAGTTGGCACCCAACTATACGAGGGGGTTCCCAATCCGCATCGGATTCTACAGGTTCAAGGCCGCGATGCTGTGGAAGTTCACCTGTTGAGTGAAGTGCAACAGGTTTATCGCTCGCAGGGAGTGAACATTTGCGACAAGCATTTTGAACTGATTATTCGTAAGATGCTTTGCCGTGTGCTGGTGTCGGAGTCGGGCGACACGGAGTTCTTGCCGGGCGATTTGGTGGATCGTGTTATTTTCGAGCATGTCAATCGTCGCCTGGTTGCTGAGGGGAAGACGCCGGCGCGTGCGCGACAGGTATTGTTGGGATTAACCAAAGCCTCCTTGGCCACTGATTCTTTCCTTTCGGCGGCTTCGTTCCAGCATACGATCAAGATTTTGTCTAATGCGGCCGTGCGTTCTGATGAAGATCATCTCTATGGTCTCAAGGAAAACGTGATTATCGGTAAACTGATTCCTGCCGGAACCGGCTATCGTGGCGATATCGAGGGGTCGGATGGCCCAATCGAGCAGTATGAAGGTGTGGCCATTGAAAAGGATCTCCCCAAGGGAACCTTGCTTAGCGATGAAGATGAAGAACCGGAGTCGTTCTTGCTGACGGACTTGCAGCAACCGTTCAGAATCTAATATTTCGCGTTTACAGAAGTGTGTCAAAGGGGCGACCGAAATGGGTCGCCCCATTTTTTTTGCAACCCGTTTTGAACCGCTGCGTATACTACTAGGCAGGTGACTTTTCTATGGATGAGGACAACATACATTTAGCACAAGCTGGGGATAAGGAAGCAATCAACCAACTCGTTCTCACTTACCAACAACCGGTCTTTAATCTTTGTTATCGTATGCTTGGTGAGCGCACCGAAGCCGAAGATGCTGCGCAGGAGGCGTTGGTTAAGGCAGTGATGAAGTTGGACACGTATGATCCCGAAAGGCCATTCAAGCCCTGGGTTCTGCGTATTGCTTCCAACGAATGTATTGACCGGATACGTCGCTATAAGGATACAATCTCTTTGGATGGAATGGGTGAAGATGGCGCTTGGGAGTGGCATGCGGGCCAAAGCCCTACGCCTGAGGCTAGTCTTTTACAAACCGAAGAACAAACACGGATACGAGCTCTGCTAGATACCCTTTCACCGGAAGATTGTACACTTGTGACGCTTTTCTATTGGGAAGGGCTCTCCTATATAGAAATCGGCGATGCAACGGGATTATCAGTTTCAGCAATTAAGTCACGACTTTTCCGAGCCAGGCGCGCGATGGCCGAACAATTGATTCAGGAGGGAAGTTATGCATAAGAACATCAATACCCCAATACCCGATATGCACGATGAGGCGTGGTGGTTGCGCGCTATGGACGGGGACCTTACTCAAAGCGAGCACCTCCTTTGGGAAGAGCATTTGAATCAGTGTGAGTCTTGTCGCAATGAATGGAAGATGCTGATGGGGGTGGACTCTCTTTTGCGCGCGGTGGATCCACCGCCACTCTTGCCGGTTGATTTCACCGGTCGTACAGTCGCACGTATAGTGCGTCAGCAACGGATTCAGCGCTTGGTCAGCTTATTGAGTAGTGTTTTCATCATTTTGTTTGTGAGCTTATTTGTTTTGCAGTTCCTCGGTTCGACTTATGCCTCAGTTGAGCGCACTACCGCTTTTGTGATTTCCGAACGTCAGGTCTTGTTGAGCGCCTTCGTTCAGACTTTGATGGGATTGCTTGCGAGTTGGAAGGCTATGTTCCCCTTGATGATGGGAGTTTCCGCTTTGGCGCTTTTACTGCTTATGCCGAATGGAATTTTGACGACTCTGTTAATTTTCTGGTTCGCGCGTCGCAGGTTTGCTTATGCTTCGGTCCCCGATAGGGTTTGAGAAAAATATGATGGAGGTGAATATAATGCGAAAATTGGGTATTTTGGGAGTGTCGTTGATTTTACTCTTCGTTCTATTTGTGTCCCCTGCCTATGCCGGCGTTGATGACCCGGATGGCGGGATAACTTTCGGCCCCTATGTTTTGGCCTCAGGCGAATCTGCGTCAGGAAATCTGACGGTTTTTGGGCCGGCAACCCTCGAGGAAGATGCATATTTTGACGGCGATTTAACAGTTTTTGGCGACGCCAGTGTCGCTGAGGGCGCTACCGTGGACGGCAATTTTGTTGTGATGGGAAAGGTTCAGATTGCCGGAACGGTAGATGGCGACCTTCTTTCCGCCGGCAAAATCACATTGAGCGAGAGCGCCTATGTAAGCGGGGATGTGTCGGCGGTGGAGGAGATTCAGACCGCGGATGGGGCGGTTGTGGATGGGGAGATCGCTCAAATTAATAAGGATGAGATGCACTGGGATTTTCCGGGTGGCATTGAGTTTCCTGATCCGATTGAGATAGCACCTGTTGAGATCGAGCGCACCCCGTTTTGGCTTCGTGGTTTGAATATGATTTTGGAAGCAGTGGTGACGGGCGGTGTGATGGGGTTGTTGGCTTTCGTCATTGTGAGTATTTGGCCTCAGCAGGTTGGGCGTGTCGGACAAGTGTTTGAGGATGCCCCTTTGACATCGTATGGCATGGGGTTCTTGGGAATGTTGGCAATTCTCATCGGGTTTTTGATCTCTGTCGTCACATGTATTTTGTTCCCGATCGGGGTCGTGGGGATGATTGCTGTTGGAATTGGTGTGTTGTTAGGATGGGTCTCCGTCGGGATGGTTCTGGGGCGACGTCTCTTGACCAATTTCTTCAATCAATCTACGCCCAATGCGGCGGCTTCTGCCGTGGCCGGAGCGTCGCTCCTCACTTTTGTATTGGTGTTGTCAAAGTTGTTTGTACCACTCCATGGACTGTTTTTGTTATTGCTCGTGCCTTTGGCCGCCGGCGGCGTAATTCTGACGCGCTTTGGTATGATACCGTATGCTTCGACGGGACATCCCGTGGCGCCTCGTACACCTTCTTCATCTGTGTTGCCAGCGCCATTGCCGGCGCCGAAGCCACAGACCCCGGTTGTGGATCAGGATCAGACGCACTTCAGCGGTGCGCAGAACGTGGTGGATGACGATTCTGTGTCCGAGGAACGGAAACGGAGAGCTCAGGACGAACTCAGGCTTTGAACTTAAGCAATGCAGTAGCCGGGATACTTTCTATCCCGGCTACTGTTGTTTATCGGCGCTGTTGCTCAAATGTTCACTCTCGTTATAATGGAGAAGCATTTCTGAGAAAAGGATCCTTGTATGGATGAACGTTATGCCCGGCAAATTGTGATTCCTGAGATTGGTTCTGAGGGCCAGTTGCGTTTACGGCGATCTCGTGTACTGGTGGTCGGTGCAGGGGGCCTGGGGTCTCCTATTCTGCTCTATCTGGCGGCTTCTGGAGTTGGCACGTTGGGCATTGCCGACGATGATCGCGTGACGCTTTCAAATCTCAATCGCCAGGTTCTCTATACGACGCAGGATTTGGGATTGAGTAAGGCCTTGACTGCCGTGCAACGTGTGCGCGCACTCAACCCTGACGTGAAAGCGATCCCTTATGAGGAGCGCGTGCTTCGTGACAACGGTCATTTGTTGGTTTCGCAGTACGATTTGGTAGTCGAGGCGAGTGACAATCTGGAGACAAAGGCCTTGATGAACGAATTGTGCGTCGGAGCCAATTTACCTTTGGTGTGGGGAGCCGTTTCGCGTTTTGAGGGACAGATGGGGACCTATCTTCCGGGACATGCATGTCGCAGTTGTGTGTTCCCGCAAACACCGGAGCCGGGGACTTATCCTACTCCGGCAGAATTGGGGGTTGTAGGCGCCGTCGCCGGGGTGATTGGCGCTCTGGAGGCGCAGGAGGCTTTGAAGATTCTTTTAGCTATCGGCGAGCCTTTGAGTGATCGCATTCTGCTGTGGGAAGGATTGTACGGCCGGTTCGACATTGTCAGCCTGGATCGGAACCCGGATTGTCCGGTTTGCGGAAAGAGAGCCATTTAACCCGGCGATTGGATTCAACAAAACAAAATCGGCAAGTACCTATGATACTTGCCGATTCCGTTTTGTATACGCGATTAATACGCCTTGCCGAGAATGGCGATTTCTTTTGCCTCTTTGCCGGTCAGGAAGCATTTCCCTGTTCCACCTGGTTGCTGCATAGGAATGCAGCGCACGGTCGCTTTGGTTTCTTCCTTGAGGCGTACCTCGTCCGCGCTATCGCCGGCCCACCAGGCGCGGGCAAACCCGATTTGAATGGCCTCTTTGAACTCGTCGTAGTTGGTGATGTCGTACGTGTGGCTTTCCCGGAAGTTCAGTGCTTTCTGGTATATGGCTTGTTGGATGGTGGTTAACATTTCAAGCACGGTAGCCGGCAGATTCGCCATCGGTGCAATCGTTTTGCCTTCTTTTCCGGGAATATCCCGCCGCGCCAACATGACGCTTTGTTTTTCGACGTCGCGTGGTCCGATTTCGATGCGCAGGGGTACCCCTCGCATTTCCCAGTCGTTGAATTTCCAACCCGGCGATTGTTCATCACGCGTATCCAATTTGACGCGGACGATACTTTCGAGTTGGCGTTGTAGCCGGGTGGCAGCTTCGATCACTGCGCTACGCTCCGCATCCTTGCGCCAGATGGGAACGATGACAGCCTGGATAGGCGCCAGTCGCGGCGGCAAGACCAGCCCTTGATCGTCGCCATGGGCCATCACGACGGCGCCGACCATACGTGTGCTGACGCCCCAGGAGGTAGTCCAGGCAAATTGCAACTCATTGTCCTCTCCCAGGAATTTGATGTCAAAGGCTTTGGCGAAGTTTTGACCTAGAAAATGACTGGTGCCGGATTGCAGCGCTTTGCCATCTTTCATCATGGCTTCAATGGTGTAGCTGGCAACCGCACCGGCAAATTTTTCACTCTCACTTTTGCGACCGGGAATGACCGGAATGGCGGCTTCATTGACGGCGAAATCGGTGTAGACATCGAGCATACGCAGAGTTTCTTCAATGGCTTCTTCTCGGGTCGCATGGGCCGTATGTCCTTCCTGCCAGAGAAATTCGGTGGTACGTAAGAACAGTCGCGTGCGCATCTCCCAGCGCACAACGTTGGCCCATTGATTGATCAACAGCGGAAGGTCGCGGTAGGATTGTATCCATTTGGCGTACATGTGCCCAATGATCGTTTCGGAAGTGGGGCGGACCACCAACGGTTCCTCCAATTCTTCACCCCCGCCGTGAGTCACGACCGCCAATTCAGGCGAGAAGCCTTCGACGTGCTCGGCCTCTTTCTGCAAAAAGCTCATCGGGATGAAAAGCGGAAAATAGGCATTCACGTGTCCCGTTTCCTTGAAACGATGGTCCAGTTCGTCGCGGATACGTTCCCATAAGGTGTAGCCGTAGGGTTTAATAACCATACAACCGCGTACCGGAGAATAGTCGGCCAGGTCGGCCTTTTGGACAATCTCATTGTACCATTTGGAGAAGTCTTCGCTTTGTGAGGTTAAAAAATCTGCCATAGTGTTCCTTCCCGGTTGAATAGTGGTTTCATACGATAGGATCTGCCTTCCCAATAAATGTCTAGGATTTGCCTGCCTGAAACCGGCGGTAATTGATCGCCAGTTTGTCCTGGATGGCTCTTCCCAAGTCTATATTCATCAGATAGGCCAGTTGGAGGAGATAGAGCGCCACATCGGCCAGTTCCTCGGCCAATGCCTCGGGAGAGGCGTTGTCTCCCCATTGAAAATGTTCCAACACTTCGGACGCTTCCAATGAAAGGGAAATGGCAATGTTCCGTGGCGTCTGTTGGAATGCCGATTCTGCGCGATACCAGCCCATGGCCTCAACAAACCGGTTCATGGCCTCGGTGAGCTCTTCAAGGGTCAATGCGTTGTGTTCCTCTGCCAAGTCATACCGTCCAGTTGCGTAACATTTCAATCAACAGTCGCGCGCCAAAGCCGGTGGCGCCTTTGGGGGTATAGGTCTGGGATTTCTCGCAAGTGGACAAACCGGCGATGTCAATGTGAACCCATGGCGCTCCATCGGGCACGAATTTGCTGAGGAAGACGCCGCCGATAATGGCGCTGGCGGCGCGCCCGCCGACATTTTTCACATCGGCAGTGTCACTTTTGATTTGTTCGGCGTATTCCTCGAAAAGAGGCAGCGGCCATACGCGCTCGTAGGTGGCGTCGCCGGCGACATGCAAACGTTCGATGAGAGCCGCGTCACCCATAACGGCGGCGGCATGATTGCCCAGTGCGACGACACGTCCGCCGGTGAGTGTGGCGATGTCAAAGATGGCCGCGGGTTTGAAATGGCCGCTGTAGGTTAGTGCGTCGGCCAGGATGAGGCGTCCTTCGGCATCGGTATTGATGATTTCGATGGTAAGACCATTGGCCGCACGCACGACATCGCCAGGTTTGGTGGCATAGGCATCGGGCATGTTCTCGGTCAGCGGCATCAATCCAACAATGCGTATGGGCAAGTCTAGCAGCGCCGCCGCGCGCAATGCCGCGATGACAGCTGCGGCGCCTCCCATATCGCTTTTCATTGCGTCCATATTTTCGGCGGGCTTAAGCGAGATACCACCCGTGTCAAAGGTAACGCCTTTGCCGACCAGCGCAATGGCGGGCAGATCCTGACAGTCGCCGTTGTGCTCAAGGATGACCATACAGGCGGGTTCGCCGCCTCCCTGGTTGACACTCAAGAAAGCATGCATTCCCAATTCTTCCAACTTGGCTTTTTCTAAAATCTGGCAGCGCAAACCCACATGTTCTGCCATTTGTTGCGACACTTGCGCGATGTGAGCCGGTGTAGCGATATTGCCGGGGCGATTGATCAGGTCGCGCGCCAGTATTGTGGATTCGGCGATGATTTGTCCGATGTTTGCCCCGCTCTTGATTGCGGCTTTGCGTTTGCTGTCGGATTCGATCAGTGTCAGTGTTGCGATATCCGGCTTGTTGTCGTCAAGTTTGGTTTTGAGTTCGTCGAAGCGATAGAGGCCAAGCAGCGTACCTTCTACGACGGCTTCGGCGGCTTGCTCCGGGGCGAGTCCGCCTGTTCCGGCCCCATGGAGGATTGTATGCAGATGCGTTACACCCAGGTCGCGTGCTTTTTGCGCTGCGGAGCTTGCGGCTTGACGTACAACATCGCGAGTGAATTTCTCAGCTTTCCCCAGGCCAACTACAATCACACGTTTGGCTGGTATGGCTCCATTGGGATACAGGACAAGGATTTCGTTGCGCTTGCCCTGAAAGTCACCACTGGCAATCAGCGCCTGGATTTGTCCATTGAGGGCTTTGTCCACAGCGCCGGTTGCGCCTTTTGGCTTGTCTGCCCCTTCAAAAAGATTCACGACAATGGCTTCGGCGGGTTGATTCTGAATACTTCCGGTGACGACATCAATTTGCATGGTGACTCCTTGATTTATGTGTGTTTGGATTATAACACGAATGTTTGAATGTGTAGGGGGGCTTCTTTTTCGGTGTTCGATGTTTGCTTTCTATGGTTTTTCGTTCATAATGTTTTATAGCGGTTGGCGGGATTCAGTCATTCTTCACGGCGTTTTGATTTCAGATTCAAATTGGAGGCAGCATGAGCACAGATGAACGATTAGAAATTTATCAGCATATGCAAGGTCGTCGTGCGGAAATTGCGCGGGCATGGTTGGAGGCATTGGTGCAGTCTGCTTCTGTTACATTGGATGTGCAACCGCTTGGGCCGCGTTTGGAAGAGGCGGTGGTGCGTATTATTGAGATATTGATGTCTGAACCGTTTAATTCCGCTTTGGCTCAAGAGATTGGGGCAACTTTAGATGTTCTGGATAATTTTAACGCGAAAGATTTAAGTCGTTTGCAGCAGGTGCTGGCGAGTGAGTTGGTGCGCGGCTTGTCTGCTGATCAAGTGGTTGCAATATTTCCCCAAATCGTCAATATCATCAGCGATCTGGCCGCCGGTTTTTATGTCGGAAGGGTGCAGCGGGCTAAACGTTTTGATATGGAAGCCATGTCGAAGATGGGGCATGATTTGAAGACCCCGATCAATGCCATCACCGGATTTTCACGGGTTATTTTGAAGGGTATTGACGGGCCGATTACGGAATTTCAGCAGCAGGATTTGACCTCAATCTATGACGCCGGTAAAAAGTTGCTGGAGATGATCAACGACATGTTTGAGGTTGCCAAGAGTGATGCCGGTAAAACGGGCGTTTATGAGAAGTCATTTGATGTCGCCGATCTATTGGGCGATTTGTTGAAAACTGCACAGCCGATTCTGGCGAAGCGTGAGCATATGTTGGAGGTGCATGGTTCGGGTGATTTGGGGAAAATGCAGGTGGATGCTTCGCAGGTCCGTTGGATTTTGTTGAGCCTTCTTTTCCGCGCGGCGCGACTTTCTGACAGCGGCGCCGTTTCGCTTTTGGTTACCCGAGAACGTCTGCAAAATTCGGACTGGTTGTTGTTCCAGATTGCTAAGGTTGGTGAACAGCCGCCGGCCGCGGAGGAGATACTCTTGCAGAATATCGTTGAGGAACCTGACAAAGATATGGAAGTGGGACTTGTTACTGCGTTGCGTTTCTGTAAAGATATGGGCGGAAATCTGGCGATCGTGGAGGACGAGCAGGGGGCGGCGAAGTTTACGGTGCGTTTGCCGGCGCGCAGTATTGTGTCTGAATGATTTTTCGCTTTGTAGAATGCCCTGTGAATCCTCCCGTCTGGAAATGCGGGAGGATTTTTGTCGAATGGCGATGTGCAACTTTTTTACGTACCAGGGCGTAAAAGGGCGCAACCGAATCCATTTGAAGCTCAAGACTGTTTTGGGAGGTCGCAATGAGAACGAATATCAGGGTATTGGGATGGCTTTATATTATCATGGGGGTGTTGGGGGTGCTGATCGGGGCGCTCATTCTGGCGTTTTTGTTGGGTCTTGGTGCAATGGTTGGGGTGGGCGAGGTAACCGGGATTTTAGCGTTGGTGGGGTTGGTTGCGGGCGCTTGCTTTGCACTTGTTTCGGCGCCGGGTATTTTGGTCGGTATGGGGTTACTTTCTTTTCGCCGTTGGTCGCGAGTCATGGCGCTGGTTCTGGCTATTTTGAACCTCCCCTGGGTTCCTTTGGGTACCGTACTGGGGATTTATACCTTCTTGTCATTGATACCGAGAGACGCCGCCGTTCTCTTTGAGTGAGAACCGTCTTACCAAAAGCGCGCAGATACCCACTGCGCGCTTTTTTATTGAATTTCAGGCGCGCCTGGAGCAGCTTGATTTTCTCTGACATTTATCGTTGCAAAATCACGTAAAATTTGATATAGTGGATATAGATCAGATTGGAGGAATGGCCCCTCTTTTCCTGATCACCTCTATTTCCCATTCGCGCTTTGTTTTCGGCTCGGCTTATGCTCAAAAAGGAGGTGTGCGATGCCGGTTATCACAATTTCCAGAGAATATGGCAGTGGCGCCAAAGTAATTGCTCGACGTGTTTGTGAAATGCTTGGGTATGCGTATTTCGATAAAACGCTGATGATGCGTGTGGCAACAGAAATAGGGCTCTCGCCGGATGATGTGGTGGATCTTTCGGAAGATACCTACAAGATGCGCGGATTTTTGGAGCGCTTGTTGGAACGCCGGCAAACTGGCGCGGAATCGAAGGATTTAGCTGCGAGCAACTCAACCCTTCAAGTAGAAGCTTTGGATGAAGCTCAAAGTATCAATCTGGTCAAGGATACGCTGCTCGGCGCTTATAAGCGTGACAATGTGGTGATTGTGGGACGGGGTGGACAGGCTATTTTGCGCGAAAAACACGGAGTGCTGCACGTTCGGCTTAACGCTCCACTGGGGGCGCGCGCGTTGCGGGTTAAGGAACGCGAGGGCATTGATTTAGGCGCCGCTTCGGATTTGGTGCAACGCAAGGATTTGGCGACGGCGGCCTACCTTAGGCGATTTTTTGACATTGATTGGGATAACCCCTTGCTGTACCATCTTATTGTCAACACCGGCAAATGGGAGTTGGATGATGTGGCTGAAATGATTGTCCATGCTTTGAGCCATTTAAAGGTGGTGTCGGTAAGTTAGTCGCACATTCTAATGGGGCGTGCTCTGCTCTGAGGATCAAGGTCAGGTTTTGTGTTTAACCGGCGTCGGAATATTTCTGACGCCGGTTTAGTTTAGGTTAGCGGAGTGACGCCAGGGCGACGGCAATTGCGGCGTTGACGTCGGGGTAGGTTGGCGCTTTCATGCGGTTCATCATGGTGGCTTTGGGACCCGTTGCCGGCGTGATGCCGTAGAACTGGTAACCGACATCTGTTCCTGCGCCGTTGAGCCGTTCCACAGCATAGCTGACCGCTTGCAGGCCCCCGGCGCTGTCTTCGAAAACGTGAACCGTTGTGTTTCCCAGGTCAGATAATGGGAACGTCAGGATATCGTTCTGGTGTAAACTCCAGGCGGCTTGCAAAGAGGCCGCTTCTTGTCCGGTAGCCGCCGCGCCGATGGCGGCCAGCGCTTGAACGGGGGAAGGTTTTACCAACGTTTCTACGTCTGCCCCGACTTGTTCTGCCAGCCATTGAAGGCAGCCCAGGCCGATGAGCGGCCATGAATCTAGCCCGACTAACGACCGTGCCATCTCCGCTTCCGGTGAGTATCCGCGTTGTGAGGCTTCTGCGCCACGCGGCGGCAGGTTGGGCCGCGCCGTGTAGAGGGCCAACCGCAGGTTTCCGGCGCCGGCCTGCGCCAACAAGCGCTCACGGGCGTCGGCGTTGAGCAGGGGGATGTCGTAGTCGCGCAGGTAGGGCGGCGATTTGAATGTCGGATTGACCCCGTAAGTGTCTCGAATGCCGTCGCTGCCGATGACCAGGTGTTGGAAGTATCGGGTAACGGGCGATTGGGTAAAGTCGTGGGTGTGCTCGAAGAGCGCGTTCAGGAGCGCATGCAGGGGAAATCGTTGAGCCTGCGGCAGATCGTTAGCGATCTCTGCCAGTACTGCGCGTGCCGCTCGTGCCGCCGTGCTTTTGTGAGTTTGCAGGTGCGCTCCGATGCGCGCGACCAGTGCCGTGTAATCAGGGTGAGGAATTTCTTGCGGGTGCGCGGCCAGTGTTTCCATGGCATCGTTCCAGCCATCGGGAAGTATGAGCGTGGGCGCCTGTTGCAATCGCGCGATCAACAACGCTGCGATGTATGTCGGCGCGGAATCCCACTCTGATGTGAGCCCGTGAGCTTCGCCGGCGCGGATTTCTTCGGCGGTCGGCGCGTGGTTTCCCACGCCCATGCGCTGCGCAAAATGCACCACGGTGTCCTGTAGTGCGCGCAAATATCCCAGCGCTTCTACCAATACACTGTCTATGTCAAAGAGGAACAGATGCTGCCGGGAAGTGGGCAAAGGCGCGACCATAAAGCGCTTATTTCCTGCGCCGGGTCAGTTCGGCCCGCACGTCATCCAGCGTCAATCCTCGTGCGGCCAGCAGCACCAGTGTGTGATACAAGAGGTCGGCGGCCTCGGAGACCAGCCGTTCGTCGCTCTGGCCTTTGCCTGCCAGGATGACTTCGACGGCTTCTTCGCCCACCTTTTTGAGGGCTTCATCAAGATTGTTCAGCAGTTCCACGGTGTATGATCCCGGAGTGGGATGTGCTTTGCGGTCAAGGATTACCGCAAACAGTTCGTCCAGAATATCAGGCATGGGTTTCCTCGTCGTTTTCTCCGTTTAGTTTTCGATAAAAGCAGCTATTTTCCCCTGTGTGGCATGCCGGCCCGGCAGGTGTGACTTTCAGGAGCAGCACATCTGCGTCGCAATCTACCCGAATCTCATGCACGTGCTGTATGTTTCCCGATGTCGCGCCTTTGTGCCAGAGTTCCCGGCGACTGCGGCTCCAAAAGTGCGCCTCGCCGGTTTGTTGTGTCAGGCGCAACGATTCGGCATTCATCCAGGCCATCATCAAAACGACGCCGGTCTTTGCATCCTGCACGATGGCCGGAATGAGACCTTGATCGTCAAATTTTAGCGGCAACATTGGGTTTCATCTCCGCACGACGATTCCCTGTTCGGCCAGGTAGGCTTTTACGTCGGGAATCGTCAAGACTTTGTCGTGGAAGAGAGAAGCGGCCAGAGCGGCATCTGCTTTCCCTTCGGTGAGCACTGCGGCGAAGTGGGCCGGCGAACCGGCGCCGCCGCTGGCGATGACGGGCACGGAGACCGCTTCGGCTACGGCGCGTGTCAGAGCGATGTCGTACCCGGCCAGGGTGCCGTCGCCATCCATACTGGTGAGCAGAATTTCCCCGGCGCCCAGTTCGACGCCGCGCGCGCACCACTCGACAACATCCAGCCCGGTGGGGACGCGCCCACCGTTGATGTAGACTTCCCAGCGCAGTGCGGCGCCCGGCTCGCTCACACGTTTGGCATCCACCGCCAGCACGATGCACTGCGATCCAAAGCGTTCGGCGCCCTGGGTGAGAATTTCGGGGGTGCGCACTGCGGCCGAGTTGACGCTGACTTTGTCTGCGCCGGCCAGCAGGAGATTGCGCGCGTCTTCGATGGTGCGCACTCCGCCGCCGACGGTGAAGGGCATGAAGACTTCCACGGCTACGCGCCGCACTACGTCAATCATCGTCTGGCGTCCTTCGTGGGTGGCGGAGATGTCGAGGAAAACCAGTTCGTCGGCTTTCTGCGCATCGTAGACGCGCGCCTGTTCCACCGGATCGCCGGCGTCGCGCAGATTGACGAAGTTGACGCCTTTGACGACGCGCCCTTCTTTCACATCCAGGCAGGGGATGATGCGTTTGGCTAACATCAGCCGGCGTCCTCCAGCAATTGCTCCATCAGGACGACAGCGTTGCGCACAAGGTGCGGGCAGAGCGTCGCCGATCGCTGGGTTTGTTGCGCCTGCGCGCGCCCCTCGGGGGTGCTGAGGTCGAATCCCAGCAATTCTGAACAGGAAAGCCCGTTGTTCTGGGCTTTAAATTTCTGGATGAAATCGGCGGCAATCGCGTAGCATTTCTCGCGGGTGGCATTATCTTCGGCTTGCGTTTTCCCGTATGTCAGGCCAAGCGCCATCAGCGCGCCGGTGACCGCCCCACACGTCTGGGCGGTGCGACCCATGCCGGCGCCAAAAGCGCCGGCCACGCGCAATGCCATCTCACGTTCCAGGCCATTTTCTTCGGCGAATGCCGCCAGCACCGATTGCGAGCAATTGAATCCTTCCGAGAAACAGGCGAGAGCTTTTTCCGATCTGTTCATTTGTGTGACTCCTTCAAAATAGTCGAAAGTCGAAAGTCAAAAAGTCGAAAGTCTGTAGCCGTCTTTGACGGCCTGGGTAAAGGGGGTGTTTTTCGCACACGGTACCCCGTG
>DAOUFX010000588.1:0-7068 GCA_034429675.1 Anaerolineae bacterium | reverse complement strand
CCTCTGTCTATACGGGTTGGTTGCTTTCAAATCTGAGAACCCACCAGATGTCGCTTCCTGTGAATCCGCAACTGCGATACAGCGCTTCCGGCTTTGTTTCCTCCCCGACTTTTCCCGCTACTGTCGTAAATTCTGTTTGTCCTTCAAGGCGCGCCAGCAGTTCCTTCACGATCGTTTTGCCGATTCCCTTGCCTCGGTAATCCGGCAGCACCTGGATCCATTCGAGGGAGCCTTCGGTTATCTCCCGATCCATGTCGGCGATTCCCAACCCGGCGGGGGTCCCGTTGGCTTCATCTATCACCCAAATCCACAGGTTGGGATCGAAGGCCGGGTGGCTGCTCCAGCTTTCTACGGTTTCCGCCGTGGGGTGGATGTCCTGATAGCAGCGGCCAATGAAGGTTGCGATCTGCCGGGCTTCTTCTTGTGCGTCCGCCTGGGCGATGCTGAATCCCGGCGGGAGCTGCGGGGCAGGCGCGCGGTTCCGCCGGCAGATGAGACGAAAGTATGCTTCTCGCGCGATCTCCCCGGCGGTAGGAACGGCGTGCAGATAATCCTGGTGAACCAGGGCCAGTTGCAGGTCGGTGAACTGCCGGCGGAAGTCCGGGGACTGATCGCGATCTTTTGTCCAATATACCAGGAGGGCGTTCTCGTCCCAGGCTTCCAGGCGATTGACTTTCCCCTGTTCGATGTCAACGGCGCTTTGTAGAGGCTCGAGTCGCGCCAGAGTCTTCCAGAGTGCATTGGGCAGAACCTGGCAGGGATTCTCACAATATTTTGAAATGAGAGCGTTGCGAAAATTCATGGATTCCTCCTGTCGTGTGATAAGCGGCGATGATACGCCTATGTGTCTGATTTTTCAAGGATTCGGGCTTTCCGCCGACCGGCGTTCCCATTCCGCGATAATCTCCCGGTGGTAGGGGACGTCTTCCAGGTATGCCTGGCGGAGGTCAGCGTTTTCGATTTTGGCGGCGCGTTCTTGAATCATGGTGTAGGCGACGTGCAGAATTTTCGGCGCGCGGGGATCGGCGGCGGCGCGCAGCACCCGGTAGCAGGTCAGGTAGACGAGCATGGGCTCGCGCGCGGCGCTGAAGGCGGGATAGCCGGGCAAACTGAGGGCGGGATTTTCGCGCAAGAAGTCCAGAATTTGCTCCACGTAAGCCAATGCCAACCGCGCATTGCCCAGTGTAAGAATTATGCGCGCCAGCTCGGCTCTGGCTTCCATGACCAGAATCCGGGCATAGAGCGTGAGTTCCCCGGCGCGGCGTGGGTAGGGCGCCGCATGCCGGGTGTCGCCGGCGTGATCCCAGTGGTAGGCCAACATGCTCATCTGTTCTTCGATTCGTTTAGGATAGAGTCGTTCCAATGTTTCGGTCACCCGCCGGTGGATGGCGCGCCGCTCGTGTTTGAGCAATCCGTTGTAGGCTGCTTCCTGGGTCAGGACGTGCTCGAAGATGTATTCCCGTTCGGGCAACGCCGTGCGTTCATGAATCAAGTGGGTGTGCTGCAGGGTGATGAGGTGCTGTTCCAGGTCGGTGATTCCCAGTGTTTGCGTGACGTTCTCAAGTACCCGCCGGGAGAAGGTGTGTCCGATGACGGCGGCCAGTTGCAATACGTGTTTGGTCGCCGGCGCCAGCCGGTCAATGCGGGCGGTCAGCACGCCGTTCACCGTGTCGGGGATGGCGAGCGCGTCAATCTCACGGGTGGTGCGCCAGCGCCCGGCGGCGTCATCGTAGACCACGACGCCATTCGCAATCAGCGAACGCAGAATTTCCTCCAGAAAGAAGGGATTGCCGTCCGCATGCGCCAGTATGCGATCGCGCAAATGCGCCGGAAGGATTTCCGTGGGCAGCAGATTGTTGATCAGGGCGGCGCTCTGATCGTAGGACAGCGCTTCCAGCGACAGGTCGGTGTGCCGGTGGCGATAGGCGCGGGCGGCGAGCTCTTTGATCCGCCAGCAGCCGTGTTCGGTTGCCGGGCGCATCACACATATTAGAAGGAAGGGAACCCGGTCGGTAAGCGGCAGAAGGCTCTCCAGCGCTGCCAGCGAAGTCGGATCGGCCCAGTGTAAGTCTTCGCAGATGAGGATCAGCGGCTGTTGCCGGGCGGCGCTTTCGATCAGGGTCGCGATGGCGCGGAATGTGCGTTTTTGCATGTCCTCGGCGTTCATGCCCTGCAGGCGCATCGTGATACTGGCGCCCAACGGCAGCAACAACAGCCGGGCCAGAAACGGGTACACGTCATCCACCTGGTTCGGGCAGATTTCGCCGACCTGTATCCGCAAAGTTGCCCGTATCGCGGACGGATCGGCGTCGGGCGCAATTTTCAACCACGAACGCAGCATATCGAGCCATACCTGGTAGGGGACGTTGACCGCATACGAAAGGCACCGGCCCTCGATCCAGACCGGAGAAAAGTCCCCGGTTGCCGCCCCCCTGTCGTCAGGCGCCTCCGTGACTTCCGACTTTCGACTTTCGACTTCGGCCCTGATCTCTCCCACCAGTCGCGATTTGCCGATGCCCGCCTCGCCCACCACGGTGACGATGCCGCCCAGGCCGGCGCACACGCGCTCGACGGCTTTTTGCAGATCGCGGAACTGCGCGTCGCGGCCCACCAGGGGCGAATGCAGCCCCTCGATGCCGCGTCCCTTGTCGGGAAGACGCCGGTGGGCCAGGGGGCGGAACAGCGCGACCGCTTCTTGTGCTTCCAGTCCAGGCGCCGGACTTAAAGATTGCCACGTGAACAATGACGCGACCTGGCGATACGTGGATTCTGCCACCAGGACGGCGCCGGGGGCCGGCATGTCTGCCAGTTGCGTCGCCAACATGATGGGCAATCCCAGAACCGGTTCTTCGTGAGGCCGGGGTTCTCTGTCGCCAGCGAGGGTGACCACCTCCCCGGTGCACACGCCCACTTGCAGCGTCAGCGTTGCCGGCAGATCGGCGGTCCGGCGCAGCGCATCCTGCATTGCCAGGGCTGCCAGTACCGCGCATTCTGGATCATTTTCTTGGGCGGTGGGCGCGCCAAACAACGCCATTAGACCGTCCTGGCGATAGCGGCTCAGTGCGCCGCCGTAGCGCTGCACCTCGTCGCCGAGCGCCTGCCGGATGCGCTCCAGCGTTTCCATCTCCTCTCCGACTGCCCGCCGTTCGCTCAAGGCCGCCGCCCCGCCGATTCTGGCGACAAGCACGGTGACGATCCTGCGCTCGCCGGCGCCGGACGGGGATGGCGCCGGATGATCGTCCGCCGGCGCCGGCATGGCGGGGGGTGGGGACGGCGCTTCCCGCGATTCGAGCTGCCGGTCGCGGATTTGTTGAGCCAGATGCGTAGTTTCCTCGGCGGGGGAGATGCCCAGTTCACGCTCCAATAGTCTTTGAAAATCCTGGTATTGGCGGATTGCCAGGCTGCCCTGTCTGTCCAGGGCGTAGAGTCGCATCAACTGTTGCTGTGCTGTTTCGTGCAGGGGGTCCAGCGTCACCCGGCGCAACGCATACGCGATGGCCTGCCGGTATGACCCGCGTTCGTGATACCAGCGCACCAGACGTTCCAATCCACCACTGAGCTGTTCCTGTAGGGTTGCGGCCTGGGCGGACTGCCAGTCGTCAAATTCGACGCTATCCTTGAGCGTGAACCCCTCCATAAAGTTGCCGGACCAGGTCTCGGCTACATCGGTCAACAAGGGGATGCAATCAGCGCACACCTCGTTCTCGGGGTGTCCGTGGGCGCGACAGGCAGCCAGACAGCGGCGGATGTGGAGGACGTCAACCCAGGGCGTTTTGTCTTTTCGCAGCCCGATGGTCAGACGGTCAGCATCCAGATACTCTTCTACCGGGGTTTCTTTGAGCCGCCAAAGGGCGTCGCGCAAGCAGGCATAGGCGCGCTGGGGATCGGCGTCCGGCCAGAGCAGCGTCGCCAGATATTCGCGGTTGTGTTCGCCGGCATGGAGCGAGAGGTAAGCCAATAACGCCAGGGCTTTGTGGTGAGGAATTTTGAGGGATTTGCCTTCATACTCCACATGGGGTGTACCCAGCAAAAATACCCGCAGCTGCGACATGCGCCTCTCCCTGCCCGCTTCGAAGCAAACCGGTTTGAAACTAAGTGCTAGGATCGCGCGCCGAACTGCCGGACGTCCTATTCACCCACGGGCACTCAAATTCTCTCCCATAACCTATGATAGGCAAGTGATTTTTGAAACCGTTTTGCGTGAAGAAAAGGCCTCATGTTTGACGCTGAAAAGACGTTCCGTTGTTATAGTGGATAGGGTGAGGGAAGGTATTTTTTGCATACGGGATCCCGTGTGCAAAAAATACCCCCGCTTAACCTGGTCGTGCGAGGCAGCCGCCGACTTGCGACTTTTTGACTTGCGACTGTTTTTTGAAGAGGAGGCGAGCATGAGATAGAAATCCACATAGCGAATTTTTGCCGTTAAAATGTAATCTGCCGGCGCCGCCGGCGCTCAATGACAAAAAATATGAGGGCAACACATGAAACACATAGACGTTTCTTATGACCAAAAAGGCTTCAGCCGGTTGATGATCGTCCTCGCGATTTTGGGGACGGTGGTGTGGGCGCTGTTCATCGGCTTTCTGGTCGCGCGCGGCCAATCGCCCTTGCCGGCTTTGGAGCTGGTGGGGGAAGTGCCGTCTCAGGGGGACTATGCGATCAAGCTGATTGATGCGATCCATTTTATGAACGATAATCCCAACGAAATCTTGTTCTCGACCGAAAACCAGGGAGCCGGGTGCGGCGGCGGGGACCCGGAATCTATCTGGAAGATGACCCTTGACCCGGCGACCGGCACGATGACGAGCCTGAGACACGTTCAGGATTTGTTCGAGACGCAGACCGCTCAGAGCGCATTGTTCGAGAGTTCGGATGGCACGTTGTTCACCGGCGGCGGCTGGTGCGGCTACACCCCGCTGTACTACTCGACCGATGCCGGGGAAACGTGGCAACCCTCCAACGTCGGCGTCCACCCGACGAATTCCACCTATTCTTATGTAGAGTTCAACGGGCAGGTGTACGCCGGCACGGGATATGCGCCCGATCCCGGCGGGGTCTACCGTTGGCTCGGCGCCGCCGGCCCCAATCAGTGGGAACTGGTCTTGACGGTTCCTGCTCCGCGCACGATCGTGTCGCCGATGACGGTGTACCACGATCGGTTGTTTGTCGGAAGCTATGTCTATTGGTGGGAGGGGGAAGGCTGCGAGAGTTCGACACCGGTTTATGTCTCGTCCGACGGTGATACGTTCGCCGCCACCACCGGCATCCCGCCCTGCTATTCCGTGCGTGATCTTGTGATTGCCGGCGATCAATTGATCGCCCTGGCGAATTACTACGACGACGGCAACCAGGCTTATCTGTATCGCTGGAATGAGGCGACGCAGGAATGGGAACAGCTCTCGCACTTCCCGCTGGGGATCGCTCGCTTTCGGTCGCTGAAGGCGCACAACGGCGTGCTCTACGCGATCAACGATCCCGCCGACGGGGTCTTCCGCTCGTTTGATCTGGGCCAGACGTGGGAGCGGATTGCCACGTTGGACGCCGGCATCGTCGGGTGGACCGTCCACAACAACGCTTTGTATCTCGGTACGTATGGCGGGTCATTCAACGTTCAGGGGGCGAACCCCACAATCCTGGGCGACGCCATCGCCTCCCCGGCTCAGGGGACGAACTCCGAGCCCCACGTCGTTCAGGGGACAACTCCCCCGAACCCGGGCGGAACCACGGCCTACATCTATCGCATTCGCCTTCGCGGCCTCTCCGCTGACAACGACGGCCCCACGCTGATCGGCCAGCCTACGACGTTGTCGGCTTTTCTCACTGACGGCGCGAGTTATGCCTGGGATTTGGGCGACGGGACCACCGCCGATGGCGCGACGGTGACGCACGTCTATCCCGCCGTTGGCGTCTACACGGCGATGGTGGTCGCCAGCGACAGCGAGGGCGCCCTGACCGCCACGACCACGGTCATCGTGAACGACGTTCCCATCACCGGTCTTGTCGTGAGCGGCGACGATCCCACGTGGCTGGGCCAACCGACCACTTTCCTGGCGTCCATTGCCGCCGGCAGCAACGTCACCTATGCCTGGGACTGGGGCGATGGCTCCGGCGTGACGCAGAGCGCGGGCGGCGCGGTCGCGCACACATACGCGGCGCCGGGCCGCTATACAGTGACCGTCACCGCCAGCAACAGCGCCGGCGTGGTCACGGTTAGCGTCAACGTGGCCGTGTACCGGATCATTGCCGTGAATTTCACGGCCAGCCCGACCACCGGGCCGGCTCCGCTGGCGGTGGGTTTCGCCAACACCACGCCCGGCAGCTACACGACCAGTCTGTGGGATTTTGGCGACGGCGCGACGAGCACGCTCGCCAACCCGACGCACGTTTACTCAATGCCGGGCTCCTACACCGTCACGCTGGCGGTCACGGCGCCGGACGGGCTCGGCGTTCTGTCGCGGGGAAGCTGGATCGTGGTCAAGCAGGAGCCGCCCTGCCCCGTGACGAAAGCCCTGGGCGACGCAGCCGCGCCGCGCGGTTGGACGGGCGACGTTGCCCTGGACGTGCTGCGCAGGCTGCGCGACGAGGTGATGGCGCAAAGCCCCGTGGGGCAGCGCTACATCGCGCTGTACTACGCGCACGCCGAGGAGATCACCCGCATCCTGGCGCAGGATCCTAAACTGACCTTGCGGGTGGGCAAGCTGCTGTGGCGCTACCTGCCGGATATTCAGACGATGCTGGGCAGCGACTCCACGCTACGGAATGGCATCAAGCCGCAGGTGATAGACGCAAAGACCGTGGCCGAGGTCACCAAGCTGTTGGATGCGATCGCGGCCAAAGCCAGCCCGGAGCTGCGGGCGTTGATCGAATGGCAGAAACCATTCTTGAAGGGGTACATCGGCCTGAGGGTGGCTCAGGCGTGGGAGAAGGCGATAGCGGGGCCGCTGCCGGGGACGCTGCCCGCGAACTAAACTGGCCGCTGAATCAAAGGGGGTGTTTTGCGGGCGAGGCGCTATGTCCGCACCCCCCCTCTTATTTTTGTATCTTCTCAAAATCTGGGGGTGGGGGCTT
>DAOUFX010000587.1:0-21721 GCA_034429675.1 Anaerolineae bacterium | reverse complement strand
GCTCATTACGGTGTTTTTCGCGCGGGCAACCCGCGCGAAAAACGCTCTGAGAAACCATTTCCCCTTACCGGTTGCCGTCAGTTGTGAGAATGAAGGGCCAGGAGTACAATCCAACTATTCGCTTCAATCATTCTCAGAGAGCCATTACCATCCCTACTTCACTCACGTTGAGCGGTAATTCCGGCTGATGAATAGCGGCCAAATGCCAAAAGCTATTTCACAAGGAGGTTCCTGTGACACGCATCCCCATTGCATTACAACTCTATTCAATTCGCAAAGACTGCGAAAGCGATTTCCACGCAGCGCTCAAGGCGGTCGCAGCGATGGGCTACGAAGGAGTGGATTTTGCCGGATATTACGGCCACGACGCGCAGACCATCCGCGGATGGCTGGATGATCTGGGATTGCAGGTCGCCGGCAGCCACACCGGATTGCAAACCTTGCTGGGCGACGAACTGCCCAAGACGGTGGAATTCAATCACATCCTGGGCAACCGGTTCTTGATTGTCCCCTGGATTCCTGAGGAGCACCGCCGGACCCGCAACGATTGGCTGCAACTGGCCGAACTTTTCAACGGGATCGCGGCCCGCCTCAAGCCGGAGGGAATGGCGACGGGGTATCACAATCACCACGTCGAGTTCTCGGCGATGGACGGCGAGGTGCAGTGGGATACCTTCTTCAGCAACACCGCGCCGGAGGTGGTGATGCAGTTGGACCTGGGCAACGCGCTTCACGGCGGCGCCGACCCGCTCCCCATCTTGCGGCGCTACCCCGGACGCTCCCGAACGATTCATCTCAAGGAGTACTCTGCCACGAACGACAAGGCCATCATCGGCGAGGGCGACGTCGCCTGGGATACAGTCTTCCGCATCTGCGAGAGCACCGGCGGCACCGAGTGGTACATCGTTGAGCAAGAAAGCTACGCCTACCCGCCCTTGGAGTGCGTAGAACGCTGCCTACAGGCGCTCAAAGCGATGGGGAAGTAGCCATTGTCCGCCCACACGCTGGCCCCTTCCGGGAAAAACGCCAACCGAGGCAACGCGGCAAGATTCGCAAAATGGGCCCCGCCCGGTCTGTTGCTGATCACGATTGTCGGGCTGGGGATCGCGCAGTTGCGGCTCTATCCCTACGCCCTCGACGACGCCTACATCCATTTCCGCATCGCGCAGAACCTCGCCGAATACCACGTGCCCTATTTCAATCCCACCGAGGCCGTCAAGGCCAGCTCTTCATCCGGCTGGACGATTCTGTTGTTCATCCCTTCGTGGATTGCGCAACAGCTGGGCATCGCGCTTGACCTGCCGCGGGTGGTGGCATGTTTGAACACGCTGTGGACGGTCTGCGGCGCCTGGGTCTATGCGCGATTGCTGCGCCGGGTCGTCCGCCGGCCCGGTTCGGCGGCGGTGTACGGCGCGTTTGGCGCGCTCTACATCTCCTTGCTGGTAATTCCCAGCATCGGCCTGATGGAAACGCCTCTTGCCCTGTTGGTGACCGGGATCGCGCTGCACGGCCTGCTGGATGGACGCGCCTACGCCTTGAGCCTGTTGGGCGTCGCTATGTATCTGCGCCCGGAACTGGTGGTGCTGGCGGGGGTGGCCGGATTATACGCATTGGCGCGGCGGCGGATTTCTCTGCTCCATTCGCTGATTTTTGGCGGTCTGGGCGTCGCGCCCTTCTTGATCTACGACTTGTATTTTTTCGGCACGTTTATACCCAACACCGTGCAGGCCAAGTCGCTGGTCTACGATTTATCCTTGCAGAACGTTGTGACGACGGTAGCCAAAGGCCTCCTCCCCAACTACACTTTTCTGACGGTGGTCGGAATCGGCGACACCGGCGCCATTGCTTATTTTGTGGCGCTGCTGGCCATCGTGAGCGCCGTTTTCATCTACCGGTACGTTCGCTGGCCGGTTGGAACGGTCGCCCAGGCGCCGGATTCGCGCGAGGCGCAGGAAATCACAGGCGTGATTCTACTGTGGGGACTCCTCGTTGCGGGCGCCTACACCGCGGCGCAGGCTTTCGTGTTCCCCTGGTATATGCCGCTGTATACGGTTCCGTTGGCATTTGTCTGCGTCAAAGTGCTGCTGGATTCACCCACGTTGTCCAGGCAGCTGCCGCTTTTGGTTTTGATGTCCGTGCTTTTGATTGACCACGGGTTCAATCTAATACAACTGGCATTGGCGACAACGACGGCGCCGGTCTACTACCAGGACTTCGGAGCCGGCGCGCGGGTGCGACATTACCTGCAAATTGGGAAAGAACTCTTCGAACAGTATCCCGACGCCCGATTGCTAACCTCGGAGATCGGGGGGCTGGGATACAGCTTCCGGGGATACATCTGGGATGGCGCCGGACTGGTCTCGCCGGCGGCGCTGCGTTACCATCCCATGAAAGTGCCCGAAGAACGCAGCCACGGCAGCATCGGCGCGATCCCGGTGAAATTCATCGAAGACACCCGCCCGGACATCATCGTCAGCTACGACACTTTCATCGAGGACTTTGTGCGCAGCGCCATCCGCGATTCCTACACGCAAACGCAGTACCCGCTGTATCTTCCCGACGACATGAGCTACGATCCGCAGGTGAGGTTGTGGGGTAGCCAGTATCTCAACGTGTTTATCCGCAAGGATTTGCCGGAGCAATAACCAGAATCCCAGGACAAAAGTCGAACGGGTAAGCGAGTCAGCGTGTAAGCGGGTCAGCGAACCGGCGGGGGTTGTTTTTTACACTTGGCGGCTTCAGTTCGTGGAGAAAAACGCTATGGCGGCATCCAGGTCTTCTTCGCACGTTGCGAAAACGAGCCAGACGATCTGGCCCTGCTGGTGAAGCTGTACGACGCGCGTTCCGCCGGCCCAACGCAAACTGCGCTGTCCGCCGTGAAGATCGCGCCCGATTTCCCGATAAACCGGCTGTGTCGCATAGATCAACCGCTGCGCCATCACAAACTTCCGAGCGCTCTCCGATGAATCCCACCGGGTTTGCCAGATCAGCAATCCGCGCCTGTCAGCGCGATGTTGGAAGAAACCGTAGACCCCGTTTTGAAGACCCAGCGCTACCCGATCGGCAAGGTCAGGGGAAATTCGCCGGGATAAATAGGTCTGCGTCGCGTCAATCCCCATTCCGGCGCTGCGAATGCGATGCCAGCGCCCCTCCAATCGCGACCACGATAGCGGTTCCTGGCCCGGCTGGGTCGGGATTACGTAATCCCAGAAATCGTTGTAGGGGCCGCCCGTGGGCGTCAGCGCCAGGGAATATTGGAGCAAAGCGTCGCCGTCCAGGAGAACCCGCAACTCCGTCGGAATGGAATCGCCAGCCAGAGGGAATTGTGTCGCGGGAACGCTGCCGGCAACCGGCGACGTTTGAGCGGCGAACGTCGTGTACGCAAGGTGCGAGTTGTACGAACTGACGCGATTGATGAATGCGGCATAATCCCGGATCAGGCCATCGCCGATGTCCTGGGCCACGGGGGCAGGAAGCCATACAGCAAAGACCGCAGCATCGTTGCGGTCACGGAGGGTAAGGTTGACGCCTCCGGTGATGGCCGGCAACATGCGCGGCGTCACTGCCGAACTACAGAAAGCGGCCAGGGCAATCGCCTGATGCAACGCTTCATTGTCGGCGGGATCAGCGGTGAGGGTCATGACAACGTTGAGTGTGCGTTGCCGGCCTTGTTTGACCACTTCGAGAGAGGTCAGCGTCAGTGAAAAGGGAGAGTCGGCGTTGACTGCGCCCAGAATCTCTTGTAAAGTCTCAGTTACGTTTTCCTGTTGGATCCAATAGCGTCTGCTGATGTGGCTCTGAGCCGTCGTCGCCAGGATGGCGGCGACCGGCGAAGCCGGCTGCCGGGCCAGAAATTGTTCGAGCGCAGCCCCGGCCTGGGGATATTGATCCAAAGTGCGATAGGCGCGCGCCAGATACAGGTACGCGGACGAATCTGCCGGAGGAGTCTGCAAAACCGGCTCCAGGTACGTGATGGCCTCGTCCGGACGCCCCAGCAGCGCATAGGCAATGCCGATTCCCACACGCGCTTCGTGAGAGTGCGGGTCGAGGGTCAGCGCATGTTGAAAAATCTCAACCGCCTGTTGGGGCATGGCATAAGCGTTGTAAATCCGTCCCACCCCGATCAGCGCCGCTACATTCCCGGAGTCCAACAGCAAGGCCTGGCGGAAATTTCCGGCAGCGGCCTCCAAATCGCCTTCCCCATCCAGGTAGCTGTACCCCAGCGCCACATAAAGTTGAGGGGCATCCGGCTGGTATATCAACAGCGTCCGGCGCAGGGCCAGAGCCCCGGCGCGGTCACCGCGTTGAGCCGTGTACGTCGCGACCGTCTGCAAAATGGCCGGAGTATCCCCGGGGAACGTGATGGATCGCGCGTAGTTCTCGCGCGCCGCCGCTGCGTCTCCCAGGCATTCCTGGTTCTGCGCCAACGCGAGATAACCGGCGCCCGAATCCGGCAACAGGGCCAGCGCTTGCGACAACGTCACCTGAGACGCCCAACAATTTTTCTGGCCGTATTGCGCCTGAGCGAGTCCCAGATAGCCCGGCGCGGAATCTGCGTCGAGGCCCAAAAGTTGTTGGAATTTGCTCGACGCGGTGGCATAGTCCTGCCGTTGCAAAGCCAGTTGGCCGGCGGCGTTGAGCACGGCGGGAATGTTGGGCCAATCGCGTTCCAGGCGCGCCATCATCAGCGTCGCCGCATCCAACTGTCCTGCCGCTATCGCGGCTTGAATCTGATACAAACGCGCGGACAAACACTGCGGCGCCCTGCGCAAAGCTTCCTCGAGAGCGGCCTGCGCCTCGGGCTGTTCCCAGGCAGCACGATGCGCCTGCGCCAGGATGAGGTGCGCCGGGACGAAATCGGGCGCCTCACGCAACGCCTGTTCGGCCGATGTCAACGCGGCATCGTAGGATTGAACGCGAATCTGGGCTTGCGCTTGAATGAGCCAGGCCCACACAGCGTGAGGGTCGCTCGCCAGAGCCAGCGCGGCATGCTGCAAAGACAGGTCTACCTCGTTTCGCAAAAGGTAGGTCTGCGCCAGAGCCACGTGAGCCAGCGGCAAATCCCGGTTCAGGTCAAGGGCCTGCCCGGCGGCCTCCAAAGCCTGTGCGGAATGTCCGTTCAGCGCGTGGGCCAGGGACAGATAGGCCCACGCCTCGGCATCGTCGCGGGCCAGGTCCACCGCTTTCTGCCCCGTTGCCGTCGCCTCCAGCCAGCGTTCCGGCTGGAGCGCGTACAAAAACGACAAGCGCCCGTACACCGCTCCGAAATCCGCCGTTGATTGCAACGCCCGCTGATAGGCGGCCTCGGCGGTTGCAAAATCGGTTTCCCACAACGTCGCGTCGCCCACGGCCACGTCTTCTGTCGTAACAGCAGGCAGGTCACGCGGCAGTAACGCAGGTGATTCTTGAGGGGATTCCGTTGCAGGTAGAGACAGAGAAACTTCGGGCGGGGCACAGGCAACCAGGCAGACCAAAACGGAGCACAACGACACGATGCACAAAGAATACTTGCGGCGGCGTACAGACATCACCATGACCATTCTCCTGTCAGTGACAGATAAATTTGATGGCTACGTCACAAGGTTTCTATGGATATTATAGGCTCTGTCGGTTTTCTTACAAATCGAGGGGCAGATGGTAAGATTCTTCTTACCGAAGTGATACGGAAAGTCTTTCAGGGGGTCAACACCGGGACAGCCGTGACCACCACCGGCACAGCCGGAGCGGACACCGGCACCGTGAATGTATCCAACGGGTCGGTAAGTTCAGGCACGGCATCCAATGGCAACAGCGTAAGGTCTTGAGTGATCGTGGCGGTCACGATTCCCGTGATTTGGAGGGTGCCGCTGGCGGCAAGCTCTTTCCAACGGCCTTGTTCGATGAGAAACTGTCCACGCCCTACGATATCACACTTCAGTGAAGCCGACGTTGGTTCTGTCATAAGAAACGGAATGGTCTGTTCTCCATCCATGGACTCGGCGATCTTATAATCCAGCACCGCAACAGTTTCACCCTGGAGCGTCCGGCTGATGCCCGTGAAAGTGACTTCATTGAAGCCTGCGTGATTGGCGACGACAAATTGCGACGAATTGATCTCAAGGCATTCCAGATCACTGCGCCACACATCGCCAACTTGAACGGGTTTTCCCGGCAACCCAAAGAAAAATGTAAGCATATCTTGTTGCCGGTCAATAATGTAGGTTGAGGTTAGCACACCCCCTGGCGTAATTTCCCCTCTCGCAAGAGTCCGTTGCTGCATATTGGTGAGCACCAGCGCGCCCAGAACCTCGACGATATTCTGCGGCGTGTATTCCGCCATGGGGACAACATCGCTCAAGACCATTCTGACCGAGATGGTGTTGTGTGGATTCTTTTCGAGGATGGAGACGACCGAATACGCCGGTAAGGAGAAGGAAATCGCGGGAGTAGCGGTCATGTTGGCGAATGCAGCTGCAAGGAGCGAGAAATTTTCCTCCTGTTCAAGTTGATCGGTATCGAAAAGTTTACCAAAATCAACAGCGATGTAGCTGTTGGTGATTTGCATGGTGGCGCTATAGGCGATGGGCCGCCCTTCTTCTATTTTCCAGTTTAACTCATAACGGGAAGGGGCATTCGTGGCCAGGAACCAGCGATGGCCAAGCAAAGCCACAAAAATAAGAAGTACGATCGTCATCGCGAGGATCGGCAGAAGGCGGCTCCACCTGCCCTTTACCGGCGAGGGTTGCCCGGACGGCGCAATATCTTGAATCGGCGTTCTGCACCGCCAGCACACCTGCCGTCTTGGATGATTATAGGCTCTGCATTTCGAACAGACCCAATTTTCTGACATGGCTCCTCGTAATCAAAAATTATAAGACTGCCAGGATACCTGTCAAATATTGCCAGGACATTTGTCATTTTTTCTAACCCAGCGGGACAGAGGCTGTTTCGCAATCAAAGGAAAGGATTATAATGGAAGACGGGCAGACAAAGCAGGGCAAAAACGGACAAAGTTTACCCAATTGGGGCATTTACCAGCAACGAGATTGTCTTATACTGAATGATAAAGGAGCGTTTGAAGCTAGATGGCTGACTTTATTGAGTTTACCAACAACTATTCGGACTTAAGCACCGGGCAAGGATTCCAATGGGAATTTCGCTGCGATCGGTGCGGCAACGGCTACCGGTCCAAGTTCCAGGCAACCCCCGGTGGCGTAGTGACGCAAGTTTTGGACACGGCCGGCAGCTTGCTTGGAGGCATTTTCAGTCGCGCCTCGGACGTCAGCAACCGCGTGCAATCTGCCACCTGGGAACGCGCACACGACAATGCTTTCAGTGAAGCGGCGCAGGAAGTGCGGCATCTGTTCGTCCAATGCCCGAATTGCAACGCCTGGGTCTGCCGGTCGCGCTGCTGGAACGAAGACCGTGGATTATGCCACAGCTGCGCGCCGGACGTCGGCGTGAAGGTAGCCACGGCCCAGGCCGAGGTTATCAGCGAGCAGGCGGTAGAGAAGGTGCGCAGCCGCGAATATAACGTTGACGAGTACGTCGAGGGCGGGTCTAACAAGCGCGCTTCGTGCGCCAACTGTGGGGCCACGCTCAAGGCCGGAGCCAAATTCTGCCCGGAATGCGGCGCCCGCGTCGAAGAGAAACGATTCTGTACCGAATGCGGCGCCGCCATCGCCAACAAAGCCAAGTTCTGCCCCGATTGCGGCGCGAAACAAGAATAGCCGTTTTCGCCGGAACCTTGGTGGATTGCGTAGGATGACGAGAAATGCGTAACAGAACCGGGTTACGCATTTCTTTTTTCATCCATAAGATTATGCCAGAATTCAACCATGTGGATTGATGTCCTGACCCTATTCCCTTCTTCGTTTTTCGGCCCGCTTCGCGAGAGCATCATGAAGCGCGCTCAACAACGCGGGCTGCTTCACCTTGTCATCCATCAGATTCGCGACTATGCGTTCGACCGTCACCAGATGAGCGACGACATTCCCTACGGCGGCGGCGAAGGCATGGTGATGAAGCCCGAACCGTTCTTTCGCGCGGCGCGAGCTATTCTACGCGGCGATTCTGCACCCGTCATCCTGTTGACCCCGCAGGGGCGGACGTTGACCCACGCTCTGGCACAATCCCTGGCAGCCCAACCGCGACTGATGTTCATCTGTGGGCACTACGAAGGCGTGGACGAGCGCGTGCGCCAGCATCTCGTCACCGACGAAATCTCCATCGGAGAATACGTGCTGACCGGCGGGGAACTGGCCGCGATGGTTGTGATAGATGCGCTGGCGCGCTTCATTCCGGGAATTTTGGGCGCGCCCGAAGCCGCTCACAACGATTCCTATGCAGCGGGGCTGCTGGAAGGCCCCCAGTACACACGTCCGCCGGTTTACGAAGGACATGCAGTGCCCGACGTGCTGCGCTCCGGCAATCACGCCTTGATTGCGCGATGGAAACGCGACGCTGCATTGCAGCGAACGTGGGAGCGGCGCCCGGATCTGTTGGCCGGGGTCGCCTTGTCGGCGCAGGACAAAGCCTTTTTGGAAAAAATCCGGCAGTCAGGTGAACCCAATGATGTTTAGGACAGTATGTTTATATAGGGCACATGACAAAGGGGGCGTCCATGGGGGACTCGGAAGTGGGGCAACCCACTTGATTGAGCAGTTACAAAACGGAGACCTCAAAGCCTTAGGTGAACTGTTCGAGCGTTACCGCGCTCTGGTTTACCGCACCGCCTACGCGATTATCCGTGATGAGCGCGCTGCCGAAGATATTCTTCAGGAATGCTTTGTGCGGCTCTTTACCTATGCCGATTCGATTGACGGCAGCCGGCCTTTGGAACCCTGGCTCTACCGGGTGACGGTGAACCTGGCTTACGATTGGTCGGCCAAGAAAAACCGGGGGCAATCCATTGACGACATTCTTGAATGGCTGTCGGGATTGCCGGGAGGATTTCCGGCGCCCGACCACCGCACCGAAGAAAAAGAGATGCTCTCGCTGGTTCAGGATGTTATTGCGCGATTGGCGCCTTCACATCGCGCCGTCATTGTCCTTTTCTATATGGAAAACCTGTCGGTGGATGACATTGCCGGTGTCCTGGAATTACCGGTAGGAACGGTAAAATCACGTCTACATTATGCACGGGAGCGCTTGCGAGAAACCCTGGAAAAACACCAGCGCCCGGTGCCAGAAGTGGCTTATGAATTCACATAACCGAGACATTCAACCGGATCTTTGGTTCTGCCAGGCTCTTGAGGGCTACTCGCACGCCGAACCGTCAAGGGATGTGTGGCCGCGCATCGTATCGCGGTTGAACACACGCACACCCGGCCTGTGGCAGCGCTTTCTCCTGCGCTTTTCCAGACCGGCTGCATTGCACCTGCCGCTCTCCCATCAAGCCATGCGCGGTACAGATGGGAAATTCAGACCGTCGCCGCTTTTCGGGGTGATGGTCAAACAGGTGCTCGACCTGCGGATGGCCTTCTAATGGTAGGCACTTCTTTACTGTGTGCGCGCGATTTACGCCTTGACGGCATAGGACAGAGCGACATTGAACTAACCCTTAAGGCGAACGCGCGGGTGGGTTTGTTGGGCGCTGCAGGCAGCGGCAAGACCCGCCTTCTGCGCACCCTGGCGCGGTTGGACGTCCCACCATCGGGAAAAGTCTGGTGGGAAAACGTGGAAGTTTCGCGCCGCTCGCGGTGGTGGTTAGGGCAGCGCCGAACCTTTGTCACCCTGATCCTTGCCAATCCTTATACGACGTTCGAGCCGTGGGCGCCGGTTGAGCGTGTACTGCCGGCGTCGCCTCGGCAGGCGCACGAAACTGACGCCCTCTTCCAGGCGCTGGCCCTGCCTGAAGCCATTAAGAGCCGGCGCGTCCGCAATCTGTCAGGCGTGCAACGGGCGACGCTTTCGCTGGCCCGCGCCCTCTTGAACCACCCGCGCGTGTTGTTGGTGGACGACATCTTTGACATGCTCATGCCCGAAACGTGGGCGGCGTTGACGCAGAAAATCGTCCGAGGAGCCGGAGCGGAGAGCGCCGTGTTGATTGCCAGCCGGCATTGGGCCGTGATGAAAGCCCTGGATTACGTTTACGTACTGCGCGCGGGCGAAATTATCGAAGCCGGCGCGCCGCAAGAGTTGGCCGAACATTCACAATATCCCTACACACAAACGTTGATCGCATCCGGTAAAAACGCCGGTATGCGGCCCTGACCGGCTTTGCAACAACACGCCTTTAACCTCACGCGAAGTGTCAAAAGTCTTGACTTTTTTGGTGTTTATCCGTAAAATGGTGAACATGTTTTAAAAAGGACGCCTGATGGGGTTCTTTTAAGGTATTTTTCCACTAAGGAAGGAGGTGATCTTCCCAAAAAACACACAATCAAAGTTGTTTAATACGTCCGAAAAAATTCAATCCCAAAAAGAAACTCTAAGAAGGAGGAGTTAGACATGTCACGCAAGAGCTTTTCTGGTCTGCTCGGTGCGATCGTAGTGCTTAGCATGGTGCTGAGCGCCTGCGCTACACCGACCCCCGTTATTCAAACGGTCATCGTGAAAGAGACCGTCGAAGTTGAGAAAACGGTCATCGTGAAAGAGACCGTCGAAGTTACGGTTGAAGCCCCCACGGTCGCACCCACCCCCGTTGGCCCCAAGACCCTGGTTGTCTGCCAGGGGCAGGAACCTGACACGCTGTACGCTTACGGCGGCGATATGCTGGCCGCTGCCCACATCCTGCACGCCATTTACGATGGCCCCATTGACAACCGCACCTATGCGTACCAGCCCATCATCCTCGAAAAACTGCCGAGCATTGACGACGGCGATGCCGTGATCAACGCCGTGACCGTCCAGGCCGGCGATGTAATCGTGGCCGACGACGGCAATCCCATCGAATTGGCCGAAGGCGTCAAAGTGCGCCCTGCCGGATGTCGCACCGCCGACTGCGCCGTTGAATTTGCCGGCGAGCCGCTGGAAATGGACCAGATGGTCGTCACCTTCAAAATGCTGGCCGGACTCAAATGGTCCGATGGCGAACCCCTGACCGCCGACGATTCTGTCTACGCATTCGAATTGGTTGCGGATCCCGACACTCCCACCAGCAGATACACGATTGAGCGCACCGCCTCTTACGAAGCCGCGGACGATGTGACCGCAGTGTGGACCGGTCTACCTGGCAACATTGACAGCCTCTACTTCACCAACTTCTGGGCGCCCAAACCGCGCCACATCTGGCAGGATGAGTTGGGCTACACCGCCAAAGACCTGTTGGAAGCCGAAGAATCGTCCCGCACGCCCCTGGGCTGGGGCGCCTTCGTCGTCAAAGAATGGGTCGCCGGCGATCACATCACCGTCGAGAAGAACCCCAACTACTTCCGCGCCGCCGAGGGCCTGCCTTACGTTGATACCATCATCTTCCGCTTCGTCGCCGATTCCAACGCCGCCGTGGCGCAGTTGATCTCCGGCGAATGTGACATTGCCACCCAAGATACTGCGCTGGAAGACCAGACCGAACTGTTGCTCAAGCTGGAACAGGAAGGCGTGTTGAATCCCCTCTTCGTGACCGGTACACAATGGGAACACGTAGACTTCGGAATCGAGCCGATCGCAGAATACGATCGCCCCGACTTCTTCGGCGATGTGCGCATGCGCCAGGCGTTTGCCTATTGTCTGAACCGTCAGACTGTAGTGGACGAAATACTTTATGGGCGCTCGATGGTAATCAGTAGCTACGTTCCTCCCGAGCACCCGTTATATGCCGATGGCTTGACCGAATACGCCTATGACGTAGAAAAAGGCAAGGCGCTGTTGGAAGAGATAGGCTGGAAAGATTCCGATGGCGACGGCGTCCGCGAGGCCAGCGGTATTGACGGCATCAAAGACGGCGCTCTGTTGGAATTCAAGTGGCAATCCACGACTGCCCCGATGCGTGTGCAGTATATGCAGATCTTCCAGCAAAACCTGGCTGACTGCGGGTTCAAAGTTAACCTGGAAAACCTCAGCGCGACTGAGTTCTTCGCCGACGGCCCGAACGGCCCGGTGTTCGGGCGACGCTATGACGTAGGCTCTTTCGCATGGTTGACCGGCGTCGATCCAGCCTGCAACCTTTACCTTAGCACAGAAACACCGACCGAGGAAAGCGGCTGGGCCGGGCAGAATAATCCTGGGTTCAACAACCCCGAATTTGACGCCGCCTGCCGGAGTGCTCTCCAGTCGCTCCCTGGTACTGAAGATTACATTGAAGGTCACAAGGAAGCTCAACGCATCTTCTCTGAGCAACTCCCTGTGGTGCCGTTGTTCTTGCGCCTCAAGATTGCGGCATACCGTACCGAGATCAAGGGGTTCATTATAGATTCAACCGAGAACTCCGAAATGTGGAACATCGAATCCTTCGACCTGGAACAATAGGTTGATCAACTAATGGAATGGTGGCAGCGTTCTTCTCTGGCGCTGCCACCATTTTTTAGGGGTCGGATGTTTTTACAAACAGGTCTGCGATGGTGATTAGGGAATGGGGATTAAGAAATCAGAAGCATGATCCGATCCCTAATCCCAAATCCCTAGTCACCATTCCCTAATTTTGAAGGAGCGCGAAGATGACAAATTATCTGATACGCCGGTTCATTCAGATGGCTTTCGTGGTGCTTTTTGCAACGATGGCGATCTATGCCATCCTCAACCTGGCGCCCGGCGGCCCGATGTCCGGCCTCAATCAAATCGGCGACCGGAGGCGACAATATAGCGAGGCCGACCGCCAACGCCTGGCCGCCTATCTGGGATTGGACAAACCGTTGGTCTTGCGGTATCTGGTCTGGCTCCTGGGCGACGACTGGCTGGGCGCCGACTATATGTACCTGGGGATCAAACCGCCGGAGGGCATGCGTTTCTATGCCAAACCGGGGATTGCCTATGCCATCGGCGGCTACGACGTTTGGATTGAAGGCGCCGAGACCGGCGTGGGGAAAGATGACCTGCGCGAGTTCACGGCCAACAAGGTCTGGATCCGTCCAGAGGGCAAGGCGCCGGAGGGCGTTCTTAAAGGGGCCATTCTCGAAGTAGACAAACACGTCCTCAAGATTGACCTGGACAATGATCCCAACAACGTCTGGGTCAAAACCTCATCCGCAACGCAATGGGAGTCGTCCAGAGCGCCGGAATGGCCGAAGGGCAACTGGATTTCCGTGTCCTGGCTGTTTGGCCCCTACGGGTTATTGGGACGGTACGCGCACTTCCACGGCGGCGGGCACGGAGTTTTGCGCATGGATTTTGGGATATCCTGGTCGAGCAAACAATCCATCTCCGAGGTCATTGCCGGTCGTCTCCCACAAACGCTCTGGTTGATGCTGACCTCCACAATTATTTCCCTGGTCATCGCCATCCCCGTCGGGATTTATTCGGCCGTCAAACAATATTCGGCCATGGATTACGTCGTGACCACGTTCACCTTCTTTGGCACGGCCATGCCAACCTTCTGGCTTGGGCTGATGCTCATCCTGGTTTTCTCAATGTTCTTCAAGAACTGGGGGCTGCCCTATTTGCCGGCTGGTGCGGTCACGTCAGTGCGCACGCCGCCGGATGGAAGTTTGTTGCGACTGTTAAACATAACGCCAGGTGACGCGATGGATAGAGCCATCCACCTGGTTTTGCCCACACTGACCCTGAGCCTGGTCAATATGGCCACGTTTAGCCGTTATATGCGGGCGTCTATGCTTGAAGTATTGCGACAGGATTACGTGCGGACAGCGCGGGCCAAAGGATTGACCGAGCGCATGGTCATCGTCAAACACGCGATGCGCAACGCCTTGATCCCCATCGTCACCATCGTGGTCTTTACCATTCCTGGCATTTTCGGCGGCGCCACGATGACCGAGACGGTCTTCTCCTGGCCGGGCATCGGGCGGCTCTACTTCGACGCGTTAAACAAGAGCGATTGGCCGCTGGTCATGGTCATCCTTTTCATCAGCTCCGTCCTAACCGTTGTGGCGACCCTGATGGGCGACATTTTGTACACTGTTGTGGATCCGCGGATCCGCTACGATTGATGAAGGTGAATTATGAGTGAAACAGGACACGAAGAAAAACTGGAAGCAGAAAGCCTGCTGACCCCAGAACAGGAGAACCAGTTCACGGTCGTCTGGAAACGGTTCCGGCGCCATGTGCTGGCCGTCATTGGGATGGTGGTCGTCGTTCTCTTCCTGTTGTTAGCAATCTTTGCGAACGTTGTGGCCCCCTACGATCCGATCAAAGATCAAGACCTGAAAAACAAGAACGCCACTCCAAGCGCACAACATATCTTGGGCACCGATGAGATAGGGCGGGATGTTTTCAGTCGCTTGTTGTATGCAGCGCGAATTTCGTTGATTGTTGCTTTCTCTGTGACCATCGCCAGTGAAATCATCGGCGCGCTCTTGGGAGGTATCTCGGGATATTTCGGCGGATGGGTAGACAACGTCATCCAACGTTTTGTGGACTTCTTGTTAACCATTCCCCTGTTGCCCCTGCTGTTGGCTTTTTCCGCCTTGCTGCGCGGCATCACCATTCCACTCGTGCCGGAACAGTGGTCCAGCGTGGTCATCATCACCGCCATCCTGACCATTTTTGGCTGGATGGGATCATGCCGTCTGGTGCGGGGAATGGTGCTGAGTATGCGCGCCCTGAATTTCACCGAGGCCGCGCGCGCCCTGGGTATGTCGGATTTGCGCATCATCGTCCGCCACATGATTCCCAACGCAATGGCGCCCATCATCGTCAGCACATCGCTGGGCCTGGGCGGCGTCATCGTGACGGAGTCCGCGTTGAGTTTCCTGGGATTTGGCATCCAGCCCCCCATCCCCACCTGGGGAAACATGCTCCAGGCCGCACAACAGGGTGTGCTGGGAGATCCGGCCAAGATTTTCTACCCCGGGCTGGCCATCTTCCTGACCTCACTGGCGTTCAACTACGTCGGCGATGGTCTGCGCGATGCGCTGGATCCGCGCCTGAAAATGTAGAAGGAGTCAAAAGTGGAAACCGTCAAAACCGAAGACATTATTCTTGATGTTCATGGCTTGAAAACGTACTTCTACACCGAAGACGGCGTGGTCAAGGCTGTGGATGGCGTGGATTTTAACGTGCGGCGCGGCGAGATCATCGCGCTGGTGGGCGAATCGGGATGTGGCAAGAGCGTCACCTCATTCTCGATTATGCAGCTGGTCGGCATCCCCGGCAAAATCGTGGAAGGCGAAGTGTTCTTCAATAAACAAGACCTCCTGAAGTTGCCGGAATCCGAAATGCGTCTGATGCGCGGAGATCGCCTTTCGATGATCTTCCAGCAGCCCACATCCTGCCTCAATCCGGTGTTCCGGGTAGGCGACCAAATCGCCGAGGTCTTGCAGATCCATCGCGGGATGGACAAACAAGAGGGGTGGGCCAAGTCCATTGAGCTGATGCGCACGGTCGGCATCCCCGAACCGGAAAAACGCGCGGCGGCGTTCCCGCACGAGCTGTCCGGCGGCATGGCGCAGCGCGTGATGATCGCTATGGCCCTGGCATGCGAACCTGAGCTGTTGATCGCCGACGAACCGACGACGGCGTTGGACGTGACCATTCAGGCGCAAATCCTGGACCTGATGCGCGACCTGCAACAAAAATTCAATGCCTCCATCATCCTGATCACCCACGATATGGGCGTCGTGGCCGAAATGGCCTCGCGGGTTTCGGTGATGTACGCCGGGCGCGTGGTGGAGCATGCCAGCGTCAACACGCTTTTTGAAAAGCCCCTGCATCCCTATACACGGGGATTGCTTTCTTCCATCCCGGTAATGGGCGTCGTGAAGGAACGGCTGGACACGATTCCCGGCTCAGTGCCCAATCTGATTAACCTGCCGCCGGGCTGTAAATTTGCACCGCGCTGTCTGGCACGGTTGAAGAACAACCTGCAACAATGCACCACCGAGGATCCGGCTCTGATTGAGTACGAACCGGAGCACAGTGTACGCTGCTGGCTGTATCAGGAGCAAGGGAGGAGCAAGTAATGGCAGAGGTAAAAGTCAACAACGAGGCCACTTCCGGGGAAGACCTGATCGTTGTAAAGAACATGGTGAAATACTTCCCCATTCGCAGTGGGCTTTTGCAGCGGGTCCGGGCGCAGGTCAAGGCCGTGGACAACGTCAGCTTCACCATCAAACGCGGCGAGACGTTGGGCATGGTCGGCGAATCCGGCTGCGGCAAGACGACCGTGGGGCGCACACTGCTACGTCTGGTGCCGCACACTTCAGGGAGCGTTTTATTTCAGGGCCGCGATGTCTTCAAGATGCGCGGTAGGGCGCTGAAGAATGTTCGCAAAGATATGCAGATTGTTTTCCAGGACCCCTACTCTTCCCTGGATCCCCGCATGCCCATCGGGGAAAGCATTATGGAAGGGTTGATCGTGCACAATATCGGATCGGCGCAGGAACGCTGGGAGAAAGTGATTCACCTGCTGCGGATGGTCAACCTGGAAGATTTCCACGCCAAGCGCTATCCCCACGAATTTTCGGGTGGGCAACGGCAGCGCATCGGCATTGCGCGGGCGTTGGCGCTGGATCCCAAGTTCATCGTAGCCGACGAACCGGTATCGGCCCTGGACGTCTCCGTTCAGGCGCAGGTTTTGAACATCCTGATGGATTTGCAGCAACAACTCGGCCTGACGTATCTGTTCATTGCGCACAACCTGAGCGTGGTGGAACACATCAGCACGCGGGTTGCCGTGATGTACCTGGGCAAGATGGTCGAACTGGCAAGTCGTCACGAGATCTTCGAAAATCCGCTGCACCCCTACACGCAGGCGTTGCTGTCGGCCATCCCGGTCGCCGACCCCAAGAAAGCTGGGTCGCGCGCGCGCATCATCCTCGAAGGCGATGTCCCCAGCCCGATCAATCCGCCGGCCGGCTGCCATTTCCATCCGCGCTGCCGTTACGCCATCAAAGGCACATGCGACAGGGAAGAGCCGCCGTTCAAGGCTTACGGAGAAGATCATTTTGTCGCTTGTTGGCTGGTAGAAAAAGAAGCCGGCTGATCGAAAGGTGATTTAAACAGGAGGGCGGAGAAATTTCTCCGCCCTTTTTGTATGGCGATAAAAGCGGTCGCATAAACTTTCCTTGCCTCGCGCCCAAGGGTGAGCGTCAAGTTTTCGCAAACTGGCTGCGCCACTGGGGTTGCCGTCTACGAAACATCCACAAATACACGAAGGGGTGTCGCGCACATTTGTGTATTCGTGTCCCCATTCGTGGACGGCTGCGGTGGCGTCATGCGAAACGCAAACGCCCACCCCGCGCCCAAGTTTTGCTTCACAAACCGGGTAAAAGCAGTTATAATTTACTTCGAGGGTGTGAAATGATGATTGACTTCGAAGGAGTGTAAATGAGCAACAAGCCTCTCAATGCAGTGGGCGGGATTCTGATTATGCTTTTTGTGACGCTGGGGCTCGTCTGGGGGATCACAACCATGGGCAACGAAGACCCTCTCTGGTTCCTCCAATCCTTCAAAGCCCAGGCCGATTGGATTGTCATCTACTGGGATGGAGAATCCACCACACTCTTGCCGGGCGACCCGGGTTATGACACCGTGATGGCGGCGTTTGCCGATATGGTGGAACATTGGTCGGGGTACGAAAGCGGAGTTGGCCTTTCCGATGAGAATCTGGAAAGGTTTCGCAACGAGTGGCGGATGATCGAGATGCACTACAACGATCCCGTAGTTGTCCATACGCGGCACCCCTATTCTGAAGCGCGGGTCTTTTTTGTGCCGTTATCCGGAACTCACGCCGACTATCGCCGGATATTTGCCGGGTTGCAAGACACCCCCCGCGTCGGCGTTCTGAACGCTGATGAAGAACGTTTTGAACGGTTGGTCACTGCCGTCGAGCAGATTGTCCAATCATCCCCCTGAGAAAAATATGCCCGAACAACAGGCGCGTGTTCTTGTCGTTGACGATGATCCCGGAATGGTGACCCTCATTCATGAGGTGCTCGCGCTAATCCCTTGCCACATGATGGTCGCCGCAGATGGCGAGAGCGCGTTGTCCTTGCTCTATCAAGAAGTCGGCAGCGGCGATTCGGTGGATGTGGTGCTGCTGGACATTATGATGCCCGGCGAGGATGGTTTCCGCATTCTGGGCAAAATGAAGGCCGACCCCTTGTTGACACAAACGCCCGTCATTTTGATCACCGGGCTTGATTCGGTGATGGCAAAAGCGCGGGGGTTGCAGATGGGGGCCGACGATTACATCATCAAACCCTTTGATCCCCAAGAGCTGCTGGCGCGCATCGGCGTGGTGCTGCGCATCCGGCGCACCGAGCGCATGTTGCGTCGCCGCAACCAGGAGCTGGCGGCCCTGGATGAAATCAACCGCATGGTTTCGTCCAGTTTGAACCCGGACGAGGTGCTGCGGGTAGCGCTGGAAGGCGCAGACCGCTTGATTGCCAACAAAGCGCTGGCCCTGGTGCTCAATGACGAAGAATCACAATCGTGGGTCATTCGTACCGCGCGCACCCCTGAAGGCGTATGGCTTGAGGGAAGAGTGATTCCGGCAGAGAATGGCGCCTTCAATGAAATGGCAACCCAGAAGCACGCCGTCCTTCAAAAAATGGCGCCGCAAGGTTTCTGGAGCGAGGCCCTGGCGATGCCGGAACTGGACCTCCTGTGCGTCCCCCTCCTCAAACGCAACGAACCGGTAGGCGCTCTGGTGGTGGTGGCGCCCCCCGGCTCCCTGGACGATGAGAACGTCGAGCTGATGGAACACATGGCCGCTTCGGTGGCGGTGGCCGTCGAAAACGCCCGGCTTTTCCAGGAACTCGAATCGTACGCCGCCGAAGTGGAACGCTCCCAAAATCAGTTGATTCAGGCCGAGAAGATGGCCGCCGTAGGGCGCCTGGCGGCCTCGCTGGCGCACGAGATCAACAATCCACTCCAGGCCATCCAAAACAGCCTCCATCTGACGTCGCATCCCGGTCTGGACGAAACGCAACGGCGCCGGTTCCTCGAAATGGCGCAAAAGGAGGTTACCCGTCTGGTGCAAATTGTGCGGCGGATGCTGGACTTCTATCGGCCCTCATCGGCCATGCAGCTTTTGGATGTCAATGCGCCGTTGGAAGATGCGTTGGCGATCGCCGGGAAACGCCTGCAACAGACAAAAATCGAGGTCGTTTCACGGCTCGCGCCGGACCTGGCGAAGGTGCGGGGCGCCGCCAACCAACTGACCCAGGTTTTCCTCAATCTCATCATCAACGCCGTCGAGGCAATGAATGAGGGAGGGACTTTGTGGATCGGAACGGCTTATCATGCCGAACGCAAACAAGTTGTCGTCGCCTTTCGTGACAACGGCTCGGGGATTTCCGCAGAGATTCGGGAGCATCTCTTCGAACCGTTCCACACGTCCAAGTCCAGCGGCACCGGATTGGGACTGGCGATTAGCTACGGTATCATCGAACGGCATGGCGGTGTGATCGAGGTGGAAAGCCCCGCAGGGGGCGGAACTACTTTTATTGTGCGTTTGCCACAAGCGGGCGAGGAGGATTAATGGACGATATTCATATTCTGGTCGTGGACGATGAAGCCGCCGAGCGTATCACGCTGGGGGAGGTCTTGCGCCTTGAGGGCTACCAGGTAAGCCTGGCCGCTTCCGGCGAGGAAGCGCTGGCGCTGGCGCGCCAGCAAACCACCTCCTTCGACCTGGCCATTCTGGATCTGCGCCTGCCCGGTGTGGACGGCCTGCAGGTCTTGGAAGGCATTCGCCGGCTCTCCCCCGAAACGGTGGTCATTCTGATCACCGGGTATGGCACGCTGGAAACCGCGATTCAAGCGCTGCGCAAGGGCGCCTACGACTTCTTGCTGAAGCCATCGCCGGTGGATGAGGTGCTCACCGCAGTGCGCAAGGGACTCTCCGAACTAAAAGTTGGACGGCACCGGCGCGCGTTGGTGTCGCAATTGCAACGAACCCTGAAGGAGCTGATGACGACCGATGGCGTGAATGAATCCACGGATGTCCCGGAGGTACAGGAAGAGGTTTGGGTCGTTGGCGATATAAAAATTGATAAGGCGAAACACCTGGTGACGTACCAGGGCCATCCGGTTGATCTCACCCCCACCGAATTCCGGCTTTTAGAGTGTCTGGCAAACCACGTGGATCAGGTGTGCACCCCTCAGGATTTGGTGCGTTGCGCCCAGGGGTACGAAACCGACGCCTGGGGAGCGCGCTCAATTGTGCGAGTGCACATCCGGCGCTTACGGCGCAAACTGGAGCCGGATGCAGAAAACCCCAGGTACATTCTGAACGTCCGGGGAATCGGGTATCTGTTCAATTCGACCCCCGACCAGGCCGATCTGATCGCAGCCAAGTCGTAGAGATGCGATGGTTTGTCAACCGTGTGATGTGTCACAATGGGCGTGAAGCCTCTGGAGAGGAGCTATGAGCGAAGAAGAAGCGAAGAAAGAAAATAATGCCGTCAAGATGCACCGCCTGCGCCGCACCCTGGATCGCCTGCGGAATATTCGTTCCAGCGGGAAATCCTCCAATCGCAAAAAATCCTGGCTAGAACGTCTCAAAATACGCCTGGGACTGGGCGGAAACGCAGAGGAATAACAAAAACCGCGCGGCTGAGCCGCGCGGTTTTTTGTTGCAAGCGTGAAACGCTTCACCACCAGAGGAGAAACACATTCTGAGAAGAGGTCGTCAGCTGGTTGTAGGTAACGTCGGCGCGCACCAGAATTTGCGACCCTGAGTATCCACCGTTGACGGGGATGGCCTGCTGCGCAAAACCACGCGAATCCGTCACCAGGACAATGTCACTGGAGGGCAAGGTCTCGCCGGTTGGCGCCTCGAAGTGTATCGCCACCTGGGCATTGGCAACGGGGAGGTTGTTGTTGTCTTTGATCAAGATCGAAACGATCTGATCGCGTTTTTGGCTCATCACCGAATAGCGCAAAGAGATCACGGCATGGATCTCCGAGATCACCGGGGTTGGCGGAATCGTGTTGATGCGTCCATCCTTGGAAGCGCGTTGCAACGCCTCCAAAGGCATACGATCCCTATGCAGTTCCAGATAAGCCGATCCCAATGGTCCGATGCGAATGGTAGAGGAAGGATCGTCAGGATACCATTCCATCTTCAAGCGCTGGAAATACTGAACGATTTTCCCTTCCTCAAAATACATCTCAGTGATGGGATAGCCAAACATATCAATGCCGCCATGAGCATTGAAGTAATCCAGAAAAGCATAGGCGATCGTGTGCTGCGTCTCCGGGAAATACACTTTGCGTCGTGTTTTTGGGTAAGGCTCGACCACCGGGGGATGGCGATAGTTTAATTCATCGCCCAAAAGGCCCAACTGAACCTTGTAGGGATCGGGATTATTGGGGTGCCATTCAATGCGAGCGTTTTGGAAGTATTGGACAAGTAGCCCCTGGTCTATAAAAGCCTCGGTGATGGGGTAGCCAAAAGTCTCCAGCCCACCGTGACTGCGGAAGTAGTCCAAAAATACTCCCTCGACCCAATGACCGGTATCGTCGAAGTATTGCTCGCCGTCTTGCGCCAGGCCCGGTCCGGACAAGGGTAGTCCGATGATCAGAGCGAGAGTCACGACCCAAAAAACTCTTTTTAATAGATAGTGTCTCTTCATCGTTTCTCGTATGTGCTACATTCCTGCATAGTCTGATAAACACAACCCACTTATGACGCTAGTTATATTTGTATCTTCTCAAAATCTGGGGGTGGGGGTTTGGGGGC
>DAOUFX010000586.1:0-9955 GCA_034429675.1 Anaerolineae bacterium | reverse complement strand
CCACTCCCCACTCCCCCACGCCCCTCTTCCTCGGCATTGACGTCGGCTCGATCAGCACCAACGTCGCGTTGCTGGACGAACAGAAAAACGTCGTCGCGTGGCGCTACCTGCGCACCGGCGGGCAACCGCTGGAGGCCGTGCGCCGGGGCTTGCGCGAAATCGGGGAGGAGATCGGGTCAAACGGCCACAACCCGGTGCGCGGCGTCGGCGTGACCGGCTCCGGGCGCTACCTCACCGGCTATTTCGTCGGCGCCGACACGGTGCGCAACGAGATCACCGCCCAGGCCGCCGCCGCCGTGCACTTCGATCCCGCCGTGGATACCGTCTTCGAGATCGGCGGGCAGGACAGCAAATTCATCCGCCTGGATCGCGGCGCGGTCGTGGATTTCACGATGAACAAAGCCTGCGCCGCCGGGACCGGCTCGTTTTTGGAGGAGCAGGCCGAGCGCCTGGCCATTGACGTGGAAAGCGACTTCAGCCCGCTGGCGCTGGCCTCCGCCTGCCCCGCCGCCATGGGCGAACGCTGCACCGTCTTCATGGAATCCGATCTCATCCACCACCAACAGCAGGGCGCGCAGGTCGAAGACCTGACCGCCGGGCTGGCCTACGCCGTGGCGCACAACTACATCCACAAAGTCGTCAACGGGCGCCCCATCGGGCAGCGCGTCTTCTTCCAGGGCGGCGTGGCCTCCAACGACGCCGTCGTCGCCGCCTTCCGCCAAATCCTGGGCCGCGAGGTGAGCGTGCCTCCGCACCACGGCGTCTCCGGCGCGATCGGCGCGGCGCTGCTGGCGCAGGAGTCCGCCGGGCCGGAGACGGCGTTCAAGGGTTTCAACCTGGAGCACCGCGACTACACCACCCAAACCTTCGAGTGCAAAGCCTGCCCCAACCTGTGCGAGGTGAGCAAAGTGACCATCGTGGGCGAGCCGCCGATGTACTACGGCGCGCGCTGCGAGCGCTTTGAAGAGGCCGGGCGCAAGAAACAGCAGAGTGAAGTGCTGCCCGATTTGATCGCAGAGCGGATGGAACTGTTGCTGGGGCCCGACGCGCCCGCCGGGGGGCCCAGGGTCGGCATCCCGCGCGCGCTCACTTTTTACGATCTGTACCCATACTGGCGCGCGCTGTTCGCCGAGCTGGGCGCAACCCCGGTGCTGTCGGACGTCACCCAGCCGCACATCACCGCCAATACCGCCCTCACGGCCGCCGCCGAAACCTGCTTCCCGGTCAAGGTCGTCATGGGCCACGTTCTCGACCTGCTGGACAAGCATTGCGATTTCATCTTCCTGCCGGGCGTCGTCAACCGCGAGAATCCCGCGCCGGGGCAGACGCACAACGCCCACTGCCCCTTCATCCAAGCGTCCCCGTGGATTGCGGCGGCGGCAGTGGACATGGCCGCCCGCGGCGCGCGCCCGCTGCACTTCCCACTGCACCTGCTCTGGCAGAACACACTGCTCAAAGAATTTCGCCCGCTGGCCGACGCGCTGGGCGTCTCGACCCGGCAGATGGAACGCGCCGTGGAGGCGGGACAGACCGCGCAGCGCGCTTTCCAGGCTGCCGTTCGCGTCCACGGCGACACCGCCCTGGCAAGCTGGGGCGACCGGCCCGCCGCCGTCCTGGTGGGGCGGCCGTACAACCTCTACGATCCGGGGCTGAACCAGGACCTGCCGGCCAAGATCCGCAAGCTGGGCGTGCTGCCCATCCCGATGGACTACCTGCCCGTGCGCAGCCTCGACATCTCCGACCGCTTCGACAACATGTTCTGGCGCAGCGGCCAGGATATTCTGGCGGCGGCCCGCTACCTGCGCGAACGGCCCCATCTGCACGCCCTCTACATCACCAACTTCGCCTGCGGCCCCGACTCCTTCCTCATCAGCTTCTTCCGCCGCGAACTGGCCGAAAAACCCTTCCTGGAGCTCGAATTCGACGACCACACCGCCGACGCGGGCTTGATGACGCGCTGCGAGGCGTTCTTCGATAGTGTAATAAGCGTGAAGCGTGAAGCGTGAGGAAGTCTTTGTCACGTTTCAGATTCTAAACTCAGAAACCAGGAAATACCTATGACCTCAAACACAAAAACCATCTATCTGCCCTACATGGCCGACCACGCGGTAGCGATGGCGGCGGCGATGCGGCACTACGGGCTTAAAGCCGTGGTGATGGACGAGCCCGACGATGAAAGTCTCGCCATCGGGCAATCGCTGTGCCTGGGCAAGGAGTGCCTGCCGTGTTTCACCTGCGTGGGCGACATCGTCAAGCAGTCGCGCAAACCGGACTTCGACCCGGAACGCACCATCCTCTTCATGCCCACCACCGGCGGGCCGTGCCGCTTCGGCCAGTACAACGCGCTGCACCGCTTGCTGCTGGACGAGATGGGGCTGCAAGCCGTGGAGATCATGTCGCCCAGCGCCGAGAACTCCTACCAGGGATTCGGGGAACATGCCACGGCGCTGCGGCTGCTGATCTGGCGCGGCGTGGTGGGGGCGGATCTGCTGCGCAAGCTGCGCTACGCGCACCGGCCCTACGAAACCGTCCCCGGCCAGACCGACGCGCTCTACTACGAGTGTCTACACGCCCTCGCCGCCGCCATCGAAACCGGCAAGAGCCGCCTGGCGGTCGCGGCCATGGCGCAGGCTGGCGCAAAGTTCCGCGCCCTGCCCGTAGACCGGCGCGAACCGCGTCCCGTCATCGGCATGGTGGGCGAAATCTACCTGCGCGCCAACGACTTCACCAACCAGGAGATCGTGCGCCACGTCGAGGCGCTGGGCGGCGAGGTGTGGGTGGCGCCGCTGATGGAATGGTTCTACTTCACCAACTATGGCGCCAAAGCGCGGGCGCGCGTGGCCGGGGATTATTTGGGCTGGCTCAAGACCGAGGCCGGAGACGTGATCCAGCGCCGCATCGAGCACGAGATGCTCAAGCCGGTGGAAGACCTGCTGCGCAACGCCCACGAGGTCACGGTGGATCGCCTGATGGAAAATGACCGCCCCTACTACGACCCGGCCATCGGCACGGAAGCCGCGCTGAGCATCGGCAAGGCCATTGACTACGCCCGTCAGGGGTTGGCCGGCATCCTGCACGTCCTGCCGCTCAACTGCATGCCCGCCACCACCGTCACCGGCATCGCGCCCAAAGTGCGCCAGGACCTCGACCGCATCCCCTGGCTAGACATCATCTACGACGCGCAAGCCATGACCAACATCAACACGCGGCTGGAAGCCTTCATATACCAGGCCCGGCAATATCAACAGCGGCGAGGTAAATTAGTTGAAAGTCGAAAGTCGAAGGTCAAGAGTCAGGTAGTCGGATAGTCGGAAGAGACGGATTACCAGATCAATGGAATCAGCCGGTAGATGACCTTCTTCTTGTACGCTTCATAGCCTTCCAACTCATCGGTCAGCATCTTTTCTTCACCGATGATCCTACGCTTCGGCGCGCTTCTCCAATTCGCCCCCTTCCTGAAATGCGCCCCCCAGAACCGTCACGATTTACACCCCAATAGATTGATGCTACAATAAAACAATGTTGACATAATCCATCTACTTCCCAAGTTCATAATTTGTATGACCGCCCCCTGCATTAACAAGGAGTAGACACAATGACCTCTACCGAACAAAAACTCTGCGACCTGGAACTCCGGCTTTTTCAATGCACCGATTTTGGCTACCCGGTTGAAATCACCCTGGACGGTCAACGCGAATTCCCGCGTGGCTATATGCCGGCCGACAGTGTGCCGTGGGACTCCGGCAGCGACCCGCCGGCTGATGGGAAAAAACTGCTCGACGCCCTCTTGCACGATAACGCGGTGCGGGATGCGTGGACAGTAGCGCGCGAGCAGCCCCTACCGCGCCGTATCCGCCTCCGCCTTGACCCAGCCGCCCCTGAATTGCACACCCTGCCCTGGGAACTGCTCCACGAAGAGGCTGGTATGCTTTCGGCCAATGCCAATACCCCTTTCTCGCGCTACCTGCCTATCGCCCTGCCGTGGGGCAGTCCGGTTGAGGCGCGCCCCATCCGCATCCTGGTCACGATTGCCAATCCCGATGATCTGAGCCAATACAACCTGGCGCCTCTCGACGTAACGCAAGAGCGCCAAATACTACAATCCATTGCAGCCCCCCATCTCCAAATGGATTTTCTCGCCCCGCCCATCACCCTGGAACGCCTGGAGGAAGCGCTGCGGAAAGGCTATCACATCTGGCACTATCTGGGCCACGGCGCGTACAACGCCCGCCGCCAGCAAGCGGCGCTGTTCCTGCAAGATACCCAGGGACATACGCTGGCGACCTCCGACGACGACCTGGTGGGGCTGTTGGTCCGGCTGGAAAGCGGCGTCAAGCCGCTGCTGGTCTTTTTGGCGGCGTGCCAGAGCGCGACGCGCGCCACCGGCGACGCCTTCCGGGGCTTTGGCCCCAGGCTCGTGTCCGTTGGCGTGCCGGCGGTGGTAGCGATGCAGGATTTCGTCAGCGTCGAAACGGCGCGCAAGTTCAGCACGACGTTCTACACGCGCCTGCTGGAGCACGGCCAGGTGGATCAAGCCAGCAACGAAGCGCGCAGCACCTTGATGACCGCCGGGCGGCCCGATACCGCCGTGCCGGTGCTCTTTATGCGGCTCAAGTCGGGGCAATTGTGGAGCGCGGAGGCTGACGCGCGGGGGCAACTCTTTGGGCAAGATTCGAGTACGTTTTGGACGACACTGGTTCAGCAAATCAAGAAACGACGCTGTACGCCCATTGTCGGTCCGCGTGTTTATGGCGCTCTGTTGCCTTCGCCGGCGGAGATTGCGCAGCAATGGGCGCGGCAACACAAGTACCCGTTTGCCTGCGGCAGTGACATGGCGCGTGTAGCGCAATATCTGGCCACGATGCGCGGCGAAAGCTTCCCCCGTTACGAATGGTTGGATATGTTAAAAAGCGAGTTGGTGCAACGCTTGCCTGAAGCGCTGCGTCCGGCGGGCGACTTTGAGACGCTCACGGCTTTAATTGAGGCCGTGGGTTGGCCCGCCTTGAGCGCGACCAATCCCAACGAGATCCATAGCGTGCTGGCCCAGCTCAATCTGCCGCTGTACTTAACGACCAATCCTGATAGCTTACTGACAGAGGCGCTCAAAGCCAGAGGGCGGACGCCGCGGCGCGAAGTGTGCCGCTGGACTGCTGAACTGGATGAGATTGAATCAACACTGGGCGCCGACTATGTGCCGACGCCGGAACAGCCAATGGTCTATCATCTCTTTGGCAGCGATGAATACGCAGACTCCCTGATTCTTAGCGAGGATGACTATTTCAAATTTTTGGTGCATACCTCAACCAGTAGCAAGCGAATTTCTAATGCGGTTGATGGAGTGTTCTCGACCACATCATTGATGTTTGTGGGCTATAGCCTGTATGATTGGGAGTTTCGCACGTTGATGCACCGATTGGTCGCTAACCGGGATATCCGGCGCAAGTTCACGCATGTAGCGGTTCAACTGGAAATGGCCGATGTGGCGCTCGGCGCCAATCTAGCTGAAGTGCAGAACTTTTTACGCAAATATTTTGAACAAACGGCTATAGATGTGTATTGGGGCACAACGGCGCAATTCATTGCTGAACTGCGGGAACAGTGGGAGGGACAGCGATGAGAGACAATCCTTACATTGGTCCACGGCCTTTTGAGAAACGGCACAGTGACCGGTTTTTCGGACGCGAGCGCGAGGCGCGCGACTTGTTGGCGCTGCTGATGTCCAAACGTGAAGTATTGTTCTACGCGCCGTCGGGCGCGGGCAAGACATCGCTGCTCAATGCTTGTGTGATCCCCAAACTGGAAGAGGAAGGCTACACGGTGTTGCCGGTGGCGCGGGTGGGCAGTGAATTACCGCCGGACGTTGACCCGCGGGCCGTTAACAACATATTCACTTTTAGCATCTTGCTTTCGTTAGCCGGTGAGAAGGGCGATCCACACGCGCTGATGGGGCGCACGCTGGACGATTTTCTGGCCACGTATTGCCAGGACGAGAACGGTCAGCCGCGGCTGCCCATTTTGATCATGGATCAGTTTGAGGAAATTTTTACCACGCACCGCGAGCGTTGGCGCGAAGCCGAAGATTTCTTCAGGCAGATACGCAAGGCGCTGGATACGTTGCCCAACCTGGGAGTGGTCATGGCAATGCGTGAGGACCATGTGGCAGCAATGGATGCCTACGCGCAGCACTTCCCCTGGCGTTTGCAAGCGCGCTTTCGGATGGAGTTGTTGGGCGTTCAGGGCGCGCTGGAGGCGGTGCGGCGGCCGGCGGAGAAGGCAAAATACCAGTTTGAAGCAAACGCGGCGGAAAAGCTGGTGGATAACCTGCGGCAGATCAAGGTGCAGGACGCAAGAGGCAAGACGCAAGACACGCCAGAAGCAGGCACTAGCGGAGCCGAGACGGCGGTGCTGGGGCCGTACATTGAGCCGGTGCAGTTGCAAGTGGTGTGCAACCGGCTCTGGGACGCATTGCCCGAACAGGATGATAAGTTAATCCAATGGGAAGAGGTGGAGCAGTACGGCAACATTGACCGGGCGCTGACCGATTTTTACGAAAGCGCATTGAAACTGGCACAGGGTGGCCCGTCAACATCTGGTGGAGGTGTGAGCGAACGCCAATTGCGTGGCTGGTTTGGTGAAAGACTCATCACCCCCCTGGGCACGCGCGGCCTGGTGATGCGGGGACACACCGATACGGTGGGCTTGCCGAACCGGGCGGTGGATATGTTGGAAAGCCAGCACATCATCCGCGCCGACGTGCGCGCCGGAGCGCGGTGGTATGAATTGTCACATGATCGGTTGGTGGAACCGATTCTCAAATCCAACCGGGTATGGAAGGAGAAGCAGGCGGCGGCGCAGGCACAAGAGCGGCCCTGGTTGCCGGTCGCTCAGCGCTGGCAGGAAACACAGGATAACGTATTGCTTTACCGGGGCAAGCCGCTCGAAGCCGCGCTGGCCTGGCAAGCGGCGCATTCTGATGAGATGGAACCGGAGGAGATCAAGTTTTTGGAAGCCAGTCGCTACGTCGAGCAGTATCGTATTCAACAAAAGCCCTGGTTACAACTTGTGCGATATTGGCAAAAGACAGGGGATGATTTATTGCTTTATCGTGGCAAGGTGTTGAAAGAGGCGTTGACCCGTGCAGAGGCATCGCCGGATGAAATGGAACCAGAGGAAGTTGAGTTTTTGCAAGCCAGCCAGATGGCTGAACGGAGGCGCATCAGGCGACGGTGGCTTGCTATTGCCGCCAGTATTACTGCCGGCGCGCTAATGGTTGTGATGGCAATATTGACCTTTTGGGCTACCAGCAGCCAGCAAAAGGCTGAATCAGCCAGTATGTTGGCAGAGCAGCAACGAAACATCGCTGAAACTGCTCAAGCGGTTGCTTTGGAACAGCGTGACGAGATCAAACGCTTGTCGGAACGTCATAAGTATTTGTCTGAAATGGGGTGGGGAGTTATTTTTGCGGCAAACGCCGATCCAGCTCTTAGAGAGGCTTTGAGTGAATTGCTAGATCACCGGCGTGCGCAGGCCACTCAAAACCATGAGGATTACTACGAAGAATATATGGGTGAAGATGGTTACAGGCCTGGAGACACGATGCAGGATTTTCTACAGCGTCACACGATTAGCATTGGGCTGATTAATCCAAGTGAGGTGCCTTACTATTTGCTCATTGTCGGCGATCCGGAATCAATTCCGTATGAATTCCAATATCAGCTTGATACGAAATACGCCGTGGGACGGATTTATTTCGAGACATTGGAAGAGTATACCCATTATGCCCGCAGTGTAGTGAAGGCTGAGACAAGTGGTGTTGATCGCCCTCGCCAGGTTACTTTCTTCGGCGTAGTTAACCCGGATGATAACGGTACCAGGTTGTCGTCCAAATATTTGGTTGAACCCCTCTATAAGCATATAAGCGAGGTTGCGCCAGAATGGGAGACTGGCATCTTTACCGGAGATGCGGCGACGAAAGCACAACTAGCACGGTTGTTGGGAGGCGACCAAACCCCTGGTTTTCTCTTTACCGCCAGTCATGGTATGGACTTCTCACTAGATAGTCCAAAACAACTCACGCGCCAGGGGGCGTTGGTTTGCCAGGATTGGCCTGGCCCGCGGAATAAGATTTTTGAGGATTTTTACTTTGCAGCGGAGGATGTGGACGAGGACGCTCAACTGTCGGGTCTGATTGTGTTCTCCTTCGCCAGCTATAGTGCGGGTATGTCCAAGTATGATGATTACTCTTTAGCAACTTCCTATACAAGAACGCAAGTTGCTCGATCCGCCTTTGTTGCCCAGTTACCCCAACAGTTATTAGGCCACCCCAAAGGCGGTGTTTTGGCTTTCATTGGCCAGTTAGGGCCAGGATGGGGTTATTCTTTTTTAAAGTCTAACGGAGAACAGACGATAGCAGGAACTTTTCATAGAGCCGTAGACCAGATGTTAGCGGGTTATCCAGTAGGCGCGGCAATGGAGCCTTTTAATCAGCGTTATGCTGAACTTTCCGCCGAGTTAAGCACTTTACTACTAGACGTAAATTATAATTATCGTACGAGCAAACAGTTTATAATGACCCTTGATGCGCGCGACTATGTGATTGTCGGCGACCCAGCCGTCCGCCTTGTCATTGCCGAAGGCGCCGCAGAAATAGTAAGGACTAGCTCCTCGGATAATCTTGTTGCCCCCACCCCTTACCCTCTGCCGACTGACTCCAGGCCCGAAGAGACGCCAATGCCTATGAGTAGTCCCACATTGACGCCGACGCCTGCTAATATACCAAGTGAAGTTCGATGGGAATTCAAGAAATCCAGTTTCGGCATTCGTACTATTGTGATTAATCAGGATGATTTACCAGTTTTTAGCGTTTGCCAACTGCCTCAAAAATACATTTTCGGCGTTCATAATGTCTCTATTGCGGACTCTATCGCCGGTTTTGGAGGGCAATTCTTGATGGAGGAAAAAGGCAAGTTTGGCTGGGTGCTGTTCACAGAGGTGGTCGGGCGAGATGCCAACAGTATCCAATATATCCCTGAATACACAAATGCTTTGCAGGAGATAGCAGAAAAGGGCTTTAGCATCATTGTGCGTCTTAACTATGGGTATGACCCCGGCGGCACGCTTCCTGAATCTCAATACTACGATGATTTTGCCCTGTCCGTGCGTAGATGGGTTGAGTTGTATGGAAAGTATGTGCATGTCTGGGTTATTGGCAATGAACCTAATAATCCTAGCGAACATCCCGGAGGATACAAGTATCCTATAGAACATATCACCCCAAAACTCTATGCTGAATGTTACGCGAAGGTGTGGACACAAATACATTCTCTTCCAGGGCATGAGAATGATCAAGTAGTAGTCGCAGCGTTGTCGCCTTTTGTCTATAGGCGCTGGAAGTTGGCGAAGAACCCCTTTGTGCGTCCTTTGGATTATTTCACAGAACTTCTGGACGAATTGCGTAAAACAGGTATTCCCATTGATGCGTTGGCGTTGCACGCCTATACACAAACTTCAGACCCCGAGTTAATATTCAGTGAACAGATGTTTTCGCCAGATGAACCTCTTTTTGATCATCACTATGAGTTCCGTGTCTATCGTGATTTTATGAACAAGATACCAGTAGACTTGCGGTATGTGCCGGTGTATATCACAGAAGCCGCCCCGATCTTCATTAGTGATAATCCATCGCGAGGTCAGGGCTGGCCGGACGATACTCGTGGGTGGATTCAAAATGCCTATCAGGAAATCAACGACTGGAACACAACCCCTGGTAATCAACAAATCCACGCCATACTGCTCTATCGTTGGTTTGGGGATCAGTGGGAGATGCACAATAAACCGGCCTTACATGCGGACTTTCAGGCGGCGATGGATCATGAGTATGTGTGGGTGGATACACAGGATTAATAAAAAACCTGGCGCAATTGCAGGCGGAGCAGACGCAGCAAGCCCGCCTGCA
>DAOUFX010000585.1:0-7573 GCA_034429675.1 Anaerolineae bacterium | reverse complement strand
AAAACCTTATATCCGGCTGACAGCTAAAAACTAAAGGCTAAATGCTTTACGGAGGTACTTATGGCTCTAAATATTTCTTTAAACGGCAGCAATTATGTCAGTGAGAAAACGCGCGGCGCTTTCGAGCACGCTTTGCAAGAAGCAGGAAGCAAAAAACAGGAGGCAAAGGGCAAGATGTTGGAGTTAGACGGCAGGTTATTTGAAGAGGGCAATGGTGGAAGAAAAGTGGAGGGCAACGTGGGAAAATTCGAAAGTGAATCGCAGAGAACAGCAGCCGAAGTTCAAGAAGCGTCTGTGGCTGCCGGCGCTATTTTGGACAGTCTCGATTGCGCTCTGGCGCAGTCTTATGAGCATCAAACTCTGACCATGCGCGTTCACGAGCAGTATCTTCACAACCAGTCGGACTATGCACGCATCTTTTCGGAGTTGATGCAGCAGCAGGGGGCGATCTTCTCCGGTAGTTTGGCCAACGGCAACAGTTCCTCTCAGCAGGTTGCCGTGACCGTGTCCGTTTTGGAAACGCTTTCGCGCAGTATGACGCGGTTTCACGACCTGCAGGAGCAGACGCTCGACGTTCACCGGCAATTTCTGGCGCAACAATCCGAGTATGCCCGCGCTGCGATTCAGCTTTTGCAACAACAGACGGAATCGGCGCGGGTCGAAGGTGTCCGTGTGTTGGGCGCCGGCAGCCGGCGCCAGGCGACGGGTACCCGGATTCCAACGCCGTCTCCGGTTCTCACTTCTCACGCGCCGCTTCCTATCCCTGCGCCAGTGACTACGCCGGAGCCTGTACCTGCACCTGTAGCTGCGCCTGTAGCTGCACCTGCGCCGGCTTCGCCTCGTGTTCCCGCCGCCGCCCCCGTCGCTGCTGTAGAAGCTACGGTTTCTGCCCCCTCCTCCTCACATCTCACATCCGCCCTCCTCGCCATCGTCAGCGACAAAACCGGCTATCCTGCCGATATGCTCGATCTTGCGATGGACATGGAGTCTGACCTGGGCATTGACTCGATCAAGCGCGTTGAGATTCTGGGCGCGTTGCAGGAAGCGCACCCCGATCTGCCTGAGGTTCCCACCGACGTTCTTTCCGAGTTGCGCACGCTTGGGCAGATTGTGGAGCGATTGCAGGGCGGCAGCGCGGTGCAGGAAACGGTTAGCCCGGCGCCGGTTGTTTCCGCAAAAAAAGCATAGAGCGGGCGGCGCACGGCATTGCGCGACGCGAGGCGCGCCTGCGTGTGCTGCCCGCTCCTGATGTTCTGGATTGGACGTTGCCGGAGGGCCGCGTCTGTCTTATCTGTGACGACGGCACGTCCCTGGCGTCAGCCCTGGCCCACGCTTTGACCGCGCGCGGCTGGCGTGTGGCCCTCTGGTCCCCGGTTGAATCCGAGGAGCAGATTTCCGCATCGTTGGCCGCCGTGACCGGGAAGCACGGCCCGATTGCGGCTTACATTCATTTGACTCCGCCCGACGCCGGGGAGCGTTTCTCTGCGCGCGACGAGGCTTTGCTGCGACACGCTTTCTTGATGGCGAAGCATCTCAAAGCGTCGCTCGTCGAATCGGCGCAGGCCGGCGCCGCCGTTTTCATGGCGGTGACGCGCATGGACGGCGCGTTGGGCTTGACCGGAAACGGCAGCGCGGTGTCCGGCGGGGTGTTCGGCCTGACCAAGACGCTGGCGCTCGAATGGCGCGGGACGGGAGCCGCCGGCGTGTTCTGCCGCGCGGTGGATCTTGCCCCGGCGTTGGATGTGGAGCGCGCCGTCGCGCTGCTGCTCGCCGAGCTCGACGATTCCAACCGGCAGCTCGTCGAAGTGGGATGGCGTGAATCCGGGCGGGTGACGTTGTCGGCGGAGTGAAAATCTATGTCAGCGATGATGGTAAACAAACAACAAGTTGATCGTGAATCCGTTTTTCTCGTGACCGGCGGTGGGCGCGGGATTACGGCGCAGTGTGCGGTGCGGCTGGCGGAACGCTACGGCGGGACGTATCTGCTGCTTGGCCGCTCGGCGTTGGCGGCGCAGGAACCTGCCTGGGCGGCGGGCTACGCCGACGAGGCTGCGCTGAAGCAACGCGCTATTGCCGCATTGCGCGCAGACGGCGCGAAACCCCGGCCGGCGGACGTGCAGCGCGCCGTCAACCGGGTGCTGGCGCAGCGCGAAATCGCCGGGACGCTGCGCGCGATCGAGTCCGCCGGCGGCGCGGCGCGTTATTTGAGCGCCGACGTGAGCGATCCGGCAGCGCTGCGGGCCGCGTTGCAATCCACGCCGGAGGGCGCTCGCGTGACGGGCATCCTACATGGCGCGGGCGTCCTGGCCGACCGGCTTATCGAGCAGAAGACGGCGGACGACTTTGAACGGGTTTACGGCACGAAGGTGCGCGGTCTGCAAGCGCTGCTGGCGTGCATCCCGCCGGAGCAGTTGCGATATCTGGTGTTGTTCTCGTCTGTGGCCGGATTCTACGGCAATGTGGGGCAGGCCGATTATGCGTTGGCGAACGAGGTGTTGAACAAGCTGGCGCACCGGCTGCAACGCGAATACCCCGCGTGTCACGTTGTGGCGATAGATTGGGGGCCGTGGGACGGCGGGATGGTCACGCCGGAGCTCAAGCGGGTTTTTGCGGAACGCCACGTCGCATTGATCCCGGTGGATGTGGGCGCAGCGTTGCTGGCCGACGAGCTGGCGCGCGAGCCGGGCGTCGCGCAGTTGGTGGTCGGCGGCGAGCTGGCCGCGCCGGCATACGAGCCTGACCCGGCGTTGCGCGTGCATCGCATCCGCCGGCGCCTGACCCTGGCGGCCAACCCTTTTCTGCACGATCACGTTATCGGCGGGCACGCTGTGTTGCCCACCGTCTGCGCCATCGCCTGGATGGCCAACGCCTGTGAGGGTCTCTATCCTGGCTATACCTTTTCCTGTGTGGATGATTATCGCGCCTTGAAGGGCATCGTTTTTGACGAGACGCTGGCCGGCGAGTACGTGCTCGACTTGAACGAAACGGCCAAATCGTCCGAGATGTTGTGCTTCGACGCCATGATCTCCAGCGAATCCGACGGCAAGCCGCGCTTCCACTACAAAGCGCAGATCACGTTGCGGCGTGGGGCGGACGGGCGGAGCGAGTCGGCGGGTGAGCGGGTCAACGGGGCAGCGAATACCGAATACCGAATACCGAATTACGAATCGCGAGATGCGGATGACGAATCCAAAATCCAAAATCTAAAACCCAAAATCCAAAACCTGGCCGGTGAAGTTCTCTACCGGGACGGCACGCTCTTTCACGGGCCGAGTTTCCGGGGTGTGGCAGAGGTGTTGGAGATGACCGGGCGCGGGTTGACGATGCGCTGTTGCCTTCCCGGCGTGCCGGTGGAGGCGCAGGGGCAATTCCCGGTGCAGTCGTTCAATCCGTATCTGGCCGATGCGCAGTTGCAAAGCATGTTGATCTGGTCCAAACAAATGCGCGGCGTCGTCGGGTTGCCGTTGCGTATCCAGAAGGGCGAGCAATTTCGCGCGGTGCATTTTGGCGAGACGACTTACGCCACCCTGACCGTGCAATCCGCCGGCGAGCACAGCCTGGTGGCCGACGTCGAGGTTCGCGATGGGCAAGGCGTGTTGTGCAGCCGCGTCACCGGCGCTGAGATTACCTTGAGCGAGCGGTTGAATGGGTTGTTCGCGCGGAATTGTTTGAGTCGGGAATAGGGAATAGGGAATAGGGAATAGGGAGTAGGGAGTAGGGAATAGGAAGAGAAGGTTAGAACATGAAGTGTTCTTTCCCAATCCCTCAATCCCCCGATCCCCCTCTCTGCTTATTGGAGGAAACTGGATGGTATCTCTAGCTATTGTGGGGCTTGATGCGTATTTTGGCGCTTGCGATGATGCGCGGGCGTTTGCGCGGGCGGTGGTGCATGGGTTGCGTTGCGATCCGTCTCCCGATGCGCTGTCGGGAATGGAGTTGGCGTTGCGGGTGGCGGATCGCGCGTTGTTCGATGCGGGTATCGTGCGCGGCGAGCGTGTGGCCGTGGTGTGGGCGGCCAACGTCCCGATGGCGGCGGAGATTACCGGTTTGTGGGGATTCTCCGGACCGTCGGTGGATGTGGCGGGTGGTCACGCCGCTCTGGTCGAGGCGCAGCGCTTGCTGGCGGGCGGCGCGTGGGACGCCGTACTGGTCGGCGAGACGACGGCAGCCGGCGGCGTGGCTTTAGTGTTGGCCGGTTCTGTGCCGGCGACGGGCCGCGTCTATGCGACGATCGAAGGCAGTTTTGAAGCGTTGCCGTCCGTGATTCCCGGCTACTGGGAATGGCCGTCGTTGTGCGACGGAGAGCTTCCGCCGCTGGCAGGTTCGTCGGAGCCGGTCTGCGCGCTGGGCAGCGTGCGGGCGAACCTGGACGGCGGCGATTCCCCGGCGCTGGCGGCGCTGGCGCGAGCGGCGTTGTGTCTGTATTACCGTGTCATTCCGGCGATGCCGGATTGGCCGGGGGCTCAGACTGCGGGCCATTGTCTGTCCGGCCCCTTCTACGTGGCGCTGCAAGCGCAACCGTGGTTCTTTGAGGGAGCGGCGGCCGGCCAGGCAAGCCGGATCGCTTGTGTGACGTTCCCTTTCGCGCCCGGCGCTTCCCCCGTCTCCTGGCTCCTTTCTGAATCTCCCGTCCGTTCCGATGTCCCCACGTTACGCGCCTGCATGTCTGCTCGTCCGTTTCACTTGTTTCCCATTGCGAGCGAGGATCAAGCGGATTTGTTGGCGCGGCTGGAGGCGCTGCGCCGTCAGAGCGAGCAGACTCACTCGTTGGAAGTGCTGTCCGACGATCTATTGGCCAGCTATCAGGCGCGGCGCGATGCGCCGTACACCCTTGCGTTGCTCGGACACGATCGCGAGGAGCTGTTGCGCGAGTTGGACTTTGCCGTGAAGGGGATGGCGAAGGCTTTTGCGGAGGGGCAGGATTGGACGTCGCCGCTCGGCAGCGCTTTTACGGCGCGGCCTCAGGGGGGGGCGGGTAAGGTCGCGTTTGTCTATCCGGGCGCCTTCAATTCGTATGTGGGGATGGGGCGCGATCTGTTCCAACTTTTCCCGCACCTTCACGCCCGGTTTGCCGGGGTCACGCAACACGTCAGCCGCGCCACCGCCGAGAAATTCCTTTATCCGCGCAGTCTGGCGCCGTTGACCGGGGCGGATTTGCAGGCAGCAGCCTCCCGTTTGCACGATAATCCGACGGCGATGATCGAATCGGGGGCGAGCTTTGCCATTCTCTACACGGCGGTGATGCGAGAGGTGTTTGCGGTGCAGCCTGCCGCCGCATTTGGGTATAGCCTGGGTGAAGTCAGTATGCTCTGGGCGCTGGGCGTCTGGAACGACGGTGACGCCGGCAGCGACGCCTGGAACAACACCCCCCTTTTCAAGACGCGACTTTTCGGCCCGCAGGAGGCGGCGCGCGAACATTGGGAGCTGGATCAGGATGCCGGCGATGCGATCTGGTGCAGCTATATTCTCAAGGCGCCGGTGGAGCGGGTGCGGCAGGCGTTGGCGAACGAGCCGCGCGTCTATCTCACGATTGTCAACGAGGCCAAAGAGGCCGTCATTGCCGGATATCCCGACGATTGTGCGCGCGTCGTTGCGGCGCTTGGTTGTCACGCTTTGCGTGTGCCTTTCGATGCTGCCATCCACGCGCCCGTGATGCAATCGGAGTATGCGGCATTCGTGGATTTGTACTCGCTGCCGGTGCGCGCCGCCTCCGGCGTGGATTTCTATTCGGCGGCGGAGTATGCCCCGCTGGCTCTGGAAGGCGCTTCGTTGGCGCGCTCGCTGGCAAAGATGACGTGCTCCCCGGTGGACTTTCCCCGTTTGGTGCGCACCGTCTACGACGCGGGCGCGCGCATCTTTGTCGAGCTTGGCCCGTTGAGCACGTGTTCGCGTTGGATCGGACGCATCCTGCACGACCAACCCCACGCAGTTGTCTCCATCAACAAAAGCGGCAAATCCGACTACGACAGCTTCCTCCCCGTGTTGGCGTTGTTGTTGACGCACCGTGTGCCGTTGAATCTCTCGGCCCTGTTGCGCACGAGCGACACGGCAATGGCGCGGACGCTGCAACCTTTGCCATCCAAAATCCAAAATCCAAAATCCAAAATCCAACCATTGCCCCTCCATCTTGCTCATTGCACCGCTGAAGGCCATCTGTCATTTCTCCAGTCTCGCCAAAGCGCCCTGCAGCAGACTGCCGCGTTGATTTCAATGCAAACCGGCGAGGCGGAGCGGATGATGCGGGAGGCGGGAGAGAATCATGAATCGCGAATCATGAATCATGAATTGACGAGCGGCAAATGGAGAGTCGCGAATGACGAATGGAGAGTCAGCGGGGCAGCGAGTCAGCGAGTCAGCGAATCGGCGAATAGCGAATTACGAATGACGAATGACGAATTACAAACTCCGCGTCTCACCCTCGCCAGCACTTTCCAAAATCTAAAATCTAAAATCCAAAATCCAAAGTTCACCGAATCGCATCTGCGCGATTTTGCAACCGGCGATGTCGTACAGGCTTTCGGTCCGGCGTACGCGCATTACCAGGGGAAGCGGGTTCCGCGTTTGCCCAACGGTGATTTTTTGTGCATGAGCCGCGTGTTGTGGATTAACGGTGAGCCGGATACTGTTGCGCCGGGCGCGGCGCTGGCGAGCGAATTTGATGTGCCCGCCAATGCCTGGTTTTATCGCGGGCGCGCTTCTTTGCCGACCTCGATCTTGATGGAGACCGCTTTGCAACCGTGCGGCGTGCTCTCGACGTATCTCGGCTCGATGTTGCCTTATCCCAACGTAGACTTCTATTTTCGCAATCTTGACGGCGAAGGCGAGTTGTTGCGCGACGTGGACGCGCGTGGGAAAACGATCACGAACCGCGTGGTGCTGCTGAGTTCGACGGCGCTGCCGGGGATTATTTTGCAGAAGTTCAGCTTTGAGCTGGCCTGCGCCGGGGAGCCTTTCTACCGGGGCTCGTCGTCCTTCGGGTATTTTGCGCCGGAAGCGCTGCAACGACAGGCCGGGCTGGACAACGGGAAACTTCAGCGTCCGTGGCTGTTTGAATCTCAGAATGCCCGCGAGGGAGCGCCGTCCGATCTCCTTCCGGTGTTTAGAACCGGCCCGTTGGAATTTTTAGACAGAGTGTGGTATAGTCCTGACGGCGGCGCTCACAGGCGCGGGTACGTCTACGCCGAACTGCCGGTGACGCCTGGCGACTGGTTTTTCCGATGTCATTTCTTCCAAGACCCGGTAATGCCCGGCTCTCTGGGCGTGGAGGCAATGCTCCAGGCTTTGCGGGTTTATGCGTCTCAACAGGGACTGGGCCGTGGTTCGAATCCTTCCCGCTTTACGGCGCTGCCGGGTTTGATGACGTGGAAATATCGTGGGCAGGTCACGCCTGAGCCGCAACGCTTGCGCCTGGAGGTTCATCTGAAGGACATGGTCGTTACACCGGGCGAAGCGCTTTTAACCGGAGACGCAAGTCTGTGGAAGGGCGATCTACGCATCTACGCCGTGCAAGGGCTAAGCGTGCGGGTGGCTTAACACCCATTACATGTCAGAGGTATTAAGGGCGTGTTTGCGC
>DAOUFX010000584.1:0-9103 GCA_034429675.1 Anaerolineae bacterium | reverse complement strand
TAGACCATTGCCGCGTCAGCGGAGATTTTGTGATTTGCAGATTTGCTATTTTCAAAGGAGCCAATAACAATGTTCACCAAAGAATCACCCATAAAAAAAAGCGGTTTCGCCGCAGTAAAAATCTTGTGCGTTGCGTTGATGTCAGTCCTGTTGCTTCTCAGGAGCCAGTGGGCAAGCGCGCGGGCGCCGACCGCCCCCACCGGCCCGTTAGATGCCCCCACATTGCGCATCAGTGAAAGCAATGCCAGCATTGCCCTCGGCGGCGGATTCATCTACTGGGAAGCCGACTGCAATGGCAATGCCGACCCCCTTCCCGTCTACATCCGGCGGTTGGCCGACAACGGCGACGTGATCCAGACGTTGTATCAGGTCATGACGCCCACCATCGCCCAGTGCGAGTCCGTGAGCCGGTACAGCGCGGCGGACGACGACGGCTTCTTCTACGTGAACTACGATCAAAACCGCCTGGACGCCCGCCTGAGCAGCGCCCCGGCAACGGTCGTCCCCCTCGTCGAAGCCCTGGACATACTCCATCTCATCCTGACCACCGACGAGGACTACGTGTATTTTAACAAGTCCACGGGTATCTATCGCTCTACCAAGGACTCGTTGGGGGCGGTGAGAATCAGCGACGCTACCAACGTCACCGGGCTGGCCGTGGATGATACCGACATCTACTGGCTGGATAGCACCGGGCTGTGGCGCTCACCCAAAACGTGTACCACTTCGGCGTGTTGGAACAACAAAGAGCAGATGACAAGCAGCGGCGGGTCCTCTCAAGATCTCACGCTGACAGAGGAAGGGGAATTTCTCTGGGTCAACCACACCGGTGATTACTGGAGGGTTATGAGAAGATACCCCAGTGGCGGCGCGAGTTCGCTGTATACAGTATTGGACACAGCCACCCTAAACATCGCCAGCCCGGTCTATCACGATAACTGCTATTTCTGGCTGGAAAACACCGCCTCCGACCTCAACCCGCCGCACTACAATCTCTTGCGCCGCTACTGCGGGCAGGGCGCCGACACGATTGCCGAGGATCTGGACGCCCGCGGCAAGCTTGCCGTGGGCGAGCAAGGAATCGTGTTCGGCACCCCCACCGGCATCTACCAGGTGGACTTCGACGCCGCCGCCATCACCAAAGACTTCTACCTGGAAGAGATGGAGGTGACGCAGGGCATTCAAAACCTGAACAACTCTGTAGACCTGGTCGCCGGAAAGACGACCTACGTGCGGGTCTACGGCGGGGTCGCCGCCGACAACCGCGCCGAAGCCGTCCAGGTCTCGCTGAGCGGCTGGCAAAATAGCATAGAACTGCCCGGCTCCCCGCTGTATCCCGTCCACGCCGCCCGGACCCTGGTTCCCGGCGAGGACTGGGATCGCGCCAAGGCCGACAGCGGCTGGCTGTTCCAAATTCCTACCAGTTGGCTCGAAGAAGGGACCCTGACTTTGCTGGCGGAAATTGACCCCCTGAACAGCTACGACGATCCCGATACCACCAACAATGCCATCGTCAAACACATCCCCCTGGAAGGGAAAGCGCCGCTCTGCCTCGTCTTTATGCCGGTGCGCAGCGAAGCCGGCAAAGGTTCCGAAAATAACCCCACCTTCAGGCCGATGGTGGATCTCGCCACGCGGCTGATGCCGGTGTCCGACGTCAACCTGTACTTCCAACGCGAACCCGTCGAGGAACTCCAGGTCTGCTGGAAGTGGGGCTTCATCCCCTATCCGTGCTTTGGCCCCTACGAACTGTGGGAAAGCGGCGTGTTCATAGACGACGCCACCGCCGCACTCACCAGCATTGCTCTTCGCTCGAAAATTTCCGATCTGCCGTGTTCTCCCCACGGGCGCACGCAATTCGTCGGGATGGTGCACGAGGACAGCCGCACGGACGGTGTGCTGGGCATCAGCTTCGACGACACGCTCGCTTCGTGGGTCAAACTTACCTCGCCTTCCAATCTCCCGTCGGCGACGCAGCCCTGGAACTGGCCCGGCGCCGGCTCGGTGGTAGTCCACGAGATGGGACACAACATCGGCCGCAAGCACGTGGATTGTGGCGGCCCGCCCAAGCTCGACAACAACTATCCCTACACCGACGCCAACGGCAAAGAGTGCATCCTGGACGACGGCGGAGTCACGCTCAACGACACGTACTTCGGCTTCGACGTCAACGCGCTCCTGCCGATCCGGCCCAATACCCCCGGCATCTCCGACTTGATGTCGTATTCCAACATCACGTGGGTCAGCGATTACACCTGGCAGGCATTCTTCAACAAGTTGCCGGGCGACCATTCGCTGGCGCAGCAGGCAAACAATTTGTCTATGTCGCCGGCGATTGGACGGGTCAACCTGACTGCCGCCAACGACGTTGTCGTGGTCAGCGGCATCGTCGTGCCGTCCACCCACGAAGGGCGCCTGAACTACGCCTGGACTTATCCCGCAGGCAGCATCAACGGACCGGTGCTCCAGCAATTGCAAACCATCGCCGCGCCCACCGTCCCGGCAGCCGCCACGCTGGCGACATTGGAATACGGCCTGATCTTGAAGGACGCCAACAACGCCACCATCGCCACCCACATCTTCACACCGACGATCGTGGCCGACAACGACAATTCGGTCGAACAGGCCGGCTTCCTGCTCAGCTTCCCCGCCCCCGACGTCCCGGTGGCCCGGATAGTCTTGATCGTCCTCAACACCACTGCGGACAGCTTGCAGCCCGGCGCAGCCGTCCCCGACGTCTCCATCCGCCAACCCGCCGGCGGCGAAACCTTTACCGATCACATGACCATCGTATGGCAGGCTACCGACGCCGACATAGACGACCGCCTGCTCTTCACCATCCAGTACAGCCCCGACCTGGGCCAAACCTGGAACACGCTCGCCGCGGATTGGCCGGGCCGGCCCGGCTCTGACGTCGTCACGCTCACCCTCGACAGCCCGCTGGGACTCCCCCGCAGCAGCACGGGCGGCCTGGTGCGCGTGCTCGCCAGCGACGGCTACAACACCGCCATCGCCACCTCGCCCGCGTTCGTGGTGTCGAACCAGCCGCCACGGCCCTACATCGTCTCACCGGGAACGGACCAGGCGTTCGAGCCGGGCGAGATGATCATCCTGCGCGGCGGCGCCGACGACGTGGAAGACGGCAGCCTGGACGGCGCTGCGCTGACCTGGACGGTGACCGGCCAATCGCCCGTCACCGGCACCGACGTGCTCCTGAACGGCCTGGCGCCCGGCGACTACACCGTCGCGCTGACGGCCGAGGACTCGAATGGGTTGGCAGCTACGGAACAAGTCACGCTGACCGTCTCTCCGTTAGGCGTGCCGGACATTCCGTACAGCGTGGACGAGCCCGCGTTGGATGGTCGCTGCGACGACGAAGCCTACACCGGGGGCGCCGTCGTGGGGCTGCGCCCCTATCCCGGCGGCAACCAGGGAACCGTCCACATCGTGCGCGACGACGACGCCCTGTGGGCCTGCTTCAGCGGGCTGAATCGCGGCGACGAATCCATGATGCAGGTGTTTATGAATTCGGCCGGCATCTTGGTAGACGCAAACGACAGCAGTGAATCCAGCGTACAAACCGGCGATCGCTGGATCTACGTCCAGGAGAACGGCACGCCCGCCGTTTTGAACGGCCCCTCCTGGGGGTCGGGAAGCCCGGCTACAAATGGCGTGCAAACCCGCGTCAGCGCCAACGACAACGCCTGGAACGCCGAACTGCGGATTGACGCCGGCCTGCTCGGAGGTTGGAGCCACGTCGCCGGGCTGGAACTGCTGCACGTTTGGGTGCCCGCAACCGGCGGCGGCCACTACAGTTGGCCTTACGCAGCCAACAGCATCCACCCGGACTCCTGGGCCACGACGGCCTTGGGAGAATGGCCGCGCATTGACGAGTTAATCCCCAACGAAACGGTTGAAGACAGCGGCAACCAGGTGGCCGGCATTTACGGCGACAATTTCGAGAACGGCGCAGTCGTGCTCTGGAACGGCGCTCCCAAGACGCCCACCCTACTTAGCAAGACCTTCCTGATGTTCCCGATTGACGCAGACGACGTCGCCGCAGAAGGCACAGCCGAAGTCCGCGTCCGAAATCCCGGATTGGAAGCATCGCCCTCCAACGCGCTGACGTTCCTGATCAAAAATCCGGTTCCCGAAATCACTTCGCTCACGCCAGACCAAATCACGGCAGGTGTAAACGGAACCTTCATCGGCGCATCGGGGAGCCACTTCGACGACGGAGCCGTGGTTCTGTGGGACGGCAAACCGGCGACGACCACCGTCACCGGCAGCACGTACCTGATGTTTATGGTAGAGACGTCCGAACTCACCACGGCGCGCGAAGTTGGCGTCGTCGTGAGCAATCCGGAGCCCGGAGGCGGGCCTTCCAACGTCGTCACCTTTACCGTCGTCGCCCCGCCCAACCACGCGCCCGGCGCGCCCACCACGCCCAACCCGGCCAACGGCGCGACCAACGTACCCACCGACCAGACGCTCACCTGGCAGTGCAGCGACCCCGACGGCCAGCCGTTATATTACGACATTGCCTTCGGCGCGACCAACCCGCCGCCGGCCGTCGCCTCAGATATCACCGTCGCCGGTTACAGTCCTGAGGGGCTGGAAACCAGCGCCACCTACTACTGGCGCATCACCGCCAGCGACAGCGTGAGCGCCACCACCGGCCCGGTCTGGTCGTTCACCACCGCCGCCGGCGCCGCGCCCAACCGCGCGCCCAAAGTCCCCGACAAACCCAATCCCAGCGACGGGCTGAGCGACGTGCCGCTCGACCAAATCTTGAGGTGGCAGGGCGGCGACCCGGACGGCGACCCCGAGACCTACACCGGCTCTCTAGGAACCGGCCCCACACCGCCGGTGGTCGCCACGAATCTCACCGCCAACAGCTACGATCCACCCACGCTCAACGCAGGCGTCAAGTATTACTGGAACGTCGTCGCCACCGATGGGATGAGCACCACCACCGGCCCGACGTGGGCTTTCATCACCTCGCCGTCCAACCACGCGCCCTACGCGGCCTACGACCCCAGCCCTTCCGACGAAGAAACCTATGTGGCGCTCAACCCACTGTTGAGCTGGAAGAGCGACGATCCGGACGGCGATTCGCTGACCTACAGCGTCGGCATGGGCACCAGCCTCCCGGTGGCAGTGGTAGCGACGGGCCTGACGCACAATAGCTATACGCCGCCCACCCTCACCGCCGGAACGCGCTACTACTGGTCCATCAGAACCAGCGACGGGATGAGCACCACCACCGGCCCCATGTGGTCGTTCACCACCATCCCGGCCAACCGGCCCCCCGACGCGCCTTACAAACCCACCCCCCTGGATCACGCCACCGGCGTGGCGCTCGACCAGGCAATCAAATGGCGCGCCAGCGACCCCGACCGGGATCGCCTGAGTTACACCGTCTCCCTGGGAACCACCAACCCGCCGCCGGTCGCAGCTACCGGCCTGGCGGCCGCCGGCTACACCCCGACCCAGCAGCTCGTAACAAGCGCCCGGTACTACTGGAGCATCACCGTCAGCGATGGCGAGCAGACCACCGCCGGCCCCGTGTGGTCGTTCATGACGGCGGCGCCCAATCGCGCGCCCAACAGCCCCTACGCCCCCGATCCCGCCGACCTAGCGATAGACATCCCGGTCAATCAAGTGCTCAACTGGCGCAGCTACGACCCGGACCGGGATTCCCTGACCTACGCGCTCTACTTCGGCGACAGCAACCCGCCGCCGCTCGTAAGCGAGGGGCTGACCACCACCACCTACCATCCCGGCACGTTGGCGCCGGAGACCCAATACTACTGGGCCATCACCGCCAGCGACGGTATCAGCGTCACCACCGGAGCCACGTGGAGTTTCCAGACGGCGGGAGGCATCGCCGTCTACCTGCCGTTGGTGCTACGCGGGCAGTAACCCATTCTCCGCAAAGGGTAGAGACGCAAAATTTTGCGTCTCTACCCGTCCTCTTGTCAGATCGCACAAATTACCCCGTCAAAATTCGTAGTAGCGAACAAAGGAGGGCACACAGAACATGCCAAAATCATACAAGTATAGACGCTTGTGGTTGTACGTCCTTTTTCTTGTGGCGATACTGGCGATTGGCGGCATTCGGTATTACAACACACACAAAGTCTTACGCGATTGCATGATGATGACAACGGCTGCCGCCTGGGTTGACATGAACGCGAATAGCGTTTGGGACGATGGCGAGGCTCCGTTGAAAGGAGTCGCGTTTCACGTAGACGACGTTCGAAACGGTTACGAAGATGTGGGGAACCCATCTGTCAGCGAATGGAGCGGGACAGGTACCATCGAAGTTTGGCTTCCGGGCTGCCCAAAAACACGTTTCGAGCTATATGCAACGCCTCCCGAGGGCTACCGCCTGACGACGGAAGCGCGGCTGCGAATAGGAGAGACGGAAGCCAAGGAAGATAGCAACCAGCTTCGCTTCGGCTTTGCCCCGCTTCGCGATACACCGACGCCCGCACCCTGATCAGCAAACCCCGCCGCAAATCCTAAATAAAAAGTAACTGCTCACCCACAGACGGAATTTCACCGCCGAGTTCGCAGAGATCGCGGAGATTTCCTATATTTTCTCTGCGAACTCAGCGTCCTCAGCGGTAAGATAATGACTACCTGAGCAGTTACAATAAAAAAGGAGTCGCGGGCAAAACACGCCCGCGACTCCCCCCAAAACGAATCGGCAAAGTTAAGACCTTCACGTTTCACGTTTCACGAATCTCCGTCCGCCGCCTTCAAGCACACCCGAAAACAACTCCCCTCGCCCACCACGCTGCTCGCCGACACCGAACCGTTCATCGCCTCGACCAGCTCCTTGACCAACGCCAGGCCCAGGCCGGCGCCGGGCTCGCTGCCCTGGCGGGCATCCTCGGCGCGGGCGGATTCGCCGCGATAGAAGCGCTCCCAGATGCGCGGCAGGTCCTCCGCCGCAATGCCCTCGCCGGTGTCGCGCACTTCGACGCAGACGGCGCCACGCTCCGCCTCGACGATCACGGCCACGATGCCGCCGGGCGGCGTGTGGCGCAGCGCGTTGCGCAGCAAATTGACCAACACCTGATCCAGCCGGCCGGGATCGGCCAGCGCTTTGGGCAACTCCGGCGCGACCTCGGCGACGATGTCCACCCGCTCGCGCTGCCAGGCCAGCGGCGCGTACGTCTCGACCCGCCGGCGCACCACCTCGCCGACGTCCACCGGCTGGAGCGCCATCGCCAGCCCGCCGGCCTCCGTCTGCGAGAGCGTGAACAGATCGTCAATGAGATGTTGCAGCCGCAACAACTCCCGCTCCATCACGGTCAAATCCTGGCGGGCGGCTTCGGGCAGCACCGCGACGTGATTCTGCACCGCGTCCAGATAACCGCGCACCGTCGCCACCGGCGTGCGCAGCTCGTGAGAGACGCTGGCGATCAGCTCGCGCCGCGATTGCAGCAAATCCGCCACACGATCGCGCTCGGTCTGCAAGTCGTGCAGCGTGACCTCAAGGTCTTCCGCCATCGCGTTGAAATCGGACTGCAACTGCGCCACCTCGTCTTCGCCGACCACCGGGACGCGGGTGGAAAAATCGCCGGAGCGCAGCGCGCTGGCCGCTTTGGTCAGCGATTCCAGTCGCCGGGTGGTTTTACGCGCCACAAGAAACGAGAAAATGGCCGAGGGCGGCAACACCAGCACCAGAGCCACGCTGGTAGCCGCCAATCCCACCATCGCCGAAGGAAAGAACAATGTGGTCACCCGCTCCAAAAGGACTGACAAGAAATCGCCGGCGTCCAGGGAATCGCTGGAAGCAATATCGGCAAAAGGAATGGCAAGGAACAGCAAAAGCATCCCGACGACGGCAACCCACACCACCACCGTGAGGTGCGCGTGGGTCAACGCCCACAACATCCGCCGGCGGCGCATACGATCCCAAAGAAACAGCAGGCGCAAGACGGCGCGCACGCCAAAATAGCCGACGCCGATGCCCATCAGCAACACAATCAGCACGATCAGTTCGCTGAAGATAGCCTCTTCCCAGACTGCGTTCAACCGGAACAAAACCACCACGACGACGATGCCCATCGTCATCACGACGCTGAGCAAGGCGGAAACGCCGATCTCCCCCAGCACCTTGCGCCACCAGACGCCCTTTTGCCGGCGCACGCGCAACACCGACCACATCCCCGACGCGCCGCACAATATGAACCAGCCGTTCCCCAACATATACGCCGTGGCGCTGTCCGCCGCACTGACCAGGAGGGCCAGGATCAGCCATCCGATCCCCAGCGATTCCGCCACGGCTTGAAAAGGATGCGCGGACCAAAGGAGCTTCCGTAGATGTTTCATTTGCGCAACCTGTACCCCACACCCCAGACGGTCTCGATCGCCTCGCCCAACGCGCCGAGCTTGCGCCGCAGGCGCAGCATAGCGTTGTCCACCGAACGGTCGCCCGCCACGTAGTTCTCGCCCCAGACGGCGTCCAACAGATAGCTGCGGCTGAACGCGCGTCCAGGATTGCGCAACAGCAAGTGCAACAGATCGAACTCCGTGCGGGTGAGATCGAGCGCTTCGCCCTCCAGCGTCGCGCTGTACTCAGCAGGAAACAGCGTGAGCGTCTCGTAAGCCAACGTCTCCTCCGTCTGAGCGCGGTCGGCCGCGATGATCTGCCGGACGTTGGCGACGCGGCGCAGCAGCGCCCGCACCCGCGCGATGAGCTCGCGCATCCCGAACGGCTTGGTGAGATAATCGTCGGCGCCGACCTCCAACCCGATGACGCGGTCGGCCTCCTCGCTGCGCGCCGTGAGCATCAAAACCGGCACCGCCGAAGTCTGCCGTACCTGCTTGAGCACGTCCAGGCCGTCCAGCTTGGGCAACATCCAATCCAGAATCAGCAGGTCGGGCGAGTGTTTGGCCTGCATTTGCAGCGCCGTCAGCCCGTCGGCGGCGTGGTAGACCGTGTAGTCCAAAGCGCGCAACTCGCGCACAATCACCTGCGCCAGATCGCGGGCGTCTTCAACCAACAGAATAGTGGGCATAAAATCTCCGTTTTATCTCTTGTCATCGCGAGGGGGTTTCGCGGGCGGGAGTACCCGCCCGCGAA
>DAOUFX010000583.1:0-29048 GCA_034429675.1 Anaerolineae bacterium | reverse complement strand
CCCTCACTTCTCCCCTTTTATTGAGATGATACCTTCATCTTAACCCAAAACAGCAGGAAAAATCCTATCTGGTAATATTTCTGAAACAATCCAACATGCGCCCGCGAAAAAGTTCTCTTAACAGTTCCGCTCAACCGGGTTTCCTTCCGTCATCTGGCGGGAAACGAAAGCAAAGGTTGTCTGCAAGAGTACACGAACTGTGCGTCCGTTATACTTCAGCGGCCTCCAAAGCCGTTAACAGCTTCTGCATCTGAACGCTGTTGGTGAGATCACCCCGGGTCCGTTCAAGGACCCCGCGCAGTTGGTCCACACGATGGCGCAAACCGCCGGTGATGGCGTCGGGGTAGCTGAAGGACATCAGCACCTCATAAACGGCATCCATAGCCGCCAGAAGCCGCTCGGCCTCTGCGTGGTCGCTCCTGCGCATCACATCCAGACAGCGCCGGCGCAATTCACTGGCAGCCTCGCACATCCCGTTAAGATAGGTGTTAAAGGGCACATGAATCTGATCCAACGATGGCAAAGTGTCATTCGCAATCAGCGTCAATGTGACCCGCGCTTCGACCAATTCCTTGAGCGCATCCTGCGTATAACCGGCGTAAAAAAGGTCAGGGTAAGGCTCCAACAATGATTGCATTTCTGCGCCAGCCTTATCCGCCTCCGCCAGCATCTCCTGGGCCTCATTCCAGCTATCCCGGTGTCCAGCTCGAATCGCTGTCGAACACAGGCGAATCAATTCGCGACTTTTCTCTAACGCCTGATCGCGCACCGTGTTGCGCACTTCAAGGTCCGCCTGAGCCGCTGCGCTGATTTGATCAAGCCATGTTTGTAGTGTATTCATCGTTATCGGTCTCCTTCTGGTGGGCGCGTTCCCCCAAAGAATTCACGCGCCAGGTCTCCGCCATCTCCCGGTATGGCAATCTCTCCAAAACGCGCCTCATATTTTGAGAGATTGTCTTGCAATGCTCGCAGTAATAGTTTGGCGTTCAATGGAGTCATCACCACGCGCGCTTTCACGCGCACTTTGGGTTGGTTGGGTAACATTTGCGAAAGGTCAAAAATAACCTCTGAAGGCGAATGTGAAATGAGGGCAAAGTTAGTGTAGACCGGTTCGAGTTCAGCCGGCAACTCAACGTTTAACTGCTTGGGAGCGGATTTATCCATAGGGAACCTCCATTTCAGCATCATGAAGCAAAACAACAGAGAGGCAGAGCCTCTCTGTTGGCATAACGAAAATAACGTGAGTCAGGTAAACATCTCAAAACTTGGCACAGGAACAACATCAATACAAAGCCCGTGCACTTTTTGACTCACACACTTTGATCCGGTGTTTAGAAGGGAATTTCGTCTTCCGGATAATTCTCTGCCGGTTCGGCGGCAATGTTCTCGCTTGTCCCCCCGGCAACTTCTCCACGCCCGCCCAATAAAACCAGACGATCTGCGGTGACTTCATAGCTAGATCCATAGGTGCCATCCTGACGCTGAAAAACCTTCGGCCCGCCCGTGGCGCGATCAGGCGCCATGTGACCCTCTACCATCACCTGCCGACCTTTTGTTAAATACTGGGCTGCTATCTCGGCGCTTCGCCGCCAGGCCGTTACCCGAAACCAGGTGGTTTCTTCGCCTTGAGATCCGTCCTGGTTGCCCCATTTGCGATTGACTGCGATGCTAAACGTCGTCACCGGCGTCCCGTCGGGCGTATACCGCATCTCAGGGTCACGGCCCAAATTACCAACAAGAATCAATTTTTGATATGCCATTGTAATACCCTCCGTAAAGTATAGAATGGAACGAACGGGTAAAAGTTTACCGCAGTTGCGAAAAATGGCAACTATCCGCGAGTTGTCCTATGGAGTAGAAGGTTCTATGTAACAAACAATTCCCTCAAAAATGCCCATAGCCACCGCGTCCGAACGTTGCGTCAGCAATTCACGATCATCCAACATAAAGCCGATCTCAATGATCGCCGCCGAGGTTCTATGATCAATCTCATAATAGGCATGGTAACGGGTCATATCGTAAGTGATCGTATAGGGATCAAAAATGAGGCCTGTGTTCTCCTGATAAAAATCACCCAGGCAATCTACCAATCGGTCTTCAGCTTCCAATTGATAGCTTGATTCAGCCCGCGCCACCTTGAACCCGGACTTTCCCGGCACATTGCATGAATCTGTATGAATGGACACCAGGGCATCGGCGACATAACCGTTGAGTCGGACATCAAACTCTTCCAGCAGGTCTGCTTCCCACCCCTTCTGCATAAGAAGTGTTACGACCCTTCGCGCGACATCGGTGTTAATGGTAACTTCTTGCAAGCCATCGGGGCATATAGCACCACTGTCATTGCCGGAATGACCGGCAATAATACCAATACGGGGAGTGTGTGGGGTCGGCGTCGCATCAGGAGCCGTCGCGACCGGCGTTGGTGTTTTATCTATCATTAATGGGATGACCAGGGGACCGGCCACTGGTGTTCCATTAACTTCTTCAGTCATAGCAGCCGGGATAATTTGTAACAGACGCATAGGCACAGCAAAGGCCGTGAGAAAGGCGAGTAAAGTCAAAGTTCTAATCGTCCATCCCACGGCCCAAGGATCAGGTATTGCCGACGTTTGGGTCATTGTTTTTGTTGTTCTGTGCGCCATCTATGACCTGTCCACCAATACTCAGACTTGGTTGATTACAAACCCTCCTGGTATCTCATCGCACCCGGCGACGCCATTCATCTTTTACTTCAATGGCATCCCAATTATCTTTGTTAATCAAAAAGTCGCGCAATAGACGGTTAAACTTTGGCGTCTCTTCCAACATCGGATAATGTTGGGCTGTTTCAAAAATGAAGGGGTACACATTGTAGTCCAGGTCTTCAAGCACGGTCTCTTCGGGCACCTGGATGATGGGATCCTCACGGCCACAAACCAACAAAACTGGCAAATCGAGATTCTCCATCACTTCCAACAGATCCTGCCCCATAACCGAGCGCACACTTTGCACTACGGCATTGCTATCAGTCTTGGCAGCCTCAATATCTACTTCTTCATAGGACTTGAGTTTGCGCCCCAAAATCACTTTTGCCGGATTGTCTCCACCATTAAATCCACTCAGCGAACGCGCGATATCGCCAGTAGTTAAGGGAGTGCTGACGGTCATCAATTGTTCAACTCGTTCAGGGTGTGAAAGCGCAAAATGAGCAGCCACAATCCCCCCAAGCCCATGGCCAATGATGGGTACTTGGCCAACTCCCATTTGATCCATAAATAACTCGACCTGACCAACATAGCCAGCAACACTATAACGCCCGGCAACTTTGTCGGAATCCCCAAATCCCCAAAAATCCAGGGCATAAGCGCGATACGATGATGACATATCCACCATCGTGGGGACCCAATATCGCCATGAGCCTAACCAGTCGTGAAGAAAAAGCAATGGCTTACCACGACCTAGCGCCTCATAGTGTACTAAGCTGCTTTCGAGGATAATAGCACTCATAGGCTAGACTCCCCTCCAAAATTCATGCTTTACCAATCTTCTTTAAGATTTGCTTCACTTGTGCAGTTAATTCATCAGGTGCAAAAGGTTTCAATATGTATTCCGCTGCCCCCACTTCCAGTCCTTCCTGAATTTCACTCTCTTGCCCTTTGGCCGAGAGGAAAATCACTGGAATATCCTTAGTCTGGGGGTTTTGTTTGAGCGCTTCACAAGCTTCATACCCTGTCATCAGAGGCATTCGCACATCCATCAGGATCAAATCCGGATTCACCTGGGGTGCTTTCTCTACCGCTTCCGCGCCGTTTCTGGCAACTTCAACATCGAATTGCGCGAAACGTAAAGTAAACGCAATGAGTTCACGAATATCACGTTCGTCTTCTGCGATCAGGATTTTGACCATAAAAAATTACTCCTTGTGCGTTCCGTTCCCACTGATTATATCAGAAACTTCAGTGACAAGCTCTGTAACTGAGAACGGTTTTGTCAAACACCGTGTAATCCCCAGGTCTTGCAATGCTTCGATATGATTCACGGCGCCGTCAGCTGTAACAATAACCGGGATGTTAGCTGTTGTTGGGTTATGCTTCAAGTTTTTCAGAACTTGATATCCATTTATATCAGGTAATCCCAAATCTACCAGCATCAACGCCGGGTGAAGATCGGTTGCCAATTTGAGGGCCATATCGCCAGATCGCGCAGTGTAAACTCCAACTCCTTGAGCTTGCATAGCAGACCGAACCGCATCTAACATTTCCCGATCCTCGTTTGCAATCAACACCGGCCCACGTTTCTCCAAAATGCGCTTTACGGTATTGTGAAACTGCTCCGCTTCCATAGGTTTAGTAAGGTACGCTGCTGCTCCTAAACGCATTCCTTGTTCTTTGTCTTGAACAACAGAAACAATCACTATAGGTATATCTGCGGTAGCGCCATCTCGCTTGAGCAATTGAAGAACTTCAAATCCGTTCAGGTCAGGCAAACGCACATCCAAAGAGATCAGATCAGGCAAGCGTTCGCGAGCCAGACGCAACGCATCTTCTCCAGACGTTGCCAAAAAGCTTTTGCATCCCATGTGGCCCAGAATGGATTGTAAGGTGCCAGCGAATGCAGCATCATCTTCCACAATCAAAACATTGTACTGTTGTGTGTGGGCTTTGGTGTAACCTACCGGCGCCTCCCCAACCGTTTCAGTGGGTTCGCCTTCCGCTAAGGGTATCGAAAAAGTGAAAATACTGCCTTCACCCAGCTTGCTCTCCAGTGATATGTTGCCCCCATGCATCTGAATCAAAGAAAGTGAGATCGCCAACCCAAGTCCCGTTCCCGAAACCTCGTAAACAGCCGGATCATTCTCTACACGATAAAAACGCTCAAAAATCTTTCTCTGGTTTTCCGGTGCAATACCAATTCCGGTGTCCACAACTGCAACATGCACCATTGCATCGTGCACGTATGCATACACCCCTACTTTTCCCCCTGCCGGTGTATACTTGTAAGCGTTTCCCATCAAGTTGGTTAAAATTTGGGTTAACCGCGCCGGATCGCCGTAGACTTTGGGTAACTCGGGTGGAATAACTGCATACAAGTTCTGTTCTTTTTCCGCAACCTTGGGGCGCAAAAGATCCATAACTTGCTCGATGATGGATCCTATAGACACAGGTACACGCTGCAGCTCAATACGCCCCGTCTCTATACGCGAGATATCCAACAGATCATTGACCAAAGCAGTAAGCCGATCTGCATTGGTTTTTACTTTCTTCAGAAAATTTGTTTGGATATCTGTTAATGGACCGGTTGCTCCACCTACTACCAGGTCCACATACCCAACAATAGATGTCATAGGAGTGCGTAGCTCATGAGAAACCGTTGAAACAAACTCACTCTTGGCCCGGTCCGCCTCTACTTCAGCAGTAATGTCACGGAAGACCGAGACAACACCCAAAAACTCATGACGAGGTGTAATCACCGGTGATAAATGGACACTGACCACCTTACGTCCTGCTTCCAGGCGGTGCGCCAGGAATTTATCAGTACTATGAGCCTTGGGATCCTGTCGCCACACATCTACTTGCTCTAACCAGTCACGGGCGGCGCTCCCGTATAACCCAAGAATGTCATCCTGAAATCTACCCAGTGCTTGCGCACGGCTAATAGAAAGAATATGCTCTGCAGCAGCATTGAAAAGAATCACACGCCCATTCGCATCTGATACCATAACACCGTCAGCGATTCCTTCCAAGATGGCCTGATTCTTTGCCGCTTCAACCTGCTGGGTTCGCAACATCATTCCTAATCGTTCGGCCTGTTCACGAATCAAGCGGTACAACTCAGCGTTGTTCAGGGCGTTGCCCAATTGAATCGCAGCTGCTTCGGCTAATTGCAGTCCCGTCTCATCAAAGGCATCCACGATGGGAGATTGTAATAAGATGATGCCTAGCGATTCTCCCGCATTACCCAAAATCGGTACTGCCAATACCGAATGAATAAGTGCATCTGTGGGCTTGATCTGAAATTCGCTTTCTTGTAAATCCGCGATGATCATTGGTTTTTTCTGTTGCATTACCCATCCCACGACCCCCTCGTCTCTGGAAAAACTCGCAGGACGCCCGCCGGGTGGAATCGGTTCTGTATGCCCAATTGCCGCACGATAGATCAATGCGCCGGTATTGTTATCCAGCAGAATAACCGCGCTCTTTGATGCCCGAACCGCCTTCTGCAACAACATAAGAGCCTGACTGAGTACATGGTCAATGTCCAGACTGGCAACCAGTTCAGAGGAAATATGATAAAGAACTTCGGACCGGTCGCGCTGCACACGTAAATCTTCCAGTGCTTCGGCCAATTCCTGAGTGCGTTCGGTCACGCGCTCTTCCAATTCCACACTAAATCGCTTGACCTCGTCGAATAAACGTGTATTTTCAACTGCAACCGCGACTTGATCTGCAAGCGACGTCAAAGTTGCCACGTCCGTGGGAGTAAAATCGCCCACCTCTTTCCGTTCGGCAGATAGCACTCCCACAGAGCGACCTTCAACAGTAAGGGGCACCATTACCGACGAGCCTACCGGGATAGCCGTAGGTATAAACCGTGGATCTTCGCGCGTCTCTTCAACCACCAGTGGCATCCCCATTTGGGCCACGTGCCCTACTAACCCGGCGCCAATCTGATACGAAACATTTCCCAACAGATCTAGGGAATAGCCCGATGAGGCCATTGGCACAAGGTATTGCCCGGTCTTATCCTGCACATAAATGGTCGCATAATCATAATCCAACAGATTCGTCACAGATTGAACTACCGTGTTCAATACCAAGGGCAGGTCAAGTTTCGTTGTAATCGAACGACTCAATTCATTGAAAAGCCTCAATGTATTGACCTGCCGACGCAAATCTTCGACCAAACGATTGTTTTCAATCGCTAAAGCCACCTGGGTCGCAAAAAGCTCCACAACTTCTGCCGTGGATGCTGTCGGTATATGCCCATCTACAGGATCGTCTACTGTCATCAATCCGACAACATCACCGCGACTACCGCGCAACGGAATCAGAAAACTGTCCATCCGGTGCCAACATCCTGGTTGGCGCTCAAAATCTATGCCCTGTGCAAACGTATCAATTCCATTCAAAATATCTTCTTCGGCCGGGATATAATAACATTGCCCTAAACGATACTGTTCTTGAAATAAGCCCTTGATACGCGCCCATGTGTGTAATACAGCTTTCATCCGTTTCAGCTCGGCCAGCGGGATGCCAGCGCCGGCAACTCGACGCAGATGATTGCCTTCCAAAACACTAATCAGAACGACGTTAAATCCGGTGCCTTCTTGGACGGCGTAAGCGACATCCAACAAAATGTCTTCAAGGGGACGATCCGACCTCATCGTGCGGCTGACCTCCAGCAGGAACGTCATCTGCTCGGCTCGCTGCCGGATCAACTCACTACGCTGTAATTGCTCTTGATATCGCCGATCATTGCCAATGGCGATCGAACCTTGAACAGCTAAACCGGTCACAAATTCTATGCAGGTGGTGTTGAAAGCGTGAGGCTCTGAACTCTGGAGCAGAAGGGCTGCCACCAAACGTTGTTCATAAAAAACTGGCGTGATAAGCAAAGAACGCACGCCTGGCAAATATTGATCTAAACGCCACATCGTTTCCTGAACATCTTGCAGATAGACCATCTCTTCGTGTTCAATAAAATATGCCGTGAACGATCCCGGCCTTGCGTCTGTGGCCATCGCCTGTACACGGGTCAGAACTTCATCCTCATATCCCTGGCAGGCACGAAACTCGACAGTCTGGTTATTCAGCAAAACGATGAAACCTGCCTGCGCATGACTAAATCGAATCGCCTCTTGAAGCAATTGTTGAAGAATGAAATCCAGATCAACCGTTGCCGTAATCGCCTGCGTAACACGCTGCAAAGTTTCGAGTGCATCAAGTCGCCGATGTAATTCCACGTCAGCTTTTGTGTAAAGGCGCGCGTTCTCCATTGCAACAGCAGCTTGTTCGCCGAAAAGCTCCGCTACCTCTTTGTCGTGTTCCGAAAAGTGGTCGGGATGCGCACTGGCAATCTCCAGAGTTCCCACCAGCTCTTCGTGCACAAGCAATGGTATTCCTAAGTATGATTGCGCCGATCTCTTAAGCGCTTCACTTTTGGGTTGGATTTCTTGAAATTCAAGAGTGTTGTTGATCAATAAAGGGCGGCGATTTGTTGCCAGCCATCCGGTTAACCCTTCGTTTAGTTCATACCGGGTTCCCTTCAACTGTATATCTGGTTGAATAATTTCATTACTGCGATAGGCCTGACTAATCAAGGCATTCTGCTCTGGATCGAATAATGTAATCTCGCCGGCGTCATAGGACACCAATGATGACAAGGAATCCAGCACCCATCGTAATGTGACTTCCAGATCCAAACTCTCACTAATCGCACGGCTTAAATGTTGTAGAGCCGCTAACCCTTGAACTTGCCGGATACGTGTATTCTCAATCTGATCATAACGTAACCAACCCAGTGCAGTTAACCGGGTCATTTCAACGACTGTAATGATCAGTTCCAGATCAGATGGGCTAAACGAAACTGCTTCACGAACAAGTATCAACCAACCTGACCACTGCTTTACATTGATGGGAATTCTCAAAACACCCAATGATGACGCTTTGTCATAAGGACTTAAGAAGATGCAAGCATCTGAAGAATCTGGACCGGTGATAGTAGACTTACGCCACAATTCATCGGAGAGGCGGGATTTCTCGCCCAATGTTATAACCTGAGTTACAGGGCTATCCCAAACCCATGCTCCTTCATCTACATCGAGCAAACAAACCGCCTCCTTTAACGTTGTCTGCCACACCTGATCAACGTTAACAGCTTCGGCCAATTGCTTCCCAATCCGTTGTAGCGTTTCCATATTCCGTAAGTTTATCACCCTGCATTTGGGTGTGTGACTAATCAGAACACTATAGTCCTTCGCTCCCGACTGCCCAACGCAAAGAAGTGCTTTTATACGATGCGCAATATCACAGCGCTGGCTTCCGTGCTACGGCGCGTCGAGCTTCAGCCGCAGCCTCCGTAATTTCCCGGATATCGGTAAAGGGACCATCGTCTGCTGACAACCCACCAATCTGAAGGTTCATCAAAGGAACTTTCACCTCGTTGCCGGCATCGTCTTGGATGGTCAAATATCCTTGCATTCGAGTCATGAAGTCGTAATGTGTACCCACATTAGCCTCGAATCGCTTTGATATTTCTTCTCGAAGCGGAACTATCAATTCCTTTCGAGTAACAATGATAAAATCATCCCCGCCGATGTGACCGATAAAGTCGTCCGCCGTACCCATTTCCTCAATGACTTCATTGAGAAGCATTCCCGTGAACCGCAAAACCTCTTCGCCGGCGACAAATCCATAAACTTCATTAAATGCATCCAGACCATTAATGCCTATGTACAAGATGCCCCAATCATCGCGGCGCATTAACTCGCGTAACTGCTGCTCGATCAACCGCCCACTGGCCAATCCTGTACTTGGGCTGGTAAGACTCGCGACCTGAGCGCTCTTGATGGTGTTACGCACACGCAGCCGCAATTCTTCCACATCAAAAGGCTTAGTGATGTAGTCATCCGCACCCAATTCCAGGCCATGGATCTTATCACTACGCTCATCCTTCTGCGTCAGGAAAATGATGGGGATGTGACTTGTACGAAGATTGGTCCGCAACAAACGGCAGACCTCATACCCATCTATATCGGGCAACATGATATCCAATACGATTACATTGGGCATCTTTTGCCGCGTCATTTCCAATGCCACACCCCCGCGTGGAGCTACATAGACCTCGTAGCCTTGCGATTTGAAATACAACTGCAGCATATTGGAAATATCGAAATCGTCCTCTACCACCAGGATGCGACCATCACTCATTCTCTACCTCCTGCCAACGACCCTACGATCGTGTGGTTCCCGATGTGCGCCTTTGTTTTGAGTTGTTGAATTCGCGATTCATCTAGTTTCTTTTCGAAGCTTCGCAGAGCCGCCAGTTCAAACCCATGTTTTGTTGCCAACCCATCAATGCGACGGACCTGCTCTAGTGAAAGGTCTTTGCCAATTGAGTAATCTACAAATAACCCTTCAAAAGTTAATGCTATTGTCTCCGCAAAACATCCATACGTCAAGTCGGGGGGTAACCCATAATCGAACCCAAAGTCCACGTTGCCAGGAACGCGCACTAGCCCCCCGTCAATTACCAGGACATCATCACGAGTTTTGCTCACTTGCCAAGAAACGTCACGTGGGCGTGATACGTCACAAACTACCGCGCCACTTTTGAGCATATCTGGGCGAATCAAGTTGCCCCCAGAACTGGTAACTGTGACAACGACATCTGCGTTCTGAATATCCAAAATATTTGTTGACACAATAACATTGGAGCATCCAGAAACGCGCACTTTTTCTGCCGCAGCCTGTAAGCCATCCGTTTGTCTTCCTATCAATAGCATCTGCGCAACGTCCGGCGCGAACAACTGCGACACTATGGTACCGATGGCGCCCGCCGCCCCTACAACGGCTAATAATGTTTTTGAAAGATCAATTCCCAATTGCCGCACAGCATTCCTGACGGCGTGAACAGAAACAGCAGCTGTGTAACTGTCTCCAGAGGTGACCGCAATTTCCAGCTCATTTGCAATCGTGCGACCACCATCTCCAACTACCGACGTATACGCGCCTAATCCTAAAATCTTTGCTCCCAATTCTTCGGCCATATGTCCAGCAGTGATAATTTTACGATAAACTTCCTTGGGTGGCAAAGACAACATGCGTTGGGGAGTGTAAGGTACCGCTATCAGCCAGCCTTCTATTACTTTACCGGTTGCGGATGATTTGAGTCCAGTAATCTTGGATAATTGAACGGGCGGCCAAAAACGGCAAACCAGATGAATGACAGCCTCAGGCAAAACCTTTCCTAAAAATGGATACTTTCGAGCTACATCACGTTTTGGATCAATCGGATGAATAATAAATGCAAATGAATCCATACCTCCCCTTCTCAGTCACGCGGGTACAACCGTGGATGAAGCTGTTCGCCAGATTCAAGTTTCAAGTGGTCGCTGTCTTCGTAGTAGATATTTTTAGAAATCACCCGCCGTTCAGGAGAAGCTAATAAAATAACATCGGATTCAATCATACGTGCAGGAAAAATGATCATACCTGACCCAATGCGAACATTGTGTCCAACAGCGCCACCAATTGCTGTCATCCCCGTGTCTTCCAAACGCCCCCCGTAGGGAGCACGAATAGGCCGATCTACCAGATTGAAGTCTGTAAATGTATTCCCGGCGCCAATAAATGAACCTCGCCCAACCACACACATCTGCAGGCAAGTGTTTTGGGCAACCATGCAATCTTCCATCAGAACAGTTCGATAAAGCGCTGCGCGAAACGGCAAAAAAGTGCCATTCCCAACAACGCTTAACATCAACTGACATCCATGATCAATAGTTACATTGTCTCCTATGATGCAATTTCGCACAATAACCCCTGGACCAATACTTACATTGTTACCAATAAAAGAAGGGCCCTGAATCACAGCCGTAGGGTCAACCGTGCAATTCTTCCCGATTTCCACAATACTTGACGTAGTCATAACTTGCCTACGTTCAAGTATACCACGCCACAGCATCTTAAGAACCATACCAACATCGTTGTTCAGCCGTTTTTCATACCGCGAACCAATAGCAAAAATACCGAAGTCAATGTTAGCATGTAACACATGCATCCAGTGTTCAATGGATAAGAATGGTTTTGAAGGTAGATGATAGACAAGATCGCCGTAAGCGTCTGACATATGTGTGGGAACATGATAGAATCCGAGCTCACGAGGTTCTGTGTCAATGATTAAAGGACGCACCACCGGCTCGATTCCGTAAGGATAATACCAAAGATCCGCAACAAAATAATTCCCCTGACGACGGATTCCACGTTGTAAATAACTGGCCTGACCAGAAATAGCCCGATCATCTAGTGAAAACGCCACCTGACATGCTTTGCCAGATTGTTGTGCCCGCGTAATAAATTCTTCGATAAAATATTCATCAAAGTAGAGGTTGTCCCGATAAACTAATGTTGGGGTCCGTTCCGACTCAATCTCAGTAATTGAGTCAACCTCATGTTCTTCCTTAGTAAAAGTTGCCAACACATCACGTTGATGAAGCCACAAAGGCTTGTTCCGCACACTAAGTTCCCGTGCCGGCTCATTAAAGGGAGGTATTTTTCTTTTGTCCCGCAATATGACTTTTCGCACAGCTCACCTGTTCACGCGACTTAGTTAACAATCTTCTTATCTATGCGAATAATGCACATAGGATCGCCGCATGCCATGCACGAGGTCTCTTCCACCAAGAATCGTCGTCCTCGACTTACCCAGTACAACGATTCCTCTACCAACCCAACCAGCAAAGTGCAGGAAGGATCTTCAGTATGTCTACCCCAACACAATCCCGACCGATCCAAAATGAAAAGATAGCTATCGTCATCTTCTCCAAGAACTACATGACAGTTTGAGTAAAGATTCAGAATTTCGGCTAAAACTTCAATTCCAATATGAATGCGCATGGTCATCGGCAGCAAACGCAACAAGAAATCCGCCAAACCAATAAAACCACCGAAGCCATCCATGCCATATTGAAAACATACATGCCCTATCTGCTGGCTCAATCGCCGACCGCCCCGAACACCATAGATGCCCTCAATCGCCTGGAACAGCCTGCCTATTTCATCAAAAGTTAGCCCCGGCTCGAAGTTCGGTGCTGGATAACGGTCAACCATCTGTTGCAGTCTGGCGGTATTGAGAACTGCATACATTCCATTGTCCCCAATTACTTTATGCATCGCCATAAGCAAAATGCGCGAGATCTTATTAGGGAAATAGTACGCTTGGCGAATTGAACTATCACTCACGTATCTGACAAAAAATCCAATATGGTTTTGTGGAACAGTTCGGTCTCATCTAGCATTGGAAAATGCCCTGAGTTCTCAAAGTAATGCACCGAGTGACTTTTAATGCCTTTGCGCATTAACTCCCCTTGTTTGGGATTAACGATATTATCTTTGCGGCCAAAGATTCCCATAGCAGGAATCTGAAATTCTCCTAAGCGCGGACGCAAATCCACATGCCTCAGGTCGCGAATACTGGCAGAAAACGATTCAAATGTTGTGCGCGAAGAATCTTTGGCCAACATGCCATAGAGTGCGCGCCAATCGTTGGCATAAGTCACCGAAAGCGCCTTGAGCAGCGTAGGCAAAAAACCTGGAATTGCATACATAATTCGAGCAATTTGACGGTAGCCGGATATCTTCAACAAGAGGCTCAACCCGGATCCCACAATAGGTGAACCGACAACGGCAACTTTGGAAACGCGGCGAGGATGCTCTAAGGTCAAATAGAGAGATACCGTTCCTCCCATCGAATGTCCCATGACCCGTGCCTGGTCCAGTCCCATACGCTCCATAAACTGGTCTACCATTTCTACATATTCAAGCACGGAAAAAGAACCCTGTTTGGCGGAGTCACCAAAGCCCCAAAAATCTAGCGCATACGTTTTGTACTTTTGTGCCGCAAGATACTCCATGGTTGAATACCAATAGTTCCACGATCCCAACCAACAATGCAACAAGACAACAGGCTTCCCACGCCCAAAAGTCTCGTAATGAACAATACCTCGGTCCGTGACAAATGAACTCATTATATTCTGACCTTGGTCTGCTGTTTAATCATATCATGAGCTCGATACCGGAAACAAAAAGGGCCGTTGCAATTAGGTTAAAAAGGGTTACTCGCCATCCATAAGTTCGATGATGGAGTAAAGCAACTCTAATAGAACTTGTTTAACGCTTTCCTTATCCTTGGCGACACATGGGACAACCTTAACACTGGATTCGACCCGTAAGACAATGCGCAAATCCTCGGCTGGCCATGCGTCCTCGAGATCCTGCTTGTTTGCAGCAACGATGTAAGGCACCGGGGAATAGCTACGGAATGTATCCAGAATGCGTCGCGCCTCACGAAATGTCTCAGGGCGTGTGCTATCCACTAGAACAATAAATCCCAACATACCTTCGGAAAGGATTTCCCACATGAAGTCGAAGCGTTTCTGTCCTGGTGTTCCAAACAAATAGAGAATGAGCTCATCATCAATGGTGATACGACCAAAATCCATGGCCACTGTTGTCTGTTGCTTGATACGCTCAGACTCTCGAGTGATCTTGCGATCGGTCGAAACAACATCAATTTCACTAATGCTCTGAATGAATTCAGTCTTTCCAGATGAGAAAGGTCCGGTCACAACAATCTTAAGTGTTTGCATGGCCTACAACTCCCGAATCCGGCTGATTAGCTTTTGAACAAGACCCCGCTTTACGTCAGGACGACGCATTTCAGGTTGTACGTTTGGCGTTGTTGTGGATTCACCACTGGGTTTCGCGGCAGTACTCGTTGGTGCCGTTGCCGGCCGTGGTGGTCGGATGACTTCAACCAAGCCCGCTTGAAGCAAGCTATAGATAATCTTGCGAATTTGTAGCTCGTTCATGTTGTTGAACTGGGCTATCTGGCGAATGGTGTTGCGAGGATTGATAAATGAAATGACACGCCATTCCTCGACGCTGAGATTAATATCGCGCAAAGGAGTGGTGGGGCGATCTGCAAACTTTAGGGAGATATCGAGATCTGGAAGCTCATCCTGTAGTCGTTCCCACTCTTTCAGACGACGACTCCCTTCCATAATGACGTTTTCAAGCGCAATCGAAGTTGTAATCTTTCCTTGCACGGGAAGCTTGGTAGGTTCAAACCGAAACGTGCCTTCATTCCATGCAAAGACATTGTAGACCAAGTCAAGGATATGGTCGCGAATACTTTTAATGACCACTTGTTGATCCAAACGTTTACTGGTAATTAGCAGCTTCGCGATGTCGCTATCCGACTTGTTAGGCATGTTTGCCTGAATGGACCGAACCTGATCTGCCGTGAAAACATTGGCGCGTTGCAAAATGGCCGGGAGGCCGTCATCAATGCCACTCATCGCTGCAAAGATGAGCTTGCCTTCCCGAAAGCAAAGGTGCGCCTCCTTATGCCCACCCTCCAGATAGAGGGTGCCTGTTTTACGCGCCAGATTGATCAAGTTCAGTAATTGGGTGATACCGAAATCTTCCAATTTACCTTTTAACGCCATCTTCGACCGTCCTTAATTTGATAGGTGAAGAGGGGTAAGACCCCATGATCCAGTACTGTTTTGATTTGAACAGGTTCTCTTTGAGTTTGTACACCCAAACAATCATGCTAATTATAAACGGCTTCCAGTCTTGAGCAAATGTCGAATGCTACTAAGTTAAAGATTGGACAGATTGCACGGTTTGGGCTACTACTGACGTAATTCTTTCCCTTTATTCTTAATGATTTCTGCCTGACCGAGAATTTCTAACGCACCCTGCCGCGCAGATATTCCCTGGGTTCCTAACATTTGTGAAAGCTCTGCAATGCGAGATTCTTCATCTAATCGAATCACCTGGGTCGTAGTACGACCTTCCATAACATGCTTCTGGATATGAAAGTGACTGTCCCCAAAGCCCGCCAGTTGCGGAAGATGGGTAATACATAAAACTTGATGAGGAGGCATGGTATCATCGCCACAATCCGCGGTGAGCTGCCAAAGTTTGGCCCCAACGACTGCACCTACACGTCCTCCAATGCCTTGATCAATTTCATCAAAAATAAGGGTAGGCGTTTGGTCAGCCCGTGAGAGCACCGCTTTGATAGCAAGCATAAGACGCGCTGTTTCCCCACCGGAGACGATGCGGGTCATCGGCTTCAACCCTTCTCCCACATTCGGCGCAACAACAAATTCGACACGATCTATTCCAGTGCTATCAAAGGCTGCGTGGGTTACGATAGTTGCATTCCGCGTCTCAATGTCGGCGCTGGTCACGGTCTTACTCTCAGGTACCCCAACTTTTAAAGGAAGTCCTGTGGGATCGTCATGCCAGGTGAATGTGACACCGATTCTGGTTCCTTCCATCCGCAAATCATTCAGTTCTACTTCAATGCCCCTGGATAAGAGCCCCGCAGCCTCTTGACGTTTCTCAGATAATGCTAGCGATAACTCTGCGCACTGATTGATCAGAGATTGTTCCTGTTCCACAAGTTCTCCAATGCGCTCGTCGCTGTGTTCGAGCGTTTCTAACTCGGAAGCGGCTTCTTGTGCATACGCAAGAATTTCTTCGAGATTACCACCATACTTGCGTTCCAACCGGCGTAGCAATGAAATGCGTTCCTCGACCGACGTCAGGCGGCGGGGATTAAACTCTATTCTGTTTGAATAATCGCGTAAAACGCGAATCAGATCCTCAATCTGATACCCGGCTTCTTCCAGCAGTTGAGTCTGCGGCATAAGCGTAGCGTCTATGCGCGCCAGAGTATTCATGTCGCGCTGGCTCTGCCCCAACAAATCAAGAAAGGAAGGTCGTCTTTCGGTACCCTCTTCAAACAAAGTGAGCAAACCGCTGGTTAATGCGGTGATCTGCTCGGCATTGGATAACCGAACCAGTTCTGCTTCCAACTCCGATTGTTCACCCGGTTTTGGGTTTGCCGAGCGGATTTCGTCCACCTGGAACCGCAACATGTCTATGCGCTGCATGCGCTCGCGTTCATTCTGCCGCAACTGCTTCAATTCATTGCGCACGGCCTGAATTTGGCGAACCAGATCAGCAACCTGATTTCGTAAAGGGTCTAGCCCGGCAAAACGATCTAACAAGATAAGGTGCTCGCTAACACGCAGCAGGCTCAAATGCTCACTTTGACCATGAACATCCACCAGACCTTCAGCAATCTCGCGGATAATGTTCAATGGAACAACTCGACCATTGACACGAGCCACGGTCCGCCCGTTGCTGCGCAATTCGCGACTTAACCAAAGCACATCGGGGTCATCCCCTTCTAATTCCTCACGATTGATCAAAGGAGCGAATCGTTGTTGTTGAACGGACGATAAGGTGAAGAGCGCTTCAACTCTTGCTCGCTCTGCACCGGTACGTATCGCCGTGACATCGGCGCGCCCCCCCAAAATCAAAGTGACGGCATCAATCAAGATGGATTTGCCGGCGCCGGTTTCACCGGTCAGAATATTCAATCCGGGCTCTAACGTTAAATGCAATTCGTCAATGATGGCAAAGTCTTCGATATGTAATTCACGTAGCACGGTATGCTCACTCCGCAAAGTTTTGATGATGACACAAGGTTTGTCGTGGCATACCTTGAGAATATACCGGATTGAAAAGAACGCAAGATTAGAAAATCCTGAGAAGAGGCGTCAGAAGCTATCAATAAGCATTCTGGTAGCTTTTGAGAGAGTGAGTATGTTATGATATGCCCAGGTAAAAATTGTAATTGGAGCACATGGATGCCGATGGAAGAACGCACTTCACGATTATCCGGGTTTTACGCTCGCTCTTTTGAGGAACGTCTGGAACTAGTTTCTCAACAGGTGGGCCTCACCGAAGCTGAAAAGCAAGCGCTTAGAGGTGATTCGGAGTCAAACCTCAATCGCGCCAATGACATGGTTGAGAATGTTATTGGGCAATATACCTTGCCTATGGGTATCGCCACCAATTTTCTGATCAACAGCCATGACGTTCTTGTGCCGATGGTCATCGAAGAACCTTCTGTCATAGCCGGAGCATCCTATGCGGCCAAATTGGCTCGTGAAGGCGGTGGCTTCTTTGCCGATTGCGACGATCCGGTTATGATCGGACAAATTCAGTTACTTCACGTCCCCGATCTTCTGATGGCTCAGAACGCTATTTTGGCATGCAGGGATGAACTGTTATCTACAGTGAATGCAATAGATCCGGTGCTGGTTCGTTTGGGTGGAGGAGCGCGCGACATACAAGTGCGTATATTGGATGCGCAACCGCCTATGCTTATCGTGCATGTGTTATATGATGTACGCGATGCAATGGGAGCCAATGTGATTAACACAGCCTGTGAACGCCTGGCGCCAGTGTTGGAGACCCTGTCGGGTGGCAAAGCAGTCCTGCGGATTTTAAGTAATCTGGCAGACCGGCGTTTAGCCCGCGCGCGAGTGTCAGTCCCTGAAGCGGTCCTGGCCTTTGACACATTTTCAGGTGCGGAGGTTGCGCAGGGCATTGAATGGGCAGGAACGTTTGCGGCGGCTGATCCATACCGAGCTGCGACGCATAACAAGGGAATCATGAATGGCGTAGATGCGGTCGTTCTCGCAACTGGCAACGATTGGCGCGCCGTCGAGGCTGGCGCTCATGCCTATGCCGCACGCGATGGGCAGTACACGAGCCTAAGCACATGGCAACGCGACGGACAGGGGCATTTGGTCGGGACATTGGAAATGCCGATGGCGTTGGGCACAGTAGGCGGGGCAACGCGGGTCCATCCGGCGGCACACATTGCCTTAAAAATCTTGGGAGTGAAAACATCCAGCGATCTGGCCGCAATCGTCGTCAGTGTTGGTCTGGCGCAAAACCTGGCCGCATTGCGGGCATTGGCAACGGAAGGTATTCAACGTGGCCATATGAGTCTGCACGCCCGGCAAGTCGCCATTGCGGCAGGGGCAAGCGGCGAGGAGATTTCGACTATTGCTGAAGCTATGGTTCGGCAAGGGACAATTCGCACAGATAAAGCCGAAGCATTGTTGGCCGAGCTAAGAACTGGGAGAGTTTCATTCCCTGACCAAGGGGACTGATTTATGGAAAATTATCGGATCATGCAACCCGCCCATCCGGTAGGCATCGTTGGGTACGGCTCCTACATTCCAATGTACCGTATCACCAACGCGGAAATTGCACGAGTCTGGTCTGGTGAAGGTGGGGGCCCGATCAAGGAAAAAGCCGTAGCCGGTATAGATGAAGATGCCGTGACGATCTCGATTGAAGCTGCCCGCAATGCGTTGATGCGAGCTGATATTGATCCAATGTTGTTGCGTGCCGTTTGGGTCGGCAGTGAGTCGCCGCCTTATGCGGTCAAGCCTTCATCCACCATTGTGGCCGAAGCCATTGGCGCTACGCCTTATTTACTCGCCGCCGACATGGAATTTGCTTGCAAGGCCGGCACTGAAGCGCTACAGGCGGCCATGGGATTGGTAGGGTCAGGAATGGGCGCGTATGCAATGGCCATTGGCGCCGATACCGCCCAGGGACGACCGGGAGACGAATTGGAATTCACGGCTGCCTGCGGCGGCACCGCGTTGATTGTCGGTCCCGCCGAGGCCTCGCTGGCAGTCTGCCAGGGATCGTTGTCGTATGTGACCGACACACCGGATTTCTGGAGGCGCGCACACCAGCACTATCCTCGCCATGGCGGGCGATTCACCGGCGAACCGGGGTATTTTCACCATGTTGAGGCTGCCGCGCAGGCGATGATGGATGCGCTACAGCTAAAACCGACAGATTTTGCTTACGCGGTGTTTCATCAGCCCAATGTGAAATTCCCGCAGCGGGCCGCCAAGCGATTGGGATTCTCGACCACGCAAATTGAACCCGGCCTGATCAGCGGCGTCATTGGCAACACATACGCCGGGGCAGCCATTACAGGTTTTTCAGCAGTTCTGGATATTGCTCAGCCTGGCGACAAGATATTGCTGGTGAGTTTTGGTTCTGGCGCGGGGTCCGATGTGTTTGCCTGGCAAGTGACAGAAGCTATTGTGGGGCGACGGAACAAGGCGCCCAAAGTCGCGGATTATATTCGACGACGCACTGAGATTGACTATGGTGTGTACGTGCGGTACCGCAATAAATTGCGGATGGAATAGTGAGGAGGTTTCATGCGTGATGTAGCCATCATTGGCATCGGGCAGACTCCGGTGGGTGAGCATTGGACCACCAGCCCGCGGCATTTAGCGCTTGAGGCAGGGCTGAAAGCGCTGGAAGATGCCAACGTTGATCGAGTAGATGCAGTTTATGTAGGCAATATGTTGTCCGGCGAGATTACCGGACAATCCCATCTTGGGGCGCTCGTCGTAGATTTTATGGGCATGGTGGGCGTCGAAGCGCTGCGGGTCGAGGCCGCCTGCGCATCAGGGTCGGCGGCGTTGCGCGTTGGATATATGGCCATCGCCAGCGGTCTTGTAGATCTTGTGCTGGTTTTGGGTATCGAGAAGATGACCGATACTTCAGGGCGTCAGACGACGGCGATGCTGGCAATGGCGGCCGATGCTGAGTACGAGGTCAGCCAGGGTATTTCATTTGTGGCGCTCAATGCATTGTTGATGAGACGTTATATGCATGAGTTCGGTTGGAAGCGCGAGGACTTCGCTAATTTTGCCATCAACGCGCACAAAAACGGAATGAACAACCCCTATGCGATGTTTCATACCAAAGTAACCCAAGAGTCCTACATACGCGCCGGTATGATTGCATCGCCGGTCGGATTGTTGGACGCTTCGCCGGTTTGCGACGGCGCAGCGGCCGTGGTGTTGGCGCCGGCCGAGTATGCCCGTTCGTTAAGCACAGCACCGGTCAGGATATGTGCATCAAGTGTCGGGACAGCACCATTGGCCGTACATGATCGCAAAGACCCATTGACATTGGAGGCAGCGACCCTCTCGGTCCGAAAGGCTTATCAACAAGCGGGGGTCAAGCCCGAGGATATTTCCTTTTTTGAGCTACACGATGCTTTCACGATTATGGCAGCATTGAGCCTGGAAGCGGGAGGTTTTGCCGAGAGAGGACAAGGAGTAAGGCTGGCCCTGGATGGCGAGATTACGCTGCAGGGTCGGATTCCCACCTGTACAATGGGTGGCCTCAAGGCGCGTGGACATCCGGTCGGCGCAACCGGGCTCTATCAAGTTGCGGAGACTGTCTTACAGTTGCGTGGACTGGCCGGGGTTAATCAAGTTCCTAACGCCAGATTAGGAATGACACAAAACATTGGCGGCAGCGGCGCAACGATTATCACTCATATCTTTGAGGCGCTTGGATAGCAACATCTTTTTGTGAATCTAATGCACACGGTACCTGAGAACCATTGTATTTCATCTAACCTAAAGTATAATTAGGTAAGAATAAAGTTAAAGGAGAAGAAGTATGGAGCACAAAGTCGCACACGATTGGCGATTAAGAGGACAGCGTTATCGGTTAGAAGGTGAAGTCTGTGATCATTGTGGCGTGAAGATTTTTCCTCCGCGAGATATCTGTCCAGAGTGCAATCAACCGGCCAAACGTGCTTACACTTTGAGCGGCCGGGGTGAGGTTTATTCATTCAGCACTGTCTTCAGCGCGCCGGAAGGTTTTGAAACATACGCCCCTTATACCGTTGCACTCATCAAGTTAGTTGAAGGTCCTATGGTTACCGCTCAATTGACCGATGTTGCGCCACGCGATGTTGAAATTGGGATGCCTGTGGAGATGGTAACGCGACGTATTCAAACCCAGGGAGAGGACGGGACCATTGCGTATGGATACAAGTTTCGTCCTGTTTGCCTCACTTCCAGTCAGTAGGAACCCATTGATGGCAATAAACCCGCGTCAGTGATGTGACGCGGGTTTATTGTGTCATTTTTTGATGGGGTGAATGACATAGCGCCACACAACGGTTCCGCCAGGCGGGATCATCCCAACCCAGTGAGGAAAAGATGCCCTATTTAATTGACGGTCACAATGTGATTGCAGCGTTGCCCGATATTGACCTCGAAGAAGAGCACGATGAGGTCAAACTTATCCTAAAGCTGCGCGCCTGGGCAGGACGGGTGCGTCGCAAGGCGGTTGTCGTTTTCGATAGCGGCATTCCCGGTGGATATGCGCCGGTATTGTCCAATGCGGAAATCAAAGTCGTGTTTGCGGCCCAGCGGCGTACCACTGCGGATCGCATTATTAAGGAAAGGCTGGGGCATTTACCCGACGCGGGGAACTGGACGGTGGTATCGTCAGACCGTGAGGTGCTCGATAATGCACGGGGAGTTGGGGCGCGGGTGTTGTCGGCACAGGAGTTTGCCAAGGAACTGGCCAAATCCCCAGCAATGGAAGAAGAAAAACCCGAACGACTCTCCGAGAAAGAATTGGCGGCCTGGATGCAAATTTTCCCAGAACCCGAAACACCGGCTGCGCCTTCTCCCTCGCAAAGCCCCCGTCCTCGTTCACCGCAGTCACAGCCGGCAAAACAGTCACGGAAACCGGATCGCACGCCGCCGGCGCATGGTCCGGCTATCCCGGCAGAGCCCAGCCGTGGGCACACAACACGCAACATCGGCGAACAAACCGGCCAGGAACCGAAAAATCTTCCAGAACCGCTCATCAGTGAGAAACCGGATGAAATCTCTGCGGAAGAAATCCAGGAATGGCTCACAGTTTTTCATGATTTGCCTGAAGATGCATCGTCAGTACAACCGCGCCGCCCTCGGAAAAAGAGTGTAGTTTCACCAAACGCCACCAAACCCACACCGCCGCTTAACATAAAAAAAGAAGAGGAAGATGGCCTATCTGCCGAAGAAGTGGCCGGGTGGATGGCGTTGTTCGGCAACCCGGATGATCCAGGGCCAACTCCCTTGCCGCGGCCAACACGGCCCAAGACGCCGCGCAGACTCAGTCCCCGTGTGCAAAAGCACCAACAGCGTTTGATTAAGCCCGAAGAAAAACCCTCCTCTGACGGACTCTCTGAAGAAGATATGCAGCTTTGGAAGCGCATGTATGGCGAGGAGTGAAAATTGTAATGGACATCACCCCATCCTATGTTTGCGGCACGCTGCGACAAATTTGCGACAATTTCACCGAACTCCTGTGACAGGCCCTGGATAAGCTCGTATAGGCGTTGCGCAAAGTCCCTTCGGGAGCATGTTGGAGAGGCCGTTCAGCTTATCAAATCGGGCAGATGTGAAACTCTCAACCTTACTCCCTGTTGATTTTTACAGTGGACGTTGCAGGAAAACTCTGGTATTCTGAAACCTGGCTCACTCGAGTTTATGGGCAACGGTCGAATAAAAGCGCATAGCGCCGCGTTGTATGACGGTTCTGGTGCGATAAACGAAGATCAGGCATGAGTTGCCTGACGTAGACCTCGCCTTCACATATTGAATGCTATAACCTGAGGATAGTATGAAACAAGACAAGCAATCGGTAGAGACACAGGCGCCGCTCATTCAGGTGGACAACGTCCACAAATCCTTTCTGATGGGAAGAGAGGCCGTACAAGCCCTACGTGGCGTCACCCTGAATGTGTTACGCGGTGAGATTGTGTGCTTGATGGGGCCTAGCGGTTCCGGCAAGACTACGCTGCTCAATATTATCGGCGGTCTGGAGGAACCCAGCCGGGGTCACATTATCGTGGACAACGAAAATGTGGTATCGCTTTCAGAAGATCGTCTATCAGAACTGCGTCTGATCAAAATGGGATTCATTTTCCAGAACTACAACCTTCTGGCAAATTTCACCGCACGCGAAAACGTCGAGGTGCCGATGTCCCTGATAGGTACCCCGAGGCGCGACCGCCGGCGCAAAGCGGAAGCGCTGTTGAAAAGCGTCGGGCTGGACGATCGCGCTCAGCATTATCCCAGCGAGCTCTCCGGTGGGCAGCAGCAGCGGGTGGCCATTGCCCGCGCCCTCGCGAACGATCCGCCTATCCTTATTGGCGATGAAATCACCGGTGATTTGGATTCGGCCACCGGCTTTGAGGTCATGGAGATTATTGCTCGCTTGAATCGCGAGAAAGGCACAACCGTTGTCTACGTGACCCATGACCCGCGCATGGCGAAGTTTGCAACCCGCCTGATTCAGTTGCGCGATGGGTTTATCGTTGAGGATAACGGGAACTAAATAACAGTCTCCCCTGAACAGCGAGCGACAATCTATGATTTCAAAATATGTTCTCAAAAGTTTCTCGCGCCACAAAGCGCGAACTTTCATCATGGTGCTGGCCCTGTTTGTAGTGACGGCGATGCTGGTCACTCTGAACAACGGCGTCGAGTCGCTACAGCGCCAGATCGTCGAATTGGTCGAACGCGAGGCCGGCGAACACGATATTGCCATAACCCGTTCCGAAATCAGCGCCAGCCAGTTCGTAGAAGTGGATACACTGTCGGCCATTTTTCAGAAAGCTCACCCGCAGGTTAAAGCAATCTACCCACGGTTTATGGCAACGGTTGAAATTCAGGGCGGCAAGCAGCCGGGAAACGCCTCGTTGGTGGCCCGAACTCCCGAAGATAAGTTGGGGCAAATCACGATGCTTGAAGGCGACTACATCCTGGATAACGATCACGTGGTTCTGTTGCGCGTCACCGCTGACACTTTCGGGCTCAAAGTTGGCGACGAAATTGACCTGAGCTATCTCTTGCCGGTCTCGCGGCAGAAGGGATACGAATTACCGGATAATAACAGCGCCAGCCGGGTGACACGGCATTTTACGGTGAGCGGCATTGCGTTGGCAACCGGCTTAGGCGGAGGAGGGCAAAACGGCATTCTGGCGAGTGTGGCGACCGTGCAGGATTGGCTAGGCCTGCCCGGACGCGCCGAGCGTCTGATCGTTGTGCTGGATGAGACGGTGTACGGTTCGATCAATACCCAAACCTCCATTTTCCGCGTGCGTCGCATCGCCGAGAGCTTATACGACGCATTGGCGGGTTCGACCAATAACATTGAGACGTATGCTTTTACCCTCGAAAAGGCGCGGGCTTTGGATTACACCGATGTGGCCTTCTCCGTTCTGCGTTCGCTCAGCGCAGTTTATGGATTCCTGGTGATGGGCGTGGTGGGCTTGCTCATCTACTCCATCGTCAACACCAATGTCGAAGAGCGCCGGCGCGATCTGGCCTTTTTGCGCATTCTGGGAGCCAAACAACATCACCTTTTTAACATGGTGATGATCGAAGTCGCCATTATCGGCGCGTTGGGGGTAGGATTCGGCCTTATCGGCGGGCAGGCGTTTAGTTTTTGGGTTGTCTCGCCGATTGCCAATACACTGATTTCTAACGCCGGTGGGGAGATCGCAGAACTCGGCATTGAGTTCCACATGGCGGTCACGACGGCGGCCATGGTGCGCGCGTCGCTGATCGCGATCGTTGTGCTCGGACTTTCGGCGCTGGCGCCGGCGCGTAAGGCGGCGACCACCAAAATTCGCTACGCGATCAACCCCGGTTCGGCCGACAACATTCAAATTGAAGACCTGACAAAATTGCGGTCGCGTAAGTTCGACGTGCGGATCGTTATCGCCGGGGTCGTCCTGACCATCATGTGGTTGATTATTTTCATCGGCAATAACTTCCTCTATGTTCAGGGCAACGAATCTATCGTCAGCATTTTCATGTTTGGCGGGATGGCATTGCTGGTCATCGGTGTGAGCCTGCTGTTTTACGCCCTGACCATTCCTTTTGAACGTATTTTGATTGCTATCAGCAGTCTCATTGCGCCGCGATTGGCTTTCTTTGCCGGGCCGAACCTGATCCGCGCCAAGCAACGTAACACCGTGATCTCGCTGATGGTGGTATTCAGCGCCACGTTGCCGACTTTTTTGGGGACGATGACGGCCCTGGAACAGCGCAACTACGACACAACCGCGCGCTTCAGCAATGGTTCGCCGATTATTGCCAGCATCGCACAGTGGGGCTGGTATTATTTCGGCGATGAGAACAATGAGAATAATCTGAAACCCAGCTTTATGCAGGAATTCAAGGCCGTACCAGGTATTGATAAGGCCGTCGGATTAACCTCAAGCTACAATTCGAGCGTGACCAACCGCGTTACCTTGCGCGACGCGGCGGTACAAGTTCAAGGACTTACCGGCTCACTTGACAGCATTGTCTATAGCGACCTGACCGAATATGCCCAGGGGGGGCCGGAGATGTTCGCGACGATTCTTGCCGAACCGGACACCATCATCCTGGGGGCCGGCTATGCGGAGTATATGGACATTAACGTCGGCGATGTCATTCGCGTGCCCGGCGCCGGCAAGGACCACGTTGCGTTGATGCGGGTCATCGGCCTCATCGAGCGCATGCCGGGGTTTGAGGGGCTATCGCGCAATGAGAATTACGTGCGTTGGGGGCAATCGCCAGGGTTTGTCTCATTGGATACCTACATCCGCCTGACGACCGATCCCACCAAAGAGTCGCTTTGCGTCACCGGGATCTGCACGGACGCAGAGCGCGAACGCCCGCTCATCGGGCGTATTCTGGCGACGGCCATCCCCAGCGCCGATGAAGCCGAGGTCGTGAGCGATTTGCGCAAACTGTTCGCCGACAAAGCCTCGGTATGGATCCAATCCACAGCCGAAGATGTCCGCACCACCGAGCAATCCATGCGCACGATGCGCGTATTGATGTTAATTATGACGGTGCTCTCGTTCGTCACCAGCATTTTCGGCGTGTTTGCCGTGGTCTATGTAGCAGTCTACGTGCGGCGGATGGAGATCGGGATGCTGAAAGCGATCGGAATGCGCCGGCGAAATCTGGTGGGGACCTTTGCGCTGGAGTCGGTGATGATGACGGTCAGCGCATCGTTGGCCGGGGTCACGGCCGGGACTATTTTAGGCTACGTGTTTTACATCAGCAACAACATGATGCGCAATACTCCCACCCATCTGACGTTTGACTGGATGACAGTGACGGCCATCTTGATCATGGTCGTGTTGGCCAGTGTGATCAGCGCTGCGTTGGCAGCGCGGAATACAGTTCGCCGCAAGGTCACGCAGATTTTGCGGGAAGCCTGGTAAGTGCATTCTGGTCTGTGGGTGTGCGCAGACTTAAACATTCCAGAATTGGAGAATCGAGAAAATGAAATTACGTCTATTCAACTTAGTTTTGGTTCTTGCGGCGATTTTGTTTTTGGCGGCATGTCAACGAACCGTTGAGGTGCCGGCCAGTGCGATGGTCACAGAAGCGACCGCCGAGGGGACTGCGGAAGCAACGCCGGTCACACCGGCGCCTGAAGGACGCACCATCATTGCCGACGGGGAACTGTCCTCCCCTTATCCGAGCCTGGCGCTTGGATTCAGCGGCGGCATCAGCGGGCAAGTGATGGCCCTTCACGTGAAGCCCGGCGATGTTGTCGCCGCCGGCGATGTTTTGGCCGAAATGGAAACGACGGAATTGGAACGTGCCGTGGACAATGCCCAAATGACCCTGGACCGCGCCAAGATTGACAAGGAGCGCGCGCAGCAACAATGGGAACGCGACCTCGCCGACGCCGAACAATCAGTTGTCTCTGCCCGCCGCGCCATCACCAGCACAGCTTTGCAAGATTCGACCACGGCCATTGAAGAGGCGCGCACGAACCTGGAGCAAGCCAAGCGAGTGGAAACCGACGCGAAAAAGACGTACGATACGCCCTTGTTTGGGGAATGGACGCCGGATGATATAAAACAAAGCAACTACGACAACTGGCAGCGCTCCATTCGTGACCGGGAGCTGGCACAAATGCGCTACAACGACGCGCTGGACAATCGCAGTGTCCAGGGATTGGATCGAGAATCGCGCAGAGCCGATCTGGCGCAAGCTGAGCGCAAATTGGCGGGGTTGCAGGAAGGGCTCGCGCCTTCTTATGCCCGCGCTATCGAAGACGCAGAACGGGAGCTGGCGAAGGCACAAGAAGCTTTGAAAAATGCGCGCCTGGTAGCGCCCTGGCCGGCCATCGTGCTCTCGCTGAGTGTTGCGCCTAAAGCGCAAGTGGCGGCAGGGGCCCCGGTCGTTACATTGCTCAGTCAAGAAGAAGGATTGCGGTTTGTGACACAGAACTTGAGCGAGCAACACGTCGCGGCAATTCACCCAGGTCAACGCGCCGAAGTGACGTTGCGCACTTTCCCCGATACGTCGTTAGTGGGAACTGTCGAGGCCATCATCCCGAAGACAGAGGCTCAAAATACAACCGACGCCCGCTTCTCGGTGCGCATCCGGCTTGATCCTACCGATCTGAACCTGCTGCCGGGGTTGACCGGTCGCGTCGAAATTCTTACAGAAGAGTAAGGCTTCACCAGTGCCAACAAAAACGCCCTCTGTGCTATACGGAGGGCGTTTTTTATTAATGGTTGAAGACGTCATGCCAAAGTGTAACGATGAACTTCGGGGATACTATCAAAGAGCGTGTTATGGCTCACAATGTCAAAGCATCCACTCTTTTGCATTGCCGCCAGATGCAACGCCTCGCGCGGACCGAGGTGACAGCGGGCCATATTTTCGCCCATCAACATCAAGTCAATCGCGCTGACGTCCAAAAGTGTCAGATTAGGGAAATTGCGCAGCAAGGTCAATGCCGGTAAAACCTGGGGATAAAACTCCGCGAACAGCGAAAGATGGGGTGGATGACGCGGGGGCTCCACATTGGCGTTTTGTTCACGGGCCAGCGCAACCACCACGCGATGGGTCAATTCATCGAAAGTAAGCGCGGATGTATATGCTTGAACCTTTCCTTCTTTAATGCGGTCAAACAGATCGCGTACAGCCGGATGCAACTTGCGCACCAGAGCATAGAACGGCAAGGTATCCAGATAAATCATACTTCCGGTGAAAGCATTAAGCGATTGGCTCATCCAAAATGCTCCCAATCAAAATCTTCGTGATACTCTTCCCAGGTTCCCTGTCCCAAGATACCCCACAGTTGTTCGACAAGGTCTTCATCAATTTGTCGGGACTGGCTCATAAGCAACCGCCGCATCTCTTGTAATTCCCGCATGATGGCGTCAATACGCTGCAATAACGCTTCCGGTGTTGTGTGCACACCATTAAGCATCGTCATGGATAGCTCCTAACCTGCAATGCTTGAGATCAAAATATATTGAGGGTATTTTGGGAGTTGTATGACGACCCCCCTCCACATCCATACTACATTTTACGGGAGGTATGAGTATCTGTCAACCAGAGAACAAAGTTATTTTTTCCGCGCAAAACCCTGACAAACCAGGCGATTTCTAATGCATCTCAAACTTTTCGCGTTCTAATTGTTGGAATATGGTCTAATTTGATCTGCAATTTTGACCAGTTTTTCAATTTTCTATTGACAAACCCTCCTTCCTGACTATACTGAAACATAGTTTTCCGATCCACTCAAGCAAGGCGGGAGAAGTTG
>DAOUFX010000582.1:0-6381 GCA_034429675.1 Anaerolineae bacterium | reverse complement strand
TACCCGCACGAAAAAACACGCCCTTATTAACCCTCCGCCGCGTCAGCGGCGGGCTATTTTCTGAAAAGGAGAACACCATGCAAAAACAGAGATACCTTTCGATCATTATGACCGTCTTGCTCATTGTGACGAGTTGCGGCGCCAAGCCATCCCCGGTTGGTTCGCAGAATGCAACCGCGCCCGCGCCCCTCGCGCCGACCGCCGCCACCTACTACGTCGCTGCCGACGGCGACGACGACGACAACGTCGGCAGCGAGGCGTCTCCCTGGCGGACGATCCAGCACGCCGTAGAACAGCTCCAACCCGGCGATACCGTGCTGGTCAAAAGCGGCACCTACGCCGGCGCGCGCCTCGAAAACTCCGGCACGGCGGCGGGGTATCTCACACTGAAAGCTGCGCCCGGCGCGACGGTGGTCGTCAACGGCCCCGGGACGCAAAACTCACACCAAAGCGCCCTGGAAATCGAAAACTGGGACACGCCCGTCGCCTATTGGGTCGTCGAGGGTCTGGAAGTGACCGGAGCGCCGCACTGGGGCATTGACGTCCGGGGCGGTGAAGACGCCCACGCGCATCACATTGTCATACGCGGCAACCACGTTCACGACAACGGGCAAAGCGCCACGTGCACCGGCATCTTTGCCGCCTTCACCGATGACATCCTCATCGAGAACAACAACACCCACAACAACAGCGAACACGGCATCTACGTCAACAACAGCAGCGACCGCTTCGTCATCCGGGGCAACGTCAGCCACCACAACGCCAATTGCGGCATCCACCTCAACGGCGACGAAAGCATGGGCGGCGACGGCATCATGTCGGACGGACAGGTGACGGGGAACACGATCTACGAAAACGGCGCCGGCGGCGGCTCCGCCATCAATATGGACGGCGTGAGCCAGAGCGTCATCGCCAACAACGTGATTTACAACAACCACGCCAGCGGCATTGCAGTCTTCCAGGGCGACGGCGCCATCTGCTCCTCCTCCAATCGCATCGTGCACAACACGATCCTGATGCCCGACGATGGCCGGTGGGCGCTGACAATGGGCGAGGGCTGCGCCGACAACGTGCTGCTCAACAATATCTTCTACACTTTCCACGGCTACCGGGGGAGCATCACCGCCCAGGAGGTGGTCAACCTGACCAGCGATTACAACATCGTCGTGGACCGCTTCAGCACCGACGACGGCGACTCCATCCTGACGCTGGCGGAATGGCAGGGGCTCGGCTACGACGCGCACTCGTTCACGGCGACACCGGACGCGCTGTTTGTGAATGCCGCCGCGCACGACTACCGACTGCGGGAGAACAGCCCCGCGTTGAACGTGGGCAGCGCCCAGGCCGGCATCGGCGCCGACATCACCGGCGCGAAGCGACCCTCAGGCGCCGGCTACGACATCGGCGCCTACGAGCTGCAGGCCGGGACCGCCTTCACCCCCACCGACTTTCTGTACCTGCCCATGGTCGCCAGAACTACCGGCGCGCTTCAGGCAATGAACATCGGGGCGGGACGGTAAAGAATGAACCGGCTGATTCTGTTTCTCGCAGGACTGCTTTGGGCCAACGGCATCCCGCACTTCGTCAACGGCATCTCCGGGAGAAGATTCCACAGCCCGTTTGCGAAACCTTTCGTCAAGGGGCGCTCATCTGCGCTCTCCAACGTGCTTTGGGGATTGGCAAACTTTGCGGCGGGGATCGCACTGCTCGGAACGATGCGTCTGACGCCCGGCCTCAATCCCGACTTCGTGGCCTTCGCCTGCGGCTTTGGGGTGACGGCGGTTGGGCTTGCCGTCTTCTTCGAGAGGCTTGATAGCAAGAAGTGAGTACTGAGCAATTCCCCTAATCGCGACCGGATACGGTGTTGGAGCGTTCCGATGCGCCAAAACAGTAGTTGATCGCGCGCACCGATAACGCTCCATACACTTTGTCCGCAGAAACATCGAACGTGGTCCGGTCGAACTCGGTCGTGCCGAGCAAATCCTCCCCGTCGAAAATCTGGTAATACCAGATCCGGTCGGCTTTTTCGTCGGGATTGCGGATGTCGTTCCACGTCAGGCGCAGGGTGCCGGTATCTGGCCGGGAAAGTTTCAGGGTGAGGCTGCCGGTGGGCATGGGACAGGTCGTGTCGCACCGGGAGTGGTCGAACATCCACTCGGTCCACGCCGGTTCGCTTGCTGCAGTGTTCCAGATTTCGTGGCCCTGATCGGGATAGTTGGTGTAGCGCATCCGGGTCGCGCCGATGTCAACCAGCGCCTGGTAGACGTCTTCGGTAAGCGCGGGCGGATTCACGTTGTCCAGGCCGCCGTGAAACATCCAGAACGGGGTTTGCGCAATGTTCCCGGCCCACGCCGCGCGCCCGCCCCCGCAGACGGACATCGCGGCGGCGAATCTGCCGGGGTACTTGTCCAGCAGATCGAAGGTACCCTCGCCCCCCATCGAAATGCCGTAGACGTACAACCGGCACTCGTCAATGGAATACTCCGCGATCAATTGATCCAACACCTCCATCGTCACCTGCATCGGTTCGGAAAGGCTGTCCCCCCAACCGCTCCAATCGCCCCATTCCGGCGGCGTTTTGGGTGTGAAGACGAAGCTTGGCGTGCGCGCCTGGAAATCGGCGGCATACCACCAGAGATTGTCGGAATTCAGGTAGCTGTAGCCGTGCAAATGGATGATCAGGGGATAGGATTGGGACGGATCGTAATTTTCAGGGACGTAGAGGCCGTACTTGAGTTTCCCATAGCTGGCTTCGTAGTACGACGCGGGGAGCCCGGGTAGGTTCGTGATCCGATCGTCCGCCGGGGCCTGGGCCTCCGGCGTGGCAACGGTAGTTTCGGGCAATGGCGTCGCCGGTTCCTGGACAACGGCAGTTTCCGGCAATGGGGTCGCCGGCGGGTTGCCGCACGCCACAAGCGCCAGGCTCAGGCAGAGACAATGGGCGAAAATGACAACGTTATTTCTCATGGAAGCTTCCTTTCTCATTAAGCGGCAAGATCAGCCCGCAGCCATGCCTGACGCCCCCAGGCGGTACTGGCGCGGCGTCACTCCCGACCATTTCTTGAACGCCTTGCGAAAAGCGCTCGGCTCGGAGAATCCCAGCAAGCAGGTGATCTGTTCCACCGAGTAGTTTTCGCGCAGATATTGCTGCGCCAGGCGGTGGCGGATGTCGCGCAGCAAGTCGCTGAAGACCACGCCCTCGGCTTCCAGACGATTTTGCAGGGTGCGCACGCTGACGGCCATCTCGCGGGCGACCTTCTCGATGGACAGCGACTCATCATCCAGCCGCGCCAGGACGATTTTGGTGACGGCCTGGGTAGTTGCGTTTTTGCGTTCCATCTGGGCCAGGAAGTCGCGGGCATAGCGCTCGAAATGCTCCAGCAGGGACGGATTCGCCATGCGGACGGGCAGACTGCCCCAACGCATATCGAGGGTCATCGAATTGTCATTGCAATCAAAACGCACGGGACAGTTGAAGATGCGCTCGTACTCGGCGCGCGAGTCCGGTTCAGGATAGATGAAGGTCACTTCGAGCGGGTTGAGCGGCTGGCCGGAAAGCGTCCGCGCCAGATGCACCGTGCTTGAAAAAGTGGAATCAAAACAATGTCGCGACATCTGCGGGGCGTGCGGCGGGGTGAAATAAATGACCCGCACCTTCCCCCGACCCAGCTCCATGCGGGTAGTGATCATATTGCCAATGATGCGATGGTAACGTCCGGCTTTCTCGAATGCCTCGTTAAGCGTCTTGCAGTTCATCATCAGATAGCCGAGGATAGACCAGCTGCCGGGCCCGGAAAATTCGCCCATGTGCAGGCCCAGATACGGGTCTTTGATGTACCCGACGGCGGCTTCCTGGATGTGCAGGTAGGTCGCGACCGGGATGTAGGCATCTGGCGAGCGCACCGTCTCCGGTTCGATGTCCAGAGAGTGCAGGAAGGCGTCAATATCCACCTGGAGCGATTCGAGATACAGAAACAGTTGCGCCAGGACGGTGGCCGAAACGACAATGGGTTCAGGAAAAGTCTGCATAGCATTGATCATACCGGATTCGAGGTCGCTGTCAACGCCCAACCGGTTTGATTTTGCGTCCAGGGCCACATTTTTTGCAGGAAAGGTCATAGACAGTTTTGCGCGGCGCGGTTATGATTAGGCTGACCCGATATGGGGTGTTTTGCCGGCGCGTGGGTTCTTTCGACCGAGAAGGGATGATTAAGGAGATTGACATGAACATGGCACCATCAAAAGAGATAAAAAGCTTGTATCGTAGCGGCGGTGTAGCGGCGGCGTTGCAATTAGTCGTCATTCTTGGCTATTCGGTTGTTACCGCCGTACTTGGCCTCAAACCCGATAGCGCCGAGGCATATTTCGCAATTTACCTGGAAAGCCCGGCAGCGGCTGTCCTGCGGGGTGATTTTCTGCTGCTGATTCTCATTGGGCTGTACTTGGGAACTGTTCCGGCCCTCTATGCGGCTTTACGACGGGAAAGTCCGGTTTATGCGGCGCTGGCGACCTTGTTTACCATCGTAGCCGTTGCCGGGACATTTGCCACCGAATCCACTTTTTCCCTGCTGCACCTGGGCCGCCAGTTTGTGACGGCGGGCGAAACGCAACGGATGCAACTGGTCGCGGCGGCTGAAGCAGTCATCGCAGCGGATATGTGGAACAGCAGCGCGGCTTACATGAGCGGCATCCTCTTGCAAGGTTCGGGGGTGATAATTTCACTCATCATGCTGCGCAACAAGGATTTCAGCAAAGTGACGGCCTATGCCGGGTTGCTCGGCAATGGCTTTGACTTGATCCAGCACATCCTCCACCCCTTTGCGCCATCCATTTCGACGCCTATCAAGATGTTCATGGGTATATTTTACTTCGTCTGGTTCCCGATGTTAACGCGGGACTTTTTCAAGCTGGCAAAGGAATAAAAATGAATCGCGTAACGAAAACAATTGTCGCCACTATCGGTGTCGTTCTGGCCATTGCCGGTCTCGACCACGGCATTTTCGAGATTTTGCAGGGCAACAAGCCCACTCCTGGACTCATTATCCAGGCCATCGGGCCAGAGATGAATCTGTGGGGAACGGAGGAAGCCTTTACCATCCTGCCCACCTATCTTGCCACAGGGATCGTAGCCGTCAGTCTCAGTTTGTTTCTCATCGTCTGGGCGGTGGGGTTTGTCCACACGCGACATGGCGCAACCATCATGGGGCTACTCTTCGTTGGCCTGTTCCTGTTCGGTGGGGGGATTGCGGCGCAGGTGATATGCGCACCGTTCGTTTGGGCGGCGGCGACGCGCATCCACAAACCGTTACCCTGGTGGCGCAAAGTGCTACCTGAGGGCATTCGCCCCGCGCTGGCGCGTCTATGGCCGTTCACGCTGGCGCTCGGCTCGCTATCGTTCCTGATTGGCATGTTCATCGCCATCACCGGCTATGTGCCCGGCGTGACGGATGACGAGACTATTCTGGCAGTGTGCTGGGCGTTTGTCTTTGGCGGCGGGTGGGGACTGTACCTGCTGACCTATGTCGCCGGGTTTGCCGCTGATATCCAGAACGACAACGGGAGTTTGTCAACGGATTAAACGGATTTTGTCGCCGCTGCCCAACAAGGCGTACATCGTTGACCTGGAACGGCAAGAGATAGTTAGGAGGAAAAAGATGAGCGCACAGAGCACTGACAAGACAAAAAGACAGCGAACCGCCCTGGAATGGATGACCCGTGGTCTGGGGATCCTTGTAGGGTTTTTCAGCTTTGAACATGGGCTTCTTGAAGTCCTGCAGGGGAACACGGTCCCCGTGGAAGGCCCGGTAGGATTTGACATCAAGCTGCTGGGGTTTGGGTATGTTATCGAGGCTATCGGGCAAGATTGGAAATTCTGGTCTGGAGCAAGTGAACCGGCATTTACACTCGTACCCAACTATTTGATCACGGGCATTCTGGCTATGGTTATAGGGATTATCATTGTTCTGTGGGTTCTTTTTATGATGGACTCGAAATTCGGTGTTCCCGGTTTTGCCGGATTAACGGTTTTATCGTTCCTGTTCGGCGGCGGATTTGCCCCGGTATTTACCAGTATCTATACCATAACATGTGCTTTATTACAGAATAAGGAACATAGATGGTGGAAAGCCCATATCCCCCTGAAAACCGCACAGACCATCGGGAGAGTTTGGCCCTGGCTGTTTGGTTTTATATTGCTGTTTTCGTTTATAGCCGTATCAACAGCGGTGTTTGGCTATCCGTTTGTCTGGGTTCTGCCTGATACAGTTGTCGGGAAGTTATTAATGTGGATAGGCAATGCCAACAGTTTGCTCACGATTATAGGCATACTGGCAGGCATTGTGCGCGATACATTATGAAGTCTGGGGGTGGGGGTTGGAGGGC
>DAOUFX010000581.1:0-5259 GCA_034429675.1 Anaerolineae bacterium | reverse complement strand
CGTGCGGGTATCCCCGCACGAAAAAACACACTTCCTTTTATCTCTTCTGTTGATTTTGATCTTATCCGGGGCGTGTCGCAGGAATTCGGAGACATTGTCGCAAATTGCGGGGAAGATTGTCGCGGCTTTGTATCAATGCGCCTGGAGGGGCTTGTCCTTATCGAGGCTTGCCATACACTGGAAGGATCAATCATGTGGAGGTCTGGAGATTGCCATGGAGCAAAAAACCGCAGCGTCGTTGGCGCCCAAAAGTACGGGCTCTTCGTCATCCTGGGGATGCAGTATTCTGTTGTTCCTTCTTCTTTTATATGCTTTGATTGCCGGGGTGCGCGCGCTTTTCCTGCGTTCGGACACCATCGCCGTTTTGCCGCCGCGCAGCGCCGGCTGCCGGGAGTGGAGCCGTTGGAATCCGCAGATTACCGGTCTGGCGTATACGCCGGACGGCGCAACGCTGATCGTTGTGGGTGAGGGTCTGGCCGCGTATGACGCCGTGAATCAACGCCCCCTTTGGTGCGTGGATGCCGCCGACCCGGAGTACTTTTTCGGCATCTGGGCCGTGTCGCCGGATGGGAAGACGATCGCGACCTTGAACAGACTTTCAGTTCTTGAGACGCGGCGGGTGGCCGACGGCGCGCTCTTGCAGCAGTGGACGACGCCCATCAGTTATCCCTTTTCCAGCGATTTGACGTTCACTCCCGATGGGCGGGGGCTGGTGTTGCCGGGCAACGACCGGCAGATTTTGCTCTGGTCTCTGGGAGGAATTGACAATCCGCGTGTGCTGGTGGAATCCACCGCGTCCGTTGAGAGTGTGGCCTTTTCGCCTGACGGGCAGACGCTGGCGGTAGTCACCATAGACAACGCCATAGCTTTGTGGAACACGATCACCTGGACGGTCGAAAAGACTTGGGTCAACGAGAGGTTTTCGACAACCCCACAGCTGGTTTTCTCGCCCGACGGCCAGACGCTGGCGCTGTGGGGGGGCGAGGGCGTGAGCGTGTTGCGGCTCCGCGACGGCGCCATCTGGCTGCATTGGATGGGTTTGGAAAACAACTTCAAGTATGTGAACGACCTCGCCTTTTCGCCTGACGGGCGTTATATGGCGGCAGTCGCGCACGGATCTGCCCCGGGTCGTAGTGGGCGCACCGCATTTCCGCCGCGCAGTTGGGATACTCTGGCCCTCTGGGAGACAACGAGCTGGCAGCAGGTGGCTGAGGATTCCGGCGGCTGGACCGTCGCCTTCACTCCTGACAATACTGCGGTGTTGGTGGATGCCGGTCGCGGCGTCAGGGAGATACCTTTGTCGGAGCTGTTGAAAAAGTAAAACGAATGAAACAAAGCCGGGCGCAGTGCTTTGCGCCCGGCTTCTTTTATAGCTCCGGCGCCGGTGTCTCGCGCCCGTATTTGTAGCGGAAATCGCAGCGGGTCCCGCCTCCGGCCAGGGTCTCGGTGCGCCGCAAGCCCATATTGAAGACACGGCTCACCGGGAAGTCCAACCGGCACAGGTAAGGGGCGAATTCATCGGCGCCCTGCGCGTGGAAGAATTTGCAGATGCCACATTCGGTGTAGTCTATGCCCCAGTCGAAGTCCTGCCCTTCGCCGCCGTCCACATACGTGAAAACCCAGTCACCGGAGTATTGCCGTTGCTGCGAGACCGGGGCGCTCTTTTGGGCGTCGCGCGCGGCCAGACCGGATACTTGCATGATGCTCATAAAGCCGGTAGCCAGCACCGGGACGGTGTCCATGTAGGCGTCGTAGCCTTTGTAGAGAACGTCGCCGGTGGTGGCGGCGTCGTAACCGTAGTCCTTCATGGCCCAGTAAAAGGCCAGCGCGCCCGCCGATTGCGCCAGATTCGTGGTCAGATCGTTGGCGTCCCCGCCGATGTAGGGCAGCTGTGGGATCAGATCGGTGTAGAGCGGGAGCGCCGCCGCGATGATGGCTTCGGCTTCTCCCGGTTCGGTCTGCGCCGCCAGCGCCGTCTGGATGTGGGTCCAGATCGGCTTCATGTCCTCCAGGATGCGCGTTTGCCGTTCCTGGTAGTAGCGCTCCGGGGCCGGGGGTTTCTCGCGGCCAAGTCCGATGCCCGCCAGCGCGCCGACCGCCGCCGTTCCGATGACCAGACCCAAAAAGTTGCGTCGTTTGATTTTGATGGGTTTCATAGTGTGATATGCCTCCTGAACGTAGAGCTAAACTTCGCTCTGATCTTAACGGAGGCATGTCACAGGAGTTTGCTGGCTTTGTCGCAGGTTTGTTGCAGTGGGGGAGATGGGGCTACTGATAGCTTAAAAAAGAACCATTTCATCGCCTGCTCTTCTCCGGTCCATAGGCCCAATCCTTGAGCAGCAATCCTCCGCCTATGGCGCCGATGAGCGTGAAGAGGATGATATATCCCAAAACCATGAAGACATCATTCCAATCATCTGGGGTTTGACGCCAAAACCGGGTAGTCCCGTTTTCAAGGATTACATAGCGGTAATGTAGAGTCCTGTCAAAGTGTTGATAGTAAGTGCAATCCAATTGCGCCTGGACCTTGCTTCGTGGCCTGGAGATTGTGGGCCAGTTCTGGTAGGGCAATTCTGAGACGCACGGCCCGTACTGCAATCCGCCGGTCGGCGTGATGATTTCGGTTGCGATTCGCCAGCTGGTCACTTCGTTATCGTCATACATATTATGCTTTAGCAGTATTCCCTCTGTGGTTTGAAGATAGACGGCCACGTGGTTATCATTGGGGACAAAGCTGCTTGGATGCAACCCTTCAGGCAACGCCATGGTCTCCCAGCGATCGAAAATACCGCTTGCGATGACCAGCCCGAAAAAATAGCCCAATAACGATCCGCCGCAGCCACAAAGCACGATGAGAATTGCCAGAAACCACGAAAACTTTCTCTTGGGATATGTCTTGTTCATCACTATGCCGGGTGGCTATCACCCTCTTTTATCTGCCGCAGCCGCTATGAAGACAAAGATGAGTCCTCCAATGAGCGCACCGCCAAGCGCAAAATTGATGGCATATTCTAATCCCATTGCAGGTTCGGTCAGAGCGGATGCTCCGTTTTCCCAGATTTGAGTCGTGCCATCTTCAAGAAGTATATAGCGGCAGTGAGTAATCATCTCCGCGCCTATTACGTAAGGGCAATTCATCTGCGCCCGCACTGCGCTTTGGGGTTTAGCTGCTGTCGGCCAGGGTTGATAGGGCTGTTCCGACTGACAATGATCGTAATAACGATGTCCCATGGCCGCGGCCGCCGTGATGGTTATGGCTTCTGTTGCCGGCTGCCAGCTCGTTGCCTTGTCAAGCATCCACCCCATGCAATCGTGCGCTAAAAGCTGTCCTTCTTCGGTTTGAAGATAAGCAATCGGTACATCATCTGTGATAAACTCGACCGGATGCAATCCTTCGGGAAGCGCGATGGTTTCCCATTGCTGAAAATAACCTCTGGAGGTATTGACTCCTACCAGAAAGCCCGGAACAAGCCCGATAAGCCCGCAAATCAAGGCAATCCCCAGACATCCTAAGACTTTTCCCATTGTTTGAGCACCGTCCTTTTTATCCTCGCGTCATATCTCTGAATTGACGACGCCTGACCTCAGGGAAATTCGCAGGGCACCTGACTTTTTTCGGTGACATCCACAAAGTCGTAAGGCCGTTCCCACGAGCTGTAATAACTGCGATCTTCCAGCAGCGCGAGGTTGGCGCCGAAGTAGGTGTCCAGCACCACGCGGAAGCTGTTGACCGGCGTGATTTCCGGGTACAGGAGTTCGTAGTCGCCGTCAGGAAAGTAATAGGCGTTGAGGATGCTGGTGCGCTCCTGGATGCACGTGTTTGCTGCGGATTTCCAGTCCAGGTACGCCCCCGGTCCGTGGTCGCCCTGGATGATGATGATGGGGGGCGTCGCCGATTGCATCAGGAGCGTGTCGAGGATGTCTTTCATCTGCGAGTTGACAAACATCATTTGTTCCCGGTATCCCGCGACGTACTGCTCCGCCGAGCCGGGGAAGTCGCTGCCGTCGCTGCTGCCGTAGGCGACCTGCGGCGTCACCGGATTGCCGTCGCGGTCGAAAAGGAACGGGGGATGGGGGATGACGATGTGGAAGAAGACGAATTTCGGCCCCGGCATGGCGGGCGCTTCCTTGAGATATTCAAAGGAGGAGACGATCCGCTCTCGCGGGGCTTCATGCCCGATAGCGGGCAGCTTGACGAGGCCGGAGTCCACCAGGATCACGCCCGCAGAACTGATCAACACCAGTTCTTCGTAGGGATTGCTTTGGCGCGTCGTTTTTGGCTCAGGCTTGAGGAAGACGTCCGCATTGGCGATGGTGCTGAACTGGAACCCGCTGTCGGTCGCGACCAGTTGGTAGCCTTGCGCATGCAGGAACTTGCGGATGCGGCTCTGCCCGATCAGGTATCCCACCGCGTCCGGCGCCGCTGCGCCGCTCGGCAGTCCGATGTCGTTGAGGTAGTCGGCATTGAGGGCCGAGCTAAGCGACAGCGTCGTCTGGATGTAGTTGGAGTGGCTGGCGCCGGCGATATAGAATCCCCGCGCGGTCAGGAAATCCAGGAATTCGCTGTTATCCAGGTCATAGATACTTTGCAGGACGTCGGCGCGCCCATAGCCGTCCAGGATGATGTAATAGATGTCCGGCTTTTCGGCGGGGGCGGCGCCGGATTGGGCGACTTCTTTCTCCCAGCGTTGCTCCGCCGCCTTGATGACGTCCATTTGAACGGGCTTGCGCGACAGGCTGGCAAGCGCGAAGCGCGCGCCCGTCATCAGGATCGCCGCTGCCGCCATAAAGTTGAGAAACGCCGTCACGACGTGGTGATTGCGCAAGCTTCGCCAGACCCAGCGGCTGGATGCGAAAATAATCACGGCTGTCCAGATTGGGAAGAGGAAGAAGTGGCGCTCGACGCGAAAATCGCCCAGGGCCAGACTGACCGAACGGTAGATTAGTCCGTAGTACAGCAGCAAGAACAACGTCGTTGTGGTGAGAAATCCTGCGCGATCCCAGTCCTTGATCCACCATTTCAGCAGGGCCATCAGCGCCAGCGCCGCTAACGGAATCAGGATGAGCGACCGGATGGTGTTGCTGAAAGGAAGGTTGTGCAAGGTGTTGATGTAGAGTTCCAGCAGGGGGTAAAGCGCAAAGAGTACCGGATGTATCACGATTTGTTTCTTGTTTTCCATAGATTTGTCTCCACTTTGGTGTGTTTTTAGTATCATCTCAATAATGAGGGGGAGAAGTGGTGGTTTGTGGGCGGGTGTA
>DAOUFX010000580.1:0-3996 GCA_034429675.1 Anaerolineae bacterium | reverse complement strand
GCGGGCCACGCTCGCCCCCAAATCCCTCCCCCAGACTTTTGAGAAGATACAAATTAGTGTCTTTTCAATAGAAGGGAGAAACGTGGGTTTGGGGGCGGGCCACGCTCGCCCCCAACCCTTCACTCCCAGATTTTTGAGAAGGCACAGAGATTATACCATCGGCAGGCGAGACGGCGAATGGGAGCTCATCCGCCAATTTGCGACATTGCGCGTTTGCGCGTGCTTGCGTGCGCTTGCTCCAGGTGATGGCGTTCCGGTTTGTGGGCGATGATGTCTTCCAGCAGCATTTTGATCTCGGCCACGCCCGCGCCCTGGCGCAGCGGCGTGCGCAGGTCGCTTTCGAGATCGGAGAGCAGGCACGGGCGCAGCTGGCCGTCGGCGGTGAGGCGCAGGCGATTGCAGCGATCGCAGAAGTGCTCGCTGAGCGGGGTGATGAAGCCTACGGTTCCGGGCGCGCCGGGCAGCCGGAAGTAGCGCGCCGGGCCGGCGCCGTCGTTGTGCGCCGGGGCCAGCGGCCCCAACGCCTCCTCGATGGCGGCGCGCATCTCCGGCGCTGTGACCACCTTCGCATCCCATGTCGGTTCTGCGACGGGCCGATCGGCGCCCACCGGCATCCACTCGATGAAGCGCACGTGCCAGCCGGCGGTGAGGGTCTGGCGCGTCAGATTCACGATTTCGTCGTCGTTCATCCCACGGATGACGACCGTATTGATCTTCACCGGCTCCAGCCCGGCGGCGTGCGCTGCGGCGATGCCCTCCAGCACGTCGGACAGGCGCCCCTGCCGGGTGATGGCCGCGAACCGCTCCGGGCGCAGGGTGTCCAGGCTGACGTTGACGCGCTTCAGCCCGGCGTCGCGGAGTTCCTGCGCGTGGCGCGCCAGCAGCGTGCCGTTGGTGGTCATTGCCAGGTCGTCAATGCCGGGGATGGCGGCCAGTTCGCGTACCAGCGACGCCAGCCCCAGGCGCGCCAATGGCTCGCCGCCGGTCAACCGCACCTTGTGGATGCCCAATTCGGCGGCGGCGCGGACGACCGTCGCGATCTCCTCGTAGCGCAGGATGTCGCCGTGGTGGCACTGCGGGACGCCTGCGGGCGGCATGCAGTAGACGCAGCGCAGGTTGCAACGATCGGTGACGGAAATGCGCAGGTATTCAATCGGGCGGCAGAATGCATCCAAATGACTCATGGTTTCTCCTGATGGTAATGGTGGGGGTAGGGTGGCTTCCATTGTAACATATTTCGACTTTGGCTTGCATTTTCATTTGATGCTAAAATGAGCGCTGATGGAGAGCCTTCACAACCACACTTCTTACCTGCTGATTATGTTCGCCTCGGCTACTTTTTTGGTGGCCCTGGCGATTTACGCATGGCCGCGCCGTTTTGTGCCCGGGGCGCAGCCGTTTGCTCTTTGGATGCTTTTTACAGCAGTGTGGGCGGTGAGTCGCGCTATGGAAGCGGGTAGCACAGATTCGAACGGGGCCATCCTCTGGTTCAAACTGCAAAGAGCGAGCCTCATTTTCATCGCCACTTCCGGGTTGTGTTTTGCGCTGGAATATGCCCGTCCTGGCCGTTGGTTGAACCGCCGCACCCTGGCATTGCTGACTGTGCCCGTCCTGGCAACGGCGGCGCTGATCTTCACCAACGAGATCCACCATGTGGTGTGGTCACGCCTGTGGTTTGATGGACAAATCCAGTATGTGCGCGGCTGGGTGAACTGGATTTTGCAGGGGTATGGGGTGGTTCTGTACCTCGTCAGCTACTTCATTCTCATCCGGCTTTTTTTGCGCTCCCCGCTTCATCGCTGGCCTGTAGCGGTTTGTCTGCTCGCTCAAAGCGGGGGGTTTGCCAGCTATCTCCTTACCGCGGCGCAGGTGTATCCTTTTACGGTGACCACGCAATATGTTCTCACCGCTGTTTTTATGGCTTTGGTGTATGGTTTGTCTCTGTTTTACCTGCGGATGTTCGACCTCATCCCGGTGGCGCGGGATATGGTGGTCGGGCAGATGCGGGATGGGCTGGTGGTGCTGGATACCCAACAGCGGGTGGCCGACTTAAATTCGGCCGCCGAAAAGATTCTGGAAATCCCGTCCGGTCAGGCCGGGAGCCGCCCCGCCGCTGAGGTCTTGCGCCTGGGGTCGGATTCGTTTTTGGAAAGCCCGCCTTCCGGGAACGCGGGCGCCGGACTCTTTCAGCCTGAGCCGGGGCGTCATTTCGAGGTGTCCGTCGCGCCGTTGAAACGATCGTTCGGACTGCCCCTTGGCCACATGGTTCTCTATCACGACGTGACCGAACAACGGCGGTCGCAGGCGCAGCTTGTGGCCGACCAGCGGACGGTGGCGACGCTTGAGGAGCGCGAACGTTTGGCGCGAGAATTGCACGACACGCTGGTGCAAACGCTGGCGGCCATCCGCGTGCAGGCCGAGACGGCCGACTTGTTGCTGGAGCGCGGCGACGCCGCCGCCGCCCGCGCGCATTTGACCGGACTGGCAGACGCCGCCCAAGCGGCTTACCTGGATCTGCGCGACTACATCAAAGGGGTGGGCGTTGCTCAAGGCGCCGGGCAGGACTTCTTTTCGACGCTCCGGGAGTATCTGGCGCAATTCGACCAAAACTACGATTTCACCACCCGGCTGGATGTGCCCGCTGTCCTGGAACAGGCCGGGCTGGAAGAACAACCAGCATTGCAAGTACTGCGCATCATCCAGGAAGGTCTGCACAACGTGCGCAAACACGCTGGCGTCGCCGCCGCTACCGTACGCTTTGTGCGCGATGGCTCTCAAGTCGAGCTTCACATTGAGGACAAAGGGCGCGGTTGTGATTCCGAGCAAACCCCGCTCGTAGAGGAGGGGGGCTTCGGGTTGCGCTCGATGCGCGAGCGAGCCGAATCTATCGGCGGCTCGTTTCAGATTCATTCAACGCCGGGGCAGGGGACGCACGTCGTCGTTGCCTGGCCGGAGCGCCAGCCGGTGAACCTATGACTTCTATCCTTCTCGTTGACGATCACTCCCTGTTCCTGGGATCGCTGCGCGGCCTGCTCACTGCAAACGGCTATCACGTGCTCGGCACCGCCTCCGACGGTCTGGCGGCGTTGGCCCAGGCGCGGGCGCTGCGGCCTGACCTTATCCTGATGGACATCGCCATGCCGCGTTGCAACGGATTGGTCGCCACGCGCCTGATCAAGGCCGAGCTGCCCGACATCCAGATCGTGATGTTGACGGCGTCCGAAGAGGACGCTGACCTGTTTGAAGCCATCAAATCGGGCGCGTCCGGCTACTTGCTCAAGAGCCAGCGCGCGCCCGAGTTCATCCGGCTGCTGGCCGGCTTCGAGCGCGGTGAGGCGGCCCTCTCGCCCGGCCTGGCGCTCAAGGTCCTGGCCGAGTTCGCCCGCGCCGCGCCATCGTCCCCACCGCCGGCCCCGCAGTCTGATGCAACGGACCTCCTCACGGCGCGCCAGAACCAGATTTTAACGCTGGTGGCTCAGGGCCAGACCTACCATCAGATCGCCGAGACGCTTTGCCTGAGCGAAGTCACGGTGCGCTACCACATGCGCGAGATCCTCAATCGCCTCCACCTGCAAAACCGCGCCCAGGTGATCGCCTACGCAGCGCGGATGGGCCTGACCTCCCACACGACCGACGCGGCTGAATAATCTCAAGACTATCGGTTTTTCCCCTTGGGACTATCGGAAACGATAGTGCCTTCGCCTCGCTTGTTTGCTATAGTAAGTGTTATCCCATTTTGATTCCTAAAAGGAACCCATATGTCAAACTATCCCAAACTACTTAAAGTCTATCCGAAAATGATAAAACGTAGCCTAGCCCCTTGTGGGCGGCTCACCCTTGTGGGCGGCTCACCCGCAGAGCGATTTTCGAATGGGTTCTTAGCCCAATTCATGACCTTTCAAGGCCGTAGAGACGCAAAATTTTGCGTCTCTACGGATTGCGCGTCGTTCGCATTTCCACAGTTCGTATCATCTCAATAAAAAGTGGAAAAGTGGG
>DAOUFX010000579.1:0-2682 GCA_034429675.1 Anaerolineae bacterium | reverse complement strand
CTGGGCGGGGACACCCGCCCGCGAAAAAACCTTCCTTTACCCTGGCTCAGTTCCGCAAAATCAGGGGGAGGTAAATCAGAGAGCGCGCGCCGACCAGGACAGTTTCCTGGGCGACGTTGTTGCCGAGGTTGGCCTCGACGATGGGGGCGCTGACGGCGGCAAGGTTGGTGAGCGCGCCGCTGTAGGCCGCGCTGGTCGTCACTACCAAAGACAATGCCGGCTGGGTCGTGGATGACTCCAGCATCCAGGCGCAAGTGATGACGCCGGTGGCGGTGACGCCAGAGCAAGGATGAGGCAATTGCCAGTCGGCGAGCGCTTGAATGGGCGCGAAGGTGTCGGTGAGGGTGACGGCGAGCGCCGTGGTGATGTCTTCGGAGCGGGTGACGAGCAAGGAATAGTGGATGGCGGCGCCGGCATCCACCCCGACCTCGTCGGCCCACTTGGTCAGGCCGATGTCGTAGAAGGGCAATGCGCCGGTGACGACCCAGGTCACGTCGAGAGCCTGCGTATTGCGGGCGTCGTCGGCGCGCGAGACGGCGGAGAGTGTGGCGGTATCGCTGACGCCGTTGGCAGCATCGAGCGGCGCCGCGACCACGACCGCGATGGTGGCGCTGGTCTGGGAGCGCAGCGTGATGACCGGATCGCCGACGAGGGCGGCCCAGCCGGAACCGGTTTCGACGGACAGATCGTAGGTGTCGGTTTCGGCGCCGGTGTTGAGCAGGCGATGCGTGTGCGTGACCGTCTCGCCGGGCGCGACGATCGCCGTCGAAAGCGCCGGCAGCAACCACACGTCGTAGGTGCGGGTCACGACTTCGTCCGCGCCGCTGTCGTAGCCGTCGCCGGAGGGGCGAAGCTGGCCGTCAATGTCGGCGAGGAAGGCGTCGTCGTCGGGCAGGGCGATGTCCAGGGACACGCCGGCGTCAATGGCCGGGGAGTCTTCGCTGAGGTGATAGGGCAACAGGCAGGTGGTGTCGGCGGCGACGCAAGTGAAACGTGGATCGCCGCTGACGCTGTCGCTGTTGGCGACCTGTCCGGCGCCGGCGGTGTCCGCGCCGTTGCCCCACCAGAGCGTCCCCTTCAGAGTCGCGCGGTTTTCCAGCGGGTAGGGCAGACCGGTGCTCTGGACGTCAACCCCCACGGTATGGCTGACGATGATGTTGTTGGTCAGTTGCGGCAGGCTGGGAACCGGCGGGAGCGGCGGCCAGAGCTGGCCGGGTTTGTGGGCCAGATAAAGCGCGCTGCCGTCGTTGTCGGCGAAGGTGTTGTGGATGAGGTAGGGCGACGCGGCGTAGAAGTAGGCGCCGAGGCCGTGAGCGCTGCTCCCGGGGGTGTTGTCCGCCACGATGTTGTTGACCACGCCGGCGATGGCCTGGTTGAAGTAGAATCCGCCGCCGCGGTTGTGACGCACGTAGTTGTTGGCGATGATGGGAACGTTGATCGGCCAGGAGGCCAGCGGGCCGTCGAGATAGAAGCCGCCGCCCTCCGCCGCGCCGTTGGAGTAGACCGACGCAGCGGCGATGCGGGCGAAGCTGCCGTCCAGAAACAGACCGCCGCCGCGCTCCCCGGCGGAGTTTTCCATCACGATCGCGCCGGCGATCACCGGTTGTCCCCCGGCCAGATAGAAGCCGCCGCCGTCGAGCGTAGCCGTGTTCGAGGCTACCGCCAACGCGGTCAAAGCCGGCGAACCGCCCTCCACGTAGATGCCGCCGCCGCGCTCGGCGCTGTTGCCGCGTACCAGCAACGCTCCGCTCAGGTCGGTCAGGTCGCCCAGATCGAAATTCACCGGATCGAATTCTGTGTGGCAGGATTTGAGATACACCCCGCCGCCAGCGGTGGCCGTGCCGCTCAGGACACCCACAGCGGCGAAGCGCAAGGTGGCGTCTTCGGCGTAGAGATTGCCGCCCTGCGTCGCCTGGCCGTTGACCAGCGCCAGCCATTGCAACGTCACGGTGGTCGCGCCGCTGACGCGCACACCCTGGCGTTGAGACTCGCCGTTGATCAAAGAAATGGCCGGGAGCGTGTTCCGTCGCCAACTTCCCAATCCCAGACCGTGCAGGTAAATATACCCGCCGCCCAGGACGAGGGATTTGTCTACGGTGAGCACCGGTGCAGCGCCGGTGGCCGTGTAAACCGGAGCCGCCCCGTTGTCGAGCGCCGCGATACGCAGTTCGTCGCCGGCGACAGCCTGATCCGCGGCGTACTGAAGCGTGCGACATGGCGACGTATTGCCGGTGCAATCGCCAGTGTCCTCGCCGCTCGCCGCCGAGACGTAGCGAATGACGGCCGTAGGCGCAGCCTGCGCCGGCAACAGGCTCCACAAAAGCCCAATCCAAAGGGCCAGGGGCAGGAAAATCCATCCTAAGTGTAAGCGTTTCATGAAAAAACCTCCTGTGAATGCCATCCACGAATGGGGATGCGAATACACGAATCGGCGGGTGAGCGGGTGAGCGAGTCAGCGAGTAATCAGTTCCCAATTTCCAATTTCGTTACTGTCATAAAGTATTCGCCATAGTTTGTCTCCGCGTACTTGAGCAAGTCCCCCCCTTTAATTCCCCCCCAATGGGGGGGAGGAAAGACTCTATCGCGTGCATTTCCCCCCAATGGGGGGGAGGAAAGACTCTATCGCGTGCATTCCCCCCCAATGGGGGGAGGAAAGACTCTATCGCGTGCATTCCCCCCCAA
>DAOUFX010000578.1:0-23335 GCA_034429675.1 Anaerolineae bacterium | reverse complement strand
CCAACCGCTAAGTGCTTCATTGGGTCTTGCCTTGTTTGATGTTCGAAAACAGTGAAGTGTAGTCCGACGATGCGTCGGCGGGCCGGACGGTCACCCCTGCGGCAGGCGGTTCAGTGTAGGTGATTTTGACCTCGGCAACGTCGTGCAGGAAGTCAATCTTCCCGATCTCGCAACGGATGATGTCCAACCCGGTGCGCTCGTGCAGGTCGGCCAACAAAGACGCGGAGTATTCCGGCTTGATCCATTCGATGCGTTCGTAGGTGATAGTTTTCTGGCACACGTTGCGCAATCCCCACTCGCGCTCAATCAAAACCAACGACGCGATGACGGCCAAATCGGCAATGACCAGGCTGGTGTAAGCTTCTTGCGCGATCAGGACGGCATTGACCACCGGCAGCGCCAACATCACGAAGAGATACGTCATCTCACGGATCGGGATCGGATCCGTGCGAAAGCGCAGAATCGAAAAGAGCGCGAAGAGGCCTAGCCCCAGGCTCACACTGAAATCAGCCGTGCCAAGCAAACTGGAAAGCAAGAACGACAGCGTGTTAAACGTCAGGAACATCAGCACATAGTCCTTGTCGCGCTTGACGGGGGCGTAAATGCAACGCAAGATCAGAAAAGCGACAGCGCTATTGTACAGAAAACTCAAGATAAAAGGCAAAAAATTATCCATTAGCATCCCTTCCCTTCCCGCATAATGCGACCGAGCAAGACGTGATGTGGTTTGAAATGGTTATGTTTGACCTGCGGCGCGAGCAACGAAAGCCCGACACAGTACTTGCTAAAGCTCATCGGGCGCACGTTCAGCGTCCGCAAGAGCTGAAAGAACTCGGAATGTTTGCAGTGGCCCGACTGCTTGATCTCGGCGATGGCGACGCCGGGGAGAGCCAGTTCAGTCGCACCCACGCGAAACGAGAGGCCGAAATCCAGGGTCAGACGCTCCCCACAACGCCGGTTGACCAGCGTCACACGGCGGAAATGATTCCACAAGGCGGGGGTTAAATTCTCTGCGGGATAGGGAAAGACCGATTCCAGGAAAGCGCTGCTGTCGGGGCCAATGTGGGTGGAGATTTCCGGGATTGGCAAGCGATCCTTGACGGTAAGTCCCTGGGCGGTTTTGCGTTTGACCTCCAAAAAGGCCAGGCCGGAATCCTGGTATTCGCGGGTGCGCACTTTGTAGCGATTGCAATGCCCGTTGTGATGCAAATTATAGAGAACATAATCGGGGGTGTCGAAATACAGCGTCCGGTAACGATGAACCCTGCGCCCGCCGATCTCCAACGCCTCATACTCGTCGCTCAGTTGAGCGATGGCGCGGAGCAATTGAGTTTCATGCAACACAACCTTCGTGTCAATGCGGCGCAACAGCGCAACATCCTGCATCTCGTCCAAACCAATGGAAGCAAAATGCGCCAGGATGCCCGGCAACGATGGCCGCGCCGGCATAAGAACAGGCGTTACGCGCACCGCCGAATGGCGCCGGCTGCCGTCATCGTAAAAGGGTTGTGTCGTCATAAGCATTCCTCCTTTCTCCTGAAAGTATGCCCAGTGTAGACAGACGGCCTGAGAGAGACCTGAGAAAATGTTAACAAATTCCTTAACAAAAAAAGAAACAAAAAAAAACAGGGCTTGAAGTGTCCTTCAAGCCCTGTTTTGTTCATCAAGTTTATGGCAGCTATTTCGCCGGTGGAGCAGGCTCTTCATTGAGATCTTCCGAAAGAACCTGAGATGAGTTCAAAAAAGAAATATCGAAACTAATCTTCGGCAAGGGCAACCCATCACTACGAGACCCGCTTTCCCAGTCGCGGTGGGGGTAGAAAAACGAGATCGCCTCGTTCAGCCGCTTGTCTATGCGCTGCATGATCGTATGTCCCTCTTGATCATTGGGGGCAACCACCACGAAGCGATAATTGTTGATCTGTCCGACAAACGGTTCCAGATCAACCATCTCTGTCGCGGTATTTTGTAGGATCAAGGCAATGGCGCGAAGAACATCGTCGTGTGTGACGAAACCATAGGAGTCGCCGAAATCCCGCATCCCCTGCAACCCAATATTGATAAGGCCCAGTTTGGTATTTTGCGAGACACGCTCTCTCTGTTCATCCACCAGGGTTGCCGTCGGTAGCCCGGTCACCGGATGCAGAAAGACCTCACGCTTGCTGCGACGCAGAATATTGCGGACACGAATGCGCAACTCCTGGACATCAAACGGCTTGGTAATGTAATCCACCGCGCCCAATTCCAGTCCTTGCAGACGGTCCATTCGCTCGCGGCGTTCGGTAAGGAAAATAACCGGGGTGCTTTCGGTGCGGCGTTGGGTATGTAGACGGTCACAGACTTCGTACCCGTCTATATCCGGCAAGTGGATGTCCAAAACCACCAAATCCGGCAAAACCTTGGTGGCAATCTTGATCGCGTCTTCACCCCACGCCGCATGGGTAACCTGGTATCCCAGCGACGAAAAATACGCAGACAACATATCTGCCGTGTTGGGGTCATCCTCAACGATAAGAATATGCCGTGGTTCGTCCTCGCCAGCTTTCACGCAACGGCTCCTCTAACCGATCGGTTCTTTGTAGACGGCAAAGGTGCAGTTTTCCTGCCCCATTCCGAGGCACGTAATTTGATCCACACGGAAGGTGCGTCCACCGCTCAACCAGCGCAAGGCCTCTTCAATAATGCCCGCCGCAATAAACCCACCCGGACGTTCCACCGTGCGGCCCCAGCACATCGAGCAGCGATCAATAATATACTGGAAGTGATCGCCGCCGGGGTCTTTGACATACGAAGTTTGATCGCTTAAGGAATCAAAGACTTTAGCCACTGCAGGCAAACCGGCCTTGAGTTTGGCCGGGAGCGGCAACACCTTGAAGGCCAGGTCGCTGGCGCCTACCAGCGCGCCGAAGTTTGCCAACCCTTGAGCAAAGAGAACGCGACCGAGTCGCAGTTGCAGTCCCCGACCACCGCGCGGGCCATACATTTCTTCCAGGGCCCGGTTAAGCGCCGAAATGTAGGCAAAATCAAAGCCCTTATCCATTTCATCCGGTGGGGGATTGTCAATGAATTGTGATAGGCCGGCCATGTTGAGAATGGCATTGAGGCCGTTGCGCCCCATAATCTCTTCCAGGGCGTCGAAGAGGATCATACCGAAGCGATTAGGATAGTAAAAACCACTGGGTTCAGGGGTATTCGCCACTGCAAACCTCCTTCACGTAGTTAAAGAATCGTTGAAAGTTCTTCAGCTGCTCGACGCATGTCCAAGAAGAGCAATCCCAACTTGGCCTGTTGTCGAGCCAGGACGGTGAGCACGGCTTCCTCGCCAACGGCGCGGAGGATCACGTAGCCCTTTTCGCCCCTGACATACACTTCATCCAGCATTCCACGCCCCAACTCACCGGCGATTCTTTCACCCAAGGATAGCATCGCGGCGGACATTGCTGATACCCGGTCCTCCTCAACCCCTTGGGGCAACGAGGATGCGATAGGAAGACCATCTACACTGATAATTGCGGCAGCTTCAACATCGGGGCTGCTAACCTGAAGTTCACGCAGTCGCTCGACCATTCGATCATTTCGAGACCTGTTTGCCATGTCCTCAGCCCTCCGATAAGGAATTTTGTTTTGGGTCAAGTTTGTTGATATTCCTGAGAAATGCATAGAAAGGGTACCACAGGAATATAACATTGTCAAGACAAGGGGATAAAGCCATTCCGGTATGAAGGTTATTCGATTCAAACCTTTGCAACACCGTCTTTTTTGGTGTTATAGGCGTGTGTCCAAACATGCCTCTATTCTAGTATAAGTTTCAAAGATTGGCAAAATTTCTCTACCGTTTACAGATTTTCCTTATGCGCAGCGCACTATGCGCCCTTCCCGGCAGGTTGACGCGACAGTTGCCGGAGTAGGCGCCTTCCAACAGCGTAACGGTCATCTCCCAGATGTCAATGACCTCAACGGTGTACTCCGCATCTTCCGGCAGCGCGATGTCCTTGTACGCCGGGCGATTGCGCCCGAAGTAGATGAGACGATAAGCGCCATCCGGGTCAGCGGACTGGTTCAGATCCCAGGAGTTGTCGAACGGGGCGATGGCGGGCCCAGCTTCCATGATCTCCCGCAGGAAGGCGATACGCGCAGGGCTGTCGCCGTGCAGCACCCCACCCTTCGACCACCAGAGGATGTCGTCCGGGTGGAGGTAGGTTTCGCCGTGACCGACGTAGCCGCCTCGCGAGAAACCTTCCCAGAAACGATGGACCATCTCCTGCGCGGTGATGTTGCCCCAGTTGTTGGGGATATTGCCTTCGTAGCAACACTCGTCCACGACCACCGGCTTGCGGTACAGCCGTTGCCATTCGTTGACCTGGGTCAGGTCGGAGCGCTGGATGCTGCAATGGGTGACCCATGGCTTGTTGTGATCGTAGAAGACAAATCCGTTGTGGATGGAGCGCAAGTGCTGGTACGGATCGCTTTCCTGCACAATCTGGAAGAAGCGATCCCAATCCTGCCCGGTTTTAGCGCGCATGAAGTCAAACTCGTTCGCCATGGACCACCACACGTTGCGGTAGGCCGCTAAGCGCGCGACGACATAACGCAGATAGCGGTCGTCCACTGCGGCGGGCATCGCACTGTAGCCCCAGCGGTCGTAGGGGTGGAAGAGGATGATGTCGGCCTCGATGCCCAGGTCGCGCAGATCGCCCACGCGCTGTTCCAGGTGATGGAAGAAGGCGGGGTTGAAGCGGGTGAAGTCCCAGACCTCACCCCCGTCCCCTCTCCCAGGCGAAGAGGGGAGTCTTTCAAAGGCGTGATATTGCGGTTCGTTTTGATTGAAGGTGTAGTGTTTGGGGAAAACGCACATCCGCAGCTTGTTGAAGGGCGCGGTCTTGAGCGTTTCCAACGTCTGTTTCTCCAGCGCATCGCCCTGATGATTCCAGGCATAACACGTCGTACCAACGGGGAAGTACGGCGCGCCGTCGGCGTAGGCGAAGTGATACGTATTGTGGACACGTACCGGCCCGTGGTTATCCGCCGACGCAGGTGTGCATATGAACGCGCCCGTCTGCCCGTCCAGCGCGGCGACGTTGCTGCGCGTGGCATACGTCCACTCGCCCTCAGTATCGGGCATAAAGCGGACGACGTACCTGCCATCGCCATCGTAGAAGCCGTCCACGTCTACGACGCGGTGCTTGTACGCAAACTTCGCGCCAAAGGCCACATCCATAAACGGATTGCCGGCGGTTGGCCCGTTAAGGGCGAATTCAAAAATATTCCAACTTTCAATGGTTTTGCTCATCTGTGTGTCTCCAAAAGTTCCCGAAATTGCTATACCGGTACAAGTACTTGTACGCTCACATTTCTCTATCCGGCTACGGCTGCTTGAGCACTACCAGGGTGAGATCATCGCAGACGGTCTGATGTCCAATGTGCCGGGTAACGTCATCCACCACCGCCTGTTTGATTCCTTCGGCAGAAGCGCGCCAGTTTTGGCCGATGACCTCGCAGAGACGTGGCAGTCCATACAGCTCGTCCCGGTCGTTGGCGGCCTCGGTGATCCCGTCGGTGTACAGGACAATCCCTTCGCCCGACTCCAATTCCACAATGGTCTGATCTACCCAGCGCTCGATTTCTTCTTCCAGAGCGAGGGGGAACCCCAGATCAAGAGTATCCAGGCGTTCTACTTGTCCATCGGCCCTGACCAGCAGCATTTCCTCGTGTTGTCCCACCAATTTCAAATGGCCATTCTTGAGGTTGACCAGGGCCAGAGTCAGGCTCTTGTCCATGCCGGTGCGCCGGACGTTGTTGAAGAGGGTGCGGTTGATGGTGGTGATGAATTTGATCGGATCGCTTTCGCCATGGTCAATCAGGGTACGGATGGCGGTCTGGGTCATGAGCATCAGCACGCCACTTTCGAGGCCGTGACCGGTGACGTCGCCGATACCGATGTAGGTAACGCCGTTTTTGTTGAGGACATCGTAGTAGTCGCCGCCCACTTCGGCGGCGGGCTGCATGTAGCCGACGATATCCAGCCCTTCGATCTGTTGCAGTTCTTCGGGCGTGGGCAGGATCATCTCTTGAATGCGCTGCGCCACGTCCAGTTCGGCGCTCATGCGCAAGTTTTCTTCCTTGAGCCGTTCATTGAGAGCGCGGATTTCCTTGTTGGCCAATTCTACCTCATGTTGGGTGCTTTTGAGTTCGGTGATGTCGCGCGAGATACCGAAGGTGCCGATGATCTCGCCGTTTTCATCCAACAACGGCATCTTGGTAACCAACGCCCATCGCAGGCCGCCATCAAGCCTTGTGCTGGACACTTCCTTATTCAGCATCGGGCGACCGGTGCGCAGAATCTCCTGCTCATCTGACGACTGTACCTTCGAGATTTCCGCGCCATGAAAGTCCGCATCGGTTTTGCCGATTTCTTCGCACGGGTCTTCCAGGCCCAGATTCAGAGCGTGCGCACGGTTGGCCCGGGTAAACCGTCCCTCGCGGTCCTTGAACCAGATGCGATCCGGCACCGTTTCAATGAACGTATCCAGCACATACTTTTCACGGGCCAGTTCTGCCGAACGCTCTCGCACTCGTTGCACCAACAGCGCACCTTGCAGTGCGTTGCTGATTTGCGTGCCCAGTGTTTCATAAATCGTGCTCTCTTGCGAACTGATCTCGCACAGAATAAAACCGAGTTGCGCATCTTGAAAATATAGCGGCTTGACCACAAAGCTGTATCGCCGCCCCTGCGGCCACATCCCCTCCGGCACCAACTGCGCCGAGGGAAAACGCACCCCACCGGCGCCCAACTCAGCGCGGCCCTCCGGGCCATAAGCCAGCATCAGCCGTGACCATCCAGCAGGGTTTTTGGGGTCTTCGTACAGGGAAAAATAGGCGCCGGGTATCCCCATCCTGGGCAACCCCACCGCCAACCCCTCCGTCAGGCCTTCCAGATCGAACGTCGTGAGCAGTGATTGGCTTACTTCACGCAGCACTGCCGCCTGCCGCCTCACCAGCACCGCTCTATGCGCCTGAGTAAGACTGACCGCTTCCCCAATCATCACCCGCGCCTGATGCCACGAGTTCTCTGCCTGCGACAGAGATTGATTGTCCAGGATGGGTAACAGGTGGCTGCGCAAGACTGACACTGCATCTTGTATCACGACAATGTTGTCACCGGCAATGTCATCGGCAACCGCCTGGTGCAGGATATGATCCAGAGCCGTCAGGAAAGCGTCCGCTATCTCCCCTTTCAACTCGGCAACGAACCCATCCAACAGTAGCCCCGCCCACTCAGGGGGAAGACTCCCACCCAGCTTTCCTGCGGCTTCTACCATCCCTGTTAGAATCCCCTCTCGCCGCGCAGCCAGAGCCGCCTCAAACTTTTCTCGGCTTACCTGCATCGCCTCCGGTTGGGGTGACCGCTCTGCCGCTGCCTGTGTCACCGCTGAGGACTTGCAACCGCACGACCGGCGGATCATCAACTTGGAGGGGACGATTGTCTCCTGGGGAATCTGTTCCCCGGCTATTCGCGCCAGCAACTTTTCCACCGCCTGGCATCCCAATTCGTAGAAGGGCGCTCTTACCGACGTCAGGGGAGATGCGCTGGTTTGGCCCTCGGCGGTGTTGTCGAACCCAACCACAGCTACGTCTCTGGGAACGTGTATTCCCCTCTCTTGCAACACATTCAATACACCGATCAACAAGCCATCATTGGCGGCTACGATAGCCTCAAAGTCAGTTTGCGGGCGCAGCTTTCGTTCATCAAGTAACACCCGCATCACCTTCTCGCCCGTAGAGCGAGCCCAGTCAAGAGAAGGAGTAACAAGATTGGGGTCAAGCGGTATGCCATGCGCTTCCAGTGTCTCGACGTAGGCCCGATACCGCTCCTGCGCCTGAAAGTGATTCTTGGGGCCACTGATGAAGGCCAGGCGACGGCACCCGTGCACTTTGATCAGGTGAACGATGGCTTCACTCATACCGTCATAGTTCTCCATCATCAGACCGGGGAATCCCTCTACAGCTTTCCCGATGGTCACTATTGGGAGGGGGTGATACCGTTCATGAAAGTCTCTGATCTCATCATCGGTCACAAAATTGCCTATCGAAGACGCCCAACTGACCAGGCCGTCCACATTCTCCGACGCCACCAGATCGTAGATGACGTTGGCCTGGGCCTGAAACTCCCAGGAGTTGCTCAAGGCTCCCCCCAGAAAACAGAGCAAATTTGCGTCAAATTCCTGAGCCGCATCCACCACACCCGACCACTGCTGCTGGTAGTTGTCATGCACGGCAGGAGTCAAATAACCGATAGTCGGGCGCGCATCGGAGTTGTTGCATTTTTTGTTCTCACTTTCACACATAAATCATCTCCGTATGAGGACGATAGTTGGACAAGCCTTTGATGAAAGCAATCCGGCGGCGGTTGTGCGCTTCGATCAAATGGAGTACCGTTCTTCTGTTCTCACATTATTATAGGCCATTTTGTTTTTGCATCAGAGTTCATGCATTTCAGCGGGACCGTATGATCCCGCTGAAACTGGATGGAGTGAAAGGCTTTGCCGCTGGGCAGCTCTGTAGCTCCAACTCAAGGATTCCTCATTGACCCATCAAGTCAGGCGCTTTCCCAATCTTTCGTTCTTATATCTCACCCCCGATGCCAGTATACATCCCACCCCAGGTAAGTCTCGAATGCCTCCGCGAGAACGTCTGCTGAGTGAGAAGCGTTCATCGCCACGTGATGCTCAAAGCCGTTCTTGCAGACGTGGCGCAGCAATGTCTGTAGCCCTGGCACCTCCACCACCGCCCGGCTGCCGAAGGTCTTCAAGGGATCATCCGTCATCATGCCGTCAGCGACGTAGGTACGAATCTTGCCGCCGCCGTCGTCGGTCGAGATGCGGGCAAAGCTCACCGGCCCGGCCGGCGCGCGCCCGGCCAGCGCCCCGTATGTGTTTTTCTGCCCCAGTGTCGTCGCCAGGACGTCCGCGTAAGCCATCTGGACATCCTCGCCGTAGAAGCTCTTGGGCCAGTTGCCGCAGTGGAACAGCACGCACTTGTCCGGGTCGTCGGCATAGTTGTTATTCCAATCCACCAATGCGCTGGGCGTGCCCGAAGCCAGTTGCAGGGCGTACATCGCGGCGGCGCCGGCGACGTCCACCTCACAGGCGCTGGGCATCAGCTTGTTGCCCATCATGCTCATCAAGCCACAAGCGTTGATCCCATAATGCTGCTGGATCGCGTCCCAGCACTGGAAAGCCGTCGCATCTATCTCGTTGGCCGCTGCCCAATCATCCAGAACAATGCCCAACTTCGCCATCTTGACCACCGCCGGTGACGGCACGCCGCCGGTTGGGACGTAAGCGTGGATTTCGTCCAATTTGGCCTTGACCTTGGGATCATCGTCGGTCAGTTTGTTGGCCGCGCCCAGGATTTCGGAAAGGTCCACCGTGCACACGTGGATGCCCGACGCCTGCAGCAGCTTTTCGCTATAGCGGACGGTAATGAAGGCATTGGGCCGCGTGCCGATGGCGCCCAGCCGCGCGTTCTTCAGCCCATTCACCACCCGGCAGACGCCGATAAATTTTTTCAGGTCGGCTCTGAAACTGTCGCTGGTGGGAGACACAGTATGCAGTTCGGTCAGCGAGAAGGGATAACCGTACTGGCGCAGGTTGTTGCAGACTGAGACTTTGCCGCAAAAGGAATCGCGCCGCCGCTCGATGTTGAACTGGCTGAGGGCATCAGGATACGCCTGGATCAGAATAGGGACTTGTAAGCCCGAAAGCTTGATCGTATCTGCCACTCCTTTTTCGTCGCCAAAGTTGGGCAACACCACCAGAATGCCGGCGATGTCATCCGCGTGGGCCTTGAACAAAGCCGCGCACTTTTTGGCGTCTTCCCATGTCTCCACACCGCCTAGCTTGGTGTCCGCCTCCGCCAGCATCACTGCTTCGAGCCCCATTTCGGCGAAAACGGCTTGCATATCCTGCCTGGCCTCAGTCACCAACTTATCGGGGAAAAAGTCACGGTTGCCAATGATAACGGCCAGTTTATTTCTTTTCATTATCTCCTCCTGGAATGTGTCTGTTTAAGTGACATTTCTTGAATGGCCCGGCGCTTTTACATACCAGATTTACAACTCGCGTTTTATTTCTATCCATAGAAGTATAATAACGGGGACACCGTCTATGGCGCTGGCTGCGAAACTGGCTCCATAAGGCCGGTGTCCCCTTGGGAGGAGGGCGAACGATTCCGCGTACCGTCCGCCGCCTCCCTCATTTACAGCATTGCTGTAATCACGTCAGGCTTTCAGGTGCCACTCCAACTACGGGCAACTGGTCTTGCCGTTGGGGGCGTACTCGGTGTACTGGCAGGCGTTGGCGGGCGTGAGCAGCACCATATCAATAGACTGCTTCTCCGGCTTGCCGGTGTTGCCGGTCTTGATGTAGGCATCGGCCTGGATAGCGGCCTGGATGGCCATCTCGGCCACCGGCTGCAACCCGCCCACGTCAATCTTGCCGGCCAGCATGGAGGCATTGACATCGTCCGAGCCGTCGAAGCCGGCCACAATCACTTTGTCGCCCAGGCCCGCCGCGTCGAGGGCCGCCTGCGCGCCCAGGGCCATTGTGTCGTTACCGCAGATGACGCCCTTGATGTCGGGATGCTGCTGGAGCAGGCTTTCCATCACCGTGAAGGCTTCGTCCTGATCCCAGTTGGCCGTCTGCGTGGCCGCCATTTCCATGCCGGTCAATTTATCGAGCACATCATGATAGCCTTGCGAGCGGACGTGGGCGTTGGTGTCGGTGTCGCGCCCGGTCAGTTCGATGTACTTGCCCTCTTCGCCCATCAGGCGGGCGAACTCCTCGGCCACCAGCGTCGCGCCCTGGTAGTTGTTGGAGACGATCTGCGAGACCGCTATCCCTTCCTTGGTGATTTCGCGATCAATCAGGAAAGACGGGATACCCGCATCCCTGGCCTTTTGGATAGCGGCAATGCTCGCGTCCGCCCCCGCATTGTCCAGGATGATCGCTACCGCTTTCTTGGCGATACAGCTCTCGATCAGTTCCAGTTCCTTGTTCGCATCCCCGTCGTGGACGAGTTTCAGCGTCTCGTACCCCAGTTCCTCGGCCTTCGCCGCCGCAATCTTCTGCTCCGAGCCAAAGAAGGGGTTCTCCACCCCCGGCACGATCACGCAGATCAGGCCGCCGCCGGTGGAGGCAGCGGGCGCGGCTTTTGTAACTTCTGCCACGGGTGTTTCTGCTGTAGGTGTGGCTGAGTTGCAGGCGCCGAGCAACATAATCAAGGCGACAAGCAAACCCAGAAAAACGATCAACTTTTTGATAGACATGTTCTCCTCCCTAAAATGAGTGTGAGTAAAAATTGAACAGACTGAAATGACGCAGGTTTTGATATTTCTTCGATATATACTCCTTTCTGAGAGCATGACCCGCAAGTGCTTTCAATCACGGTTGTTGGATTTCTTGCTGTTTCTGAAGCGCAATCTGCTCCTGCATACGCGCCTGGACCTGGTCAATAATTACCGCCGCCACGATTACAGCCCCCTTGATTACTTTTTGCCAGAATGAGGAAACTCCCATCATCACCAGCCCATCGCTCAGCACACCGATGGTGAAAGCGCCAATCAACGTTCCCCCCATATTGCCGCGTCCACCAGCCAGTGAAGCGCCCCCCAACACCACGGCAGCAATCGCGGTCATCTCTGCGGCATCGCCGGCCATGGGGTGTGATGCGACCAACTGTGAAGCCCAGATCAGGCCCACCAGCGCCGAAAAGAAGCCGCTGATGCTGTAGACCATGATCTTGGTGCGCGCAACGCGCACCCCGGAAAGCTCCGCCGCGCGTTCATTCCCGCCAATCGCATACACATGCCGACCGAATGGCGTGCGCATGGTCACAAGGTAAGCCGCCATCATAAAGATCAGCATCAGCCAAATCGTGTAGTTGATTCCTAAAAAGGCGCCCGCTCCCAAAATCTCGAACCCGGTGTTGCCATACTCAGGCCGCCCGGCCAGGTTGGGGAAGGTGTAGCCATTATTGCGCAACCCCGCGATGCCGCGCGCCACGTAAAACATTCCCAGGGTGGCGATGAAGGGGGCGACGTTGAACCGCGTGATAACAAAACCGGTGAGGGCGCCCGTTAGCGCACCCAGCGCGAGCGAGATCACAATAATCATCCAGGTGTGGGGATAGATCGTAACGCCGAGTTGCGGCAGGCTGATGCCTTCATTGATAAACCCGCCCGCAATCATGGCAATCATCCCCACGATCGAGCCGACCGACAAATCAATGCCGCCGCTCAAGATGACAAAGGTCATCCCGACCGCCAACAGCGCATTGAGCGCCACATGCTTGGACATAATCACGAGATTTTCTGTACGCAGGAATTGGGGCGTGAGGGATGAAAAAATAACCAGGACCAGGATGAGAGCAATAAAAGCCCTGCCGCGCAACATGAATTGCTGTATGTCTATCTTGGTCATACCGCGCCGCTTTTTTATCTGCGTTGATTTGATGTTATTGCCTTGCCCCATGCTGATTGCCTCCGTTTTTTGATGGGCCGTGACCTATCGCTGAAGCCGCGACCAGTTTTTCTTCAGTAGCCTCTTGATGCGTAAATTCGCCCGTAATGGCGCCCTTTGACATCACCAGAATCCGGTCGGACATTGCCAGGATTTCCTTGAGTTCCGATGAGACGAAGATTACGCCATATTTCTGCGACGCCAGGCGGTTCATGATCTCGAAAATTTCCGACTTTGCGCCAACGTCAATGCCGCGCGTCGGTTCGTCGAGCAGCAGCACTTTGGGATGGGTCAGCAGTCCCTTCGCCACCACCACCTTTTGCTGGTTGCCGCCGCTGAGCGCTGTGATCGGCTGTCGTGGATTTGCCACGCGGATAGCCAGTTCCCTGATTTGTTGTTCGGTGGCTTGCTTTTCCTGTTTGCGCTCCAGGAAGATGCCTTTGAGATATTTTTTCAGGCTGGCAAGCAGTATGTTATCCATCACGGAAAGCGGTTGCACCAACCCGTACCGTTGGCGATCCTCTGGCACCAGCACAAAGCCCGACGCAATGCGTTCGGAGATGGTGTTTGCCAACACCGGGTTGCCTTCCAACCAGATTTTCCCCATGGCTTGTAGATGCGCACCCGCCAGGCAATCCACCAGGTCAGAGCGCCCGGCTCCCATCAAGCCATAAAAACCGAGAATTTCCCCTTCCCGCAACTCAAAAGAAACATGGTCAAGCAAGTAGCCGCCGCCCTTGCGCGGCAGGGTCAGGGCTTCCACCTTGAGCAAAACACCGCCCAACGGGCGTTCTTTGCGAGTGAAGAGGGCGGCGGGGTTGCGTCCCACCATCTTTTCGACCATCCAGAAAACGTTGACGTTTTTGGCCTCTTCCTCTGCAACCTTGCGCCCATCCCGCAGGATGGTGATGGTGTCGCCGATTTGCAGCAGTTCCTCCAATTTGTGCGAGATGTAAATGATAGCGACGCCATGTGCTTTGAGCTCCCGGATGACGCGGAACAGCACTTCGACTTCGGCAGCGCTGAGGGCAGAGGTCGGTTCGTCCATAATCAGAATGCGCACGTCCTGAGCCAACGCTTTGGCAATCTCGACAATTTGTTGCTCGCCGACCCGCAGATCACCCACGAGTTCATCCGGGTCAATTTTCTGTTCGAGTCTTTTCACCAGTTCGCAGGCGCGCTGTTTTTGAGATTTACGCTCGATCAGACCGTTACGGGTGGTTTCGCGGGCCAGGAAGATATTGTCGGCCACGCTCAGGTTGGCGCATAAATTCAGTTCCTGATAGATGATGCCGATTCCCATGCGGGTGGCGTCGAGCGGGGAATGTAGATGAATTTCGCGCCCATCAAGGAGGATTTTCCCGTGGGTGGGCCGTTCCACCCCGGCCAGGATTTTCATCAGCGTGGATTTCCCGGCGCCGTTTTCGCCGATCAGAACGTTGACTTTGCCCCGGCGCACCTGGAAAGAGACATCGTCCAGCGCCACCGTGCCTGGGAAAACCTTGGTAATGTTTTCGGCGCTCAGGATGATGTCATTGGCTATCGCAGTCTTCATATCGAGAACCGGGGTTGGATCGGGCATAGTCATTCTCCTAATTCGATTTCAACCGGCACAATGCTGATCTGCTTTACATCTATTTGAATCAAGTTGAACGTGCGGATGGTGAAAGCGCCTTTGAACGAAAGGGGCTTGCCGACCAGGCGGTTCTTGTCAATGTCGCCAAGCACGGTGGCGAGAACCCGTTTGTTGATTTCGGTCGCCACCTTCCCGTACTCGGTTTGCTCCTTGAAATCGCCAAAGGTGATGAAGCCAACCGCGTCGCGCACCGAGGTATCATCACTGGGGATGCGGCTGCCAATGTAGAGCAGCGCCTTGACGGGGCCGTCATAGCCGTCGAGCGCCACTTCCGCCGTCCCCAGGCTGGTTTCGGCATTGACGCTGACGATGACACCGCTGCCTTTCACCATGTAGACGTGCGCCTCGCCGACCGTGATCAATCCATAATGCTCGGCAATCGCCGTCAATGCATCTTTGGAGGCGGTCCCGCCGGCATCCAGTTCTATTTCGGAGAGAATCGTGGAAAGTTCCACCGCCTTCTCATTGAAAGTCGGCAGCAATTTGGAGTCCCATATCCCATCCACATACGTAACGGGATCGAACGCTTCGTTTTGCACTGCTTTTTCGGCATCGGCGATACTGACCACGGTAAACCCGTAACGCCCCGCGAGAATCAGGAACAGCAGGATTGCCACGCCAATCGCCATTGAAGATGTTTTTAACTTCATAGATTTATCCTTGTTTGGTAGGAATTAAAACCGTCCGCGCCACCGCCTCCCGCCAGCCGTCATACAGCGCAGCGCGTCTCTCGGCAGACATCTGCGGCTCGAAGCGGTCGCGCGGCGGCGCGAGGCTCTCAATCTCCGCCTCGTCGGCCCACACCCCGACAGCCAGACCGGCAAGGAAAGCCGCGCCGAGCGGCGAGATGTCCGTGGACGTGCTGCGGAGTACCGCGCAGTTGAGGATGTCGGCCTGAAACTGCATCAGCAGATCGTTGCGGCTGGCGCCGCCGTCGGCCAACAGCATTTGCAGCGACGCGCCGGATTCAGTTTGCATCACGTCGAACACGTCGCGCACCTGGTAGGCGATGGCCTCCAACGTGGCGCGGGCCAGTTGCCCCGCCCCGGCGCCGGGTGTCAGTCCGGCGATCACCCCCCGCGCCGCTTCCTGCCAGTGCGGCGCGCCCAACCCGGTCAAAGCCGGGACAAAGACCACGCCGCCTGCATCCGCAACCGTGCGCGCCAGCTTCTCAACATCAGGTCCGGGGTTGGCCAGGCCCAACACCTGGCCCAGCCACTGCACGGCAGCCCCGGTAGCATAGATGTTGCCTTCGAGGGCATAAGTCACGGTCTCCCGCGCCCAGGCAATCGTCGTCGAAAGGCCGTTTTCTGAGAGAACGGGCTGGTCAACCGGGGTCATCAACGAGGATCCGGTGCCGTAGGTGGCTTTGATACTGCCCGGTTTGAAGCCGGCCTGTCCATAGAGCGCCGCGTGCGAGTCGCCGATCATGGCCGCGATAGGGATGCCGCCCGGCAAATCGTCCAGCGGCGCCGTCTCGCCAAAGAGGGCGCTCGACGGTTTGATCTCCGGCAGGGCGGCGGACGGAATCCCAAACAGGGCCAGCGCCGCCTTATCCCACGCGCGCGTGTGCAGGTTGAGCAATTGGGTCCGCGACGCATTCGTCAGATCGGTGGCGTGGACTGCGCCGCCCGTCAAATTCCATAGCACCCAGGCATCTATGTTGCCGGCGCACAGCTCGCCCTGCCCGGCGCGATGAAACCCATCTTCTGTATGGTCGAGGAGCCAGTGGAGCTTGCTGGCGGAGAACATCGGGTCAACCTGCAAACCGGTGCGCTCGCGCAAAAGCGGCTCAGCTCCCTCTTGCTTGAGCTGATTGCAAAACGGCGCGCTGCGCCGGCATTGCCACACGACACACGGGCCGACCGGTCGCCCTGTCGCCCGCTCCCATACCAACGCCGTCTCCCGCTGGTTAGTAATGGCGACCGCGGCCAAATCAGGCTTGTCTAGCGCGCTCAAGCACTCAGCAATCGCGGCGCGAGTGCAACGCCACACCTCCAGCGCATCCTGCTCCACCCAGCCGGGTTGCGGGTAACGGATGGCCGTCGGCTGCGAGCTGCGCGCCAGGATCGCGCCCGTGGGGCTGACGACCAGCGCTTTGGTGTTCGTCGTCCCCTGGTCAATCGCCAGAATATTCCCGCTCATTGCCGCTCTCGCAGTTTTATCAGGGCCAGCGCGGCGTCGTGGATGCCCTGGGGCGTGAGGCCAAAGTATTCGAACAGAAATTCAGTCGAACCGGTAGGCGCAAAAACGCCGGGTATGCCCAGGATGCGCATGGGCGCCGGGCAAGTGGTTGCGACGATTTCGGCAACGGCGCTGCCAAGTCCCCCCAGAACGGTGTGCTCCTCCGCCGTCACGATCGCGCCCGTCTCCTGGGCCGCCTGCACAATCGCCGCGCGGTCAATGGGCTTGATCGTCGCCATATTCAGCACGCGCGCCTGGATGCCGTCTTCGGCCAGCAGGGATGCGGCCTCTAGCGCGCGGGGCACCAGCGTGCCGCACGCGATCAGGGTGACGTCGTCGCCTTCGCGCAGGAGAGCAGACTGTCCGATCTGGAAGCGATAGCCGGGATCGTGCACAATCGGCACCCCCATGCGGCTGATGCGCAAATACATCGGGCCGACATACTCGACCGCGGCGCGGACCGCCTGTTCGGTTTCCAGCGGATCGGACGGCACGACGATGGTCATGTCGGCAATGGCGCGCAGCCAGCCGATGTCTTCAATCGAATGGTGCGTGCTCCCCAGCGGCCCATACGCCAGACCTGTGCTCACGCCACATAACTTGACGTTGGTGTGGGTGTAAGCCAGATCATTTTTGATTTGCTCCAGCGCCCGTCCGGTGAGGAAAGCGCCGGCCCCGCTGACAAAAGGCAGCTTGCCGCCAATCGCCAGACCGGCGGCGATTCCGACCATGGCTTGCTCGGCAATCCCGACGTTGATCAGCCGGTCCGGGAACATCTCGCGAAAATGTCCCAGGTTGGACGAGCCCACCGAATCGTTGCAGAGCACCACCACCCGTGGATCGCTTTGCGCGACATCTTCCAGCGTGCGCGCGTAAGCGGTGCGGCAGTCAAATAATTCACTCATTGCCCCCTCCTTCCAATTCCTGTAACGCGGCGTCCAACTCCGCTTGGGTGGGCACGCGATGATGCCAGCCGGCGCGATCTTTGATGAAGGACACCCCCTGGCCTTTGTGCGTGTGGGCCAGCAGGCAGTTGGGTTTCCCCGGCTCGAAAGGCAGCCCGGCAAAGGCTGCCAACAGCGCCGCCGGATCGTGCCCATCCACCTCGCGGACGGCCCAGCCAAAAGCCCGCCATTTCTCCGCCAGCGGTTCGAGTCCCACCGTCTTTTCGGTCCAATCGCCCATTTGCAGCCCGTTGCGGTCCACGATGAGTGTGAGTTGGTCGAGCTTGAACTGGGCCGCTGTCATGGCCGCCTCCCAATTGCTGCCTTCCTGCAATTCACCGTCCCCTGTGAGGACGAAGACCCGCCAACCGGCGTTGCCCAATCTGGCGGCCAGCGCCGCGCCGACGGCCAGGGGTAGCCCGTGTCCCAATGCGCCGGTGTTTGCCTCCACGCCTGGTACGTGGTTGTTGGGATGCCCGTTCAGTCGCGAGAGGGGGCGCATAAACGTGTGCAGCTCGGCCTCCGGGAAAAAACCGGCAAAAGCCAGGGTCGTGTACAACAGCCCGGAGCAATGGCCCTTGCTCAGGAAAAAACGGTCGCGATCGGGCGCGTGGGGCTGCTGGGGATCAACCTTCAGCACGCCGCCAAAGTAGAGGGTCATCAGAATGTCGGCGGCGGAGAGGTCGCCGCCGATGTGACCGCTGCCGGCTTCGTGGATCATGCTCAGGTTACGCTGGCGGATTTTGTTGGCGATTTTCCGTAATCTTTGAGGGTCAGTCTCCCCGATCAGGTTTGTTTTTTCGGACATCTGTGTTCGATTCTCCATTTCGGATATTGGGTTCCCCACTTTGTTTCTCCCCGGTCTAAGGTATCGAACCGGGGTGCGGTTTTCATGATTTGTATCATCCCAACACAGAGGAGAAGAAGTGGGGGGTGGGTTGCACACCCCCCTCAAACTCCACTCTCAAATTCCTGAGGAGATACCGTGATTTATTATGGGGTTTGGGAGGTGGATTAGGGGACACAGAAGGTGGATAAAAACTACTTGTAGGGAGAATTTTCAACATGGATGAACAGGATATACAGGATTTTTTAAATATATCCTGTGTATCCTGTCTATCCATGTTATTTTCGGAGGGAAAAGCGAAACGCTATGCGGGGGGATGCTCTCTAAATTCGTTGGGGGAAAGGCCGGTCAGTTTGCGGAAGACCCGGCTGAAGTACTTGGGGTCCTTGAATCCGACCTGGGCGGCGACACGCTTGACGCTATCCTGGGTGCGGCGGAACAACTCCTGGGCATGACTGATCCGGAACCGGTTCAGATAATCCCAGGGAGAAAGTCCCAGTTCCTGGTGAAACACCCGGCTGAGATAGTTGTCGCTCACGCCGATGGCCGCGGCGATTTCCCAGCGGGCCAGGGGACGCGCATAGTTCTGGTGCATATAGGCAAGCGCGCGTTTGACCAGCGCGCCGGTCTGCGGCGGCAAGGCCGCGTCGCCGAACAGCGCGCGGTGCAGCGCAGCAATAATCTCGGCCTCGCTCAGAACGCCTTTGCTCTGTACGACGACGTGAGCGTGTTTCTCAATCCGTTTAACATCGTCGAGACTAAGGACCTTGCTGGTAAGAATGACGACGGGGACGGCCTGGGTGCGCGGATCGGCGCGCATCCGGTCGAGGACGTCAAACCCGTCCATTTTGGGCATCATCAAATCGAGCAGCACCAGGCTGGGAACCTGGGCTTCCATCGCCGCCAACGCGGCGGCGCCGTCAGGCGCCGTGCAGATGGGATAGCCCGGCAGCCCTTGCTCGATCACGGCCTGGTGCGTCTGGCGCGTATCGGGATTGTCGTCCACCACCAGGATGGGGCCGGACGTTTCCTGGGGGCATAGCGCATGGATGGCGCTCAACAGGTTGACGGCATTGGCCGGTTTGGCCACCACACCGGTCAGCCCAACCGATCGCCCGGCAAGCTCGCTTTGTCCGTACAGGATGAACGGCAACTGGCTCAGGCGGGGATGATTGCGCAGACGGCGCACCATGGCCCAGTCGCCGGCGCCGGCCCGGCTCAAATCCCAGGCCAGCGCGGCCGGCCGAGCCCGGTGAAGCACAGCCTCCAGGTCGTCGCTGGCGCGCAAGCAGTGAACGTCAAGCCCCTGGCAGCGGCCCAACTCGACCATCTCGGCGGGGGGGTGATCCGTAGCCGCAATCAAAAGCAGGACAGGTTGCGCCGCTTCAGTATCGGGCGCGATCCTGTCCGCCAGGTTGGGCAAGGGCAGATAGACGTGAAACGTGCTGCCGCGCCCCGGCAGGCTGTCCAACTTCATCGAACCGTTATGCAAGGCCACCAGCCGGCGCGTGATGGAGAGACCCAGGCCAATGCCCTCCGCCCGGCGACCGGGATGTTCTGCCGTCACGAACGGCTCGAAGATGCGTTCTTGCATGTCGGGCGTGATCCCCACGCCGGTGTCCTCAACCCACAGGTGCAAATGCGGCGGCGCAACCTGCGCGCCCAGAACGATCCGTCCGTGATCCGTAAACTTGCGCGCATTGCTCAACAGATTGAGCAACACCTGGCGAAGCCGCACCGGATCGGCCTGAATCAGCGGCAGGCGATCGGGCAATTGCAAGCGCCAATCTACGGACGCATCCGGCTCCGAACAGGCGATGCTCTGGAAAGCGCTTTGCAGCAGCGGGGATGGATCGAGCAGTTCCAGGTAGAGGTCCAGCTCATCTATGTCGGCGCGCGAAAGGTCAAGCAAGTCGTTGATGATCCGCAGTTGGTGCTCGGCGCTGGCGCGAATATGATCGAGGTCGTCCAACAACGCCTGCGGGGGCGTGATACCATAGAGATTGAGCGTCCCCAGCGCGTCCTGGGAATAACCCAGGATGATGTTCAACGGCGTGCGCAGCTCGTGGCTGACGTTGGCCAGCAGGCGCGTTTTGATCCGGTCGGCCTTCTCTGCCGCCTGCCTGGCTTGCTGGGTTTCTTGAAATAAGCGCGCATTCTCGATGGCATTGGCCAATTGGTTCGCAATCGTCTGAAAAACGGCGATGTCTCCCTCGGTAAAAGCCGCGTCCCGAACAGAGTGAATGGTCAGCGCGCCGATGGCAACGCCGCGAGTGATGAGCGGCAACGCCAGTTCCGAGCGCGTCTCCGGCAAGGAATTTGCAAAGCGTCCGGGCTCTTTCCCCATATCTGACGCCATGCAGGCTTTGCGACCGGCAATACACTGTCCAATCAATGAATCGCCGCCCACCGGCAACCGCTGCCGCATCAGCTTACGGCCTATCTCGCCGGTTCCCGCCTGTAGATTTGCCCACTGGTCCGATTGCTGGAATACCGCGTGGCTCTGGTCTACCAGGAACAGGCCGACGTAATACAGGTCAAAGCGTTCGCGGATCAGCGCGATACCCTGTTGGATCAACACGTCTGGGTCGAGGATGCCGCTCGCCACAGTCGAAATGTCGGACGCAGTCTGGAGTTGGATGGTGCGATGCTCAAGGATGGCCAGCAACCGTTCGCGTTCGGCCTCCGCCTGTTTGATCTGGGTGATGTCTCTGGAAAGGCCCAACAAGCCGATCACCTGACCCGTCTCATTCCGAATGGGCAGCTTGTGTTCCGAGAGCCACACCACCTCACCGCTCGTGCTGCTGGTCAGCGACCACTCCCTGGCGATCACGGGCTGGCCGGTCGCCATGATCTGTTGCTCCTCATCGTAAAACCGCTGAGCTTCTTCCGGTTTGAAGAAGTCAAAGTCAGTTTTGCCGATGGCCCCCTGCGCGCCGGGCAGGCCCATCAACAGCCGCGCGTGAGCATCGTTGGTCAAAACGAAGCGTGATTGCCTGTCCCTGAAGAAAATGTAATCGGGCGAGTTCTCCAGCAAGGCGTGCAGTAGATGCTTCTCATTCATCAACGCGATCTTGGTCACCTTGACTCCTTCGAAAATAGCCCGCTCACGCGGGGGTAAAGAGGGGGTTTACGCGGGCGGAGATCCCCGCCCGCGTACCCCCCTCCTTTATGTCTCTCTGACAAGTAGACCGTGATTTTCATCCAACCGCTGGTGAACCGCAGGTTAATGACAGCATCATTATAGGAAGACGTGCGACAAAGACAAGAAATGTTCTCCAAATTTATCTCGCTTTTTTTGTCACAAAACTGTGGTAAACTGCATGTGTTCATGGAAGTGTTCATCCATACTGCGCAGGATGCACCTTAACAACTCAATAGCTAGAACATCCTTACTTCGTTGGGCCGATCGGGCCTCCCGAACGGGAAGGGCCTTCTCATCACAAAAAGGAGAACGCCTGTGGAAACGCGATATAAGTCTAACGAAGTCTTGGTTGAACGGCTCCTGCCGTTCGCAAACGATGATCCATCCGACCGGGCCTCGGCCTGGGATGAATGGTACACCGCCATCGGAGCTCCTTCGGTGATGGCCTTCGTGCGTATCCAGAACGACACGGCCACCCCCGACGCCGACATCCTCCAGGATGCGATAGTGACGGCCTACGAGGCAGTAGAAGACGGGCGTTACCGGCCACAAACCGGCGTCCCACTCACGGCTTACATCAAGGGCATCGCCCGCAACAAGATCCGCGAAGCGCGCCGGCGCAGCTGGCGCTTCACCCCCATCGAGGAGACGCAAGTGGATCTGCTGGCCGGTCACACACCCCATCTGGAGCATGCCGTCGAGCTGCAGGAGCAATTGGAGCTTCTCCGCGCCGGCCTGGCGCAGTTGCCGCCCGCAAGGCGACAAGTGCTGCTGGGCTACCTCGAAGGGCAAAGCACCGAAGAGATCGCCGCCGAACTCGGCATCTCCGAGGAAGCGGCGCGCCAGCACAAGAGCCGCGCGCTGCGAAGTTTGCGGGAGATGGTCGGCTAAACCAAGACTGCGATAACCGTTAAGGGGTTCTGGGCGGGCAAAACAGGTTCCCGCTCGCCCAGACTCCCTTACTGAAGTTTCCAGGGATAGGGTGATTTGTGGTCAGGAATCAGGGATCAAATGACCTTCGGGTTTGCTTATCCGGGGGAAAGAACCCCCTTCCTGGCTTGATCCTTGATCCCTTATCACCAGTTACTTTTGATAGGCGGTCCAACGAATGGTACGAAGGAATGAATGTTTAATTTTTCGGGATTCTGCTTGATCCAGGTGGGATTTCGTCGGAATAGCATTTCGCCAAATCTTAAAAGGCTGTTAGAACATCTGAAATTGAAGTTGAACTCGATTTTGGAAACTTCACCGGTTCGGATTCAAGCCTTTTCAAAGAATTCTTAAATCCGCCGCCAAAATCCAGATTTCGGAAATGCTCAAGTGAAAAAGCCTTACTACAAAGTTTGATCGGAAAATCCCATCAGCTTTTTGGAAATTTGTACCGGGTCACCGGCCAAATTAAAATTCCCCGGCTTTTCAAGAATCCCCCTTCGAATTTCAACACTGCTTTTCCAGATTTTCTAAAGGCGGTTGAACCGGGCAAAATTCCGAAATTCTGGTTACAAGATTCAGGAAGTCGCTTTTCCCAACATACGACGTTCGGGATTTTCTGAGCCCGAAATATCAATGTTAATAGATAAAGCCGCTTCCAATAGATAAAAACATTCCTTCGGCCCGCATTCTCCAAAGGCCTCTTCTGCCGGAATTTTAGTTGGGAACCTGCTCGATAAAATTCCACAGAAACGGCTACCCACAGGCAATCCAAATAAAAACACGCGGTCTCACTAAGCGAGACCGCGTGTTTTTTTGTTGGGGCAGCCGCAGGGTGCGTGTTTGCTGAAACCCGCAAACACGCACCCTAAAAAGATCAGGGTAAATGGCACATCACGATCGGTAAGTAGATAAAGGAAGTCGCGCCGGCGATCACCGCAAGACGAGGGGCAGATACAGACGTAGCAATCCCTGGAGACCAACAGTGACGGTGAACGCCTGCTCGGCGGTCAGTTCACCGTCGCTGACGCGCAACACGACGGAATGCGCGCCCAGGTTGGCGGCGGACGGCGTCCCGGTCAGGGCAGCGGTGCCGTCGCCGTGATCGGTGAGCGCCAGCCAGCCCGGCAG
>DAOUFX010000577.1:0-9406 GCA_034429675.1 Anaerolineae bacterium | reverse complement strand
GTACCCGCCCGCGAAAACCCCCTTTATATCTCTCTGACACGTAGACCGCGATTTTCATCCAACCGCTGGCTAATGACGATTTCCTCTGAGAATAGCCTTTATCTAAAACATCCCGTTGAGCGACGCGGCGGTCAGCAACGCCTGGAAGCGTTCCGGGTCGCAGTGCGGCAGCGCCAACGCGGCGCGCTCCAGGCGGCCCCGGCGCAAATACGCCAGCACGTCCTCTTCCAGTTCCGGGAGCGACACCGGCAGCCCGTCGAGATCAACGGTGGTTGCCGTCGTCAACATGGAGGGAACCCAGCGGTCATCGCGACGCCATTCCAGCCCGCCCATGGCCTCGACGACCATCCCGTCAATCTCAAAGCGCCCGAAATGCGAGCGCACGTCCGCCGTCTCGCGCCAGGCGACCGGCGCCAATTCGTACTGCGCGAACAAATCCCCAAAACGGTAAACGTCCGCGACGGACATCTCCAGGTCCAGATCGTGCACCGGTACAGGCAGCCCGCGCAACGCCAACGCCGTCCCGCCGACCACGCGGTAGGCGATGTCAGAAGAAGCCAGCCGCCGAACAATCGTTCGCAATGCGGCGCGCCAGAGCGGCTTACGGCAGATCGCCAACAGGTGCTCTACCACTCCGTGAATCGAAGGATCGGAAGCCAGCGTATAGTTCAGGTTCACCCAATAATCCCAGGCGGCCCCTTCGAGCGCATTGATTCCGCCCTCGATCATACTCACCACCCCTTCGACGCCCAAAGTCGTCTCCACGTCCAGACCGACGCTCCGGCACAACGGGCCAACCTCCGTAGGATGCGCCAGATAGGCGACGAAACCTCCTTCCGGCCCGGGCGGCAATTGTCCGGTCTCAAGCAACCGGCGATCCACTTCCGGCTCCGCCAGAGGGAAATTGGGATCGCGGGCGGCGGCGTCACGGTGAGCGGCATAGCGCGTAATAAACGCTGCCCAAACCATGCCGCCGGGTTTGACCACCCGGTAAACCTCCGCCAACGCTTGCCGGCGCTCGGTTTCCTCCAACAGATGATAGAGCGGACCCATCAGCAGCACCACGTCGAAGCTCTCGTCCGGGAAACGCGATAGATCAAGCGCCGTGCCCTGCTCGACGCCGGCAAACGTCACGCCGGCGGCCTGAGCCCGTTCCCGGGCCAGCGCCAGCTCGTTGGCGGAAAGATCGAAAAGCGTGACGGCGTACCCCCGCTGCGCCAACGCAATCGCATAGCGCCCCGGCCCGCCCCCGCAATCCAACACCCGCACCGGCGAATTCCCGTCGCCCGGCGGGGGCAGATGCTCCGCCAACGCGCGAAAAGTCACGGCAAATTCCATCCGGTGACGCTCCGCCCGCTGCCACTCACCCTCGGCATCAGCATTGTAATACGCCTGAACGGCGTTTTGAACAGAAGCTTGTGTCGTCATAGATCCTCCGGGTACAGTTACAAGTTGCAAGTTTCAAGTTACAAGTTTCTGAACTTTCAACTTGCAACTTTCGACTTGCAACTTGCCATTATAGCACGGCGCGCGCAAATACAGGTTCCCCCGCTTGGGGCGCTTCTAATTTCGGGGCAAAGAGAAACGTAGAGACGCAAAATTTTGCGTCTCTCTCCGCACAGAAGAAGACGCAAAATTTTGCATCTCTACGAGAATACGGGGTTTGCCCCCATCTTGAAATGCACCCCCCCGCTTGTGCGTTCTAAAATAGATTGCTAGAATATAGTAGAAAAGGGACATTCTGTTCACTGGAGCGCACCCAATGACAAGAAAACGCAAGCAGTCAAAAGAAACCGAGCCGACTTTGGGGCTCCTGGTATCCCTGCTTGAGAGAACCTACCATGAACCAATCTGGCATGGCGTTATGGACGCCATTGCGGACAAGGACGTCAACCTGTTTTGTTTTATGGGCGGGCTGCTGACCAGAGATCCGGAAAAACCGCCGGCGGCGCAGCGCAATTTGCTCTACGATTTCATCACCCCGGCCAATGTGGATGGATTGATCGTCGTCGCAACCTCCATCGCGGCATTTACCCACATCCAGGGAATCCGCGACTTCTGTGACCGCTATCGTCCGCTCCCCATCATCAATGTCGGCGTCGCGGTTCCCGGCATTCCCAGCATCATCGTGGACAACACACACGGCATTCGCGAAGCCCTGGCGCACTTCATCGAGGTCCACGGGCGGCGGCGTATTGCCTTCGTGCGCGGCCCCCAGGGCCAGGTCGAGGCTGACATGCGCTATCAGGCCTACGTCGAGACCCTGGCCGAATACGGCATTCCCCTGGACCTCAGCCTGGTAGCGCCGGGGGATTTCGTATCGGGACACCGGGCCGCACAAATTCTCCTCGACGTGCGCAAAGCCAGCTTCGACGCCGTCCTCGTCGCCAACGACAACATGGCGATCGGAATGCTGCACGACCTGCAAACCCACGGCATTCGCGTGCCGGACGACGTCGCCATCATCGGATTCGATGACACCCTTGAGGCAAGGCTGGTGACGCCGCAACTCACCACCGTGCACCAGCCCATCTACGAAATCGGCGTCCAGGCCGCCGAGATGTTGCTGGCAAAACTGCAAGGAGAAGCGGTTGCCGAATGCACACTCCTGCCCACCAGACTCGCCGTGCGACGCTCGTGCGGCTGCCCGGTTCCGGTCATGGCGCCGAAACCCAGCGTCCCCGTGGCGCTTCCAACTGCGACGCGCGACACTTCCGACAACAAAGCCTGTAGCGACATCATCACAGAGGGCCTGCTCCAGGCCCTGCAATCGTTGCCGGCGCCGCTTTCGCCGTCCCAGGCGCGCTCGCTCGTAGATGCCTTCTGCGCCGCCATGAAATCCGGCGTGAACGCCGAATTCATCACGGCGTTGGATCTGCTGATGGCGAGCGTTCACATCGAGCATGAAGATCCGCGATACTGGCAGAAAGTGTTGGACGCGCTACGCCAAAACATCCTGCCCTTCCTCGAAACCGACAGCGCCACGTTAATCCAGGCCGAAAACATCTGGCTCCAGGCGCAGCAGTACATCAATGACATCGCCCTGCGCAGCCAGGGCTGGCGCACCTTGCGCATCGAGCGCGAATGCCAGTTGCTCCAGGAGGTCGGCGAAGCGCTGATCGCGATGTTCGACATCACCCAGTTGATGAACATTTTGAAGAGCGAGCTGCCGCGCCTGGGCATCCACGGTTGCGCCATCTCGCTCTACGAAGATCGCGCCCGCCCCGACCGGTACAGCCGCATGGTTTTGGCCTACACCGAGCAGCATTCGATCCCGTTGACGCCGGAAGCCCTGCATTATCCCACCCAACAACTGATCCCCGACGCCATCCGCACGCGGTTCAGCCCGCACAACTTCGTCGTCGAGCCGCTCATCTTCCAGAACGATCCGCTGGGACTGGCTTTCTTTTCCGTCGGATCGCGAGAAGGTCACGTCTACGAGACGCTGGGGCGCCAACTCAGCAGCGCGCTCAAAGGGGCGCTGCTCCTGGACGCGCTCCAGGAAGCCTACGAAGAAGTCGAAACGCACGTCGAAGAGCGCACCGCCGAGTTGCAACGCGAGGTCGCCGAGCGCCAACGTGCGGAACGCATGCAGACGTTTCTCTACCACATCTCCGAAGCCACCAACTCGGCCCAGGGCCTTCAGGAACTTTTCCGCGCCATCCACAAGATCATCAACGAGATGACCGCCGTGGACAACTTCTACATCGCGCTCTACAATGCCCAAACCGACGCCATCACTTTCCCCTACTTCCGCGAGTCTCACAACGAGAAGAAAGCCTCCCGCCTGATCGGCAAGCAATTGACCGAACACGTCATCCGCGCCAAAAAACCGCTGTTGGCGACCCCCGAAACTTACCCGGAGCTGGCCAAAGAGATCAAGATTCGCGCGAACGGCGCCCTGACGACCAACTGGTTGGGCGTCCCGCTCACTGTGCAAGATCAAACCATCGGCGCGCTCGTCGTCGAAAACCACCCGCCGGGCGTCGGCTTCGGCGATGAGGAACAACACGTCCTGCTGTTCGTCTCGACGCAGGTCGCTATGGCCATCGAGCGTGTGCAGGCTGCGGCGGAACGCGGGCATCTCCTGGCAACGCTCCAACAGCGCAACACCCAACTGCAAACAGCCGCCGAGGTCTCGAAGTCAGCCATCACCATCCTCAATCCCGACAGACTGCTCCGGCAAGCCGTGAATCTCATCCAGGAGCGCTTCAAGTTCTACTACGTGGGGCTGTTCCTGGTGGACGAGAAGAAGGAATACGCCGTCCTGCACGCCGGAACCGGCAATCCGGGGCGCAGGATGCTGGAGGCGGGACACAAATTGAGCGTCGGCGGCTCTTCGATGATCGGTTGGTGCACGGCGCACGGCGAAGCGCGCATTGCCCTGGACGTCGGTGAGGAGGCCATCCGCTTCGACAACCCGCTCCTGCCGCTGACCCGGTCGGAGATGGCGCTGCCGCTCATCAGCCACAGCCAGGGATGCATCGGCGGATTGTCCGTGCAGAGCATGGAAGCGGCGGCCTTCTCCAAAGAGGACATCGCCGTCCTGCAAACGATGACCGATCACCTCGCCATCGCCATCGAAAATGCGCGGCTGTACGACCAGGTGCAACGCCACGCCTTGGATCTCGAACACCGCGTCGCCGAGCGCACCGCCGAACTGGTCGCCACCAACAAAGAGTTGGAAAGCTTCTCGTACTCGGTCTCCCACGATCTGCGCGCGCCCCTGCGCAGTATTGACGGGTTCAGCCAGGCGCTGCTGGAAGATTATCACCACCAGTTGGACGATATGGGCCGGGATTATCTGCAACGTGTGCGCAAAGCCAGCCAGCGGATGGGCCAATTGATTGACGGCCTGCTCAACCTCTCGCGCCTGACGCGCGGCGAAATGTACCGGCAACCGGTCAACCTGAGCACACTGGCAACCGAAATCGCCCAGGAACTCCAGGGAACCGATCCCGAACGCCGGGTCGCCTTTACCATCGCGCCCAACGTCAACGTGCAGGGCGACGTCCGCCTTTTGCGCGCCGCCTTGCAGAACCTGTTCAGCAACGCCTGGAAATTCACCGGGGGGCGCGCCGATACGCGCATCGAGTTTGGCGTCAGCGAAGAAGACGACAAAATCACCTACTTCGTCCGCGACAACGGCGCCGGCTTCGATATGGCCTACGCCGACAAGCTCTTCACGGCATTCCAACGCCTGCATTCCGCCGCCGAATTCGAAGGCAACGGCATCGGACTGGCGACCGTCCAACGCATCATTCACCGCCACGGCGGGCAGATATGGGCGGAAAGCGCACTTGATAAAGGCGCCACATTTTATTTTACACTGGCACTGTGATAACAATGGCAACAGGAATCATTATTACTGGGGGTCATACGATGGACAAAAAACGGATCTTATTGGTTGAGGACAATCCCGACGACGCCTTGCTTACCCTACGCGCATTGGAAAAAAACAATATCCTGAACGAGGTCATCGTAGCGCGCGATGGAGCGGAAGCTCTGGATTATCTGATGGGAACCGGCATCCATGCCGACCATAACCCCAATGAACTGCCAGAACTGGTTCTGTTAGATCTGCGATTGCCCAAAGTGGACGGGTTGGAAGTGTTGCGGCGTATGCGCGACAACGAGAATACCCGTCCCCTGCCGGTGGTGGTGCTGACCACGTCGGATGAAGACCAGGATATTATCAAAAGCTACCGCTTGGGCGCCAACAGTTATATCCGCAAGCCGGTCAATTTCAACCAGTTCATTGACGCCATCCAGCAATTGGGACTATACTGGCTGGTGCTCAATATCGCGCCTCCATCCAAAACGAGATAAAAACGCATGGACGACACACCGTTACGGGTATTGCTGATCGAAGACTCAGAAGACGACGCCACACTGACGATGCACGTGTTGCAGCGCGGCGGCTACACGACGTCCTTCGAGCGCGTCGAAACCGCCGAACGAATGCGCGAAGCGCTCAACCGCCAGGAGTGGGACATCATCGTCTGCGATTATATCCTGCCACGCCTGAACGGCCTGCAAGCGTTGGAAATCCTGAAGGAAAGCGGGTTGGACATTCCTTTTATCGTCGTCTCCGGCCTGATCGGTGAAGAGGTGGCGGTCGCGGCGATGCGCGCCGGGGCGCACGACTACGTGATGAAAGACAAACTGGCGCGGTTGGTGCCGGCGGTGCGCCGGGAAATCCACGAAGCCCGCGTGCGCCAGGCTGCCCGCCGTTCCGAGGAGAAAGTTCACCAACTGTCGCGCGCCGTCTACGAGATCGGCAATGACATTTCCGCCAGCCTGGACCTTTTTACGGTGCTCACGCGCGTCGCCACACACGCCCGCGAGTTGATCGAAGCTGAGGACAGCGAGGTCTATTTGATTGAGGAAGAAACGCGCACGCTGCGCCTCATCGTCGCGTTGGGCAGCCACGAACAGGAAGTGAAAATGAAGGCGCTGAATGTGGGCGAAGACATTATCGGCAGCATCGTCCGCAACGGGCGCGGCGAGGTGGTGGATGAGGTCGAGCGCGACCCGCGAACGCTGGCAAACCCCAACGGCGCGCCGGCGGGGCATCACAGCATGGTCTGCGTTCCGCTCATCGTCAACAATCAGGTTATCGGCGCCCTGGCGCTCTCCCGGCACAAGTCGCCGGAACCGTTCACGCAGGCCGATCTCGACTTTCTGACGAGCCTGGCCCCGCAGGCTGCCATCGCCATCGAAAATGCGCGACTCTACCGTAACGAACAACAGCGCGCCGCGCAACTGGCCCGCGCGCTGGAGCAGCAACGACACCTGGACAGCCTGAAAGACCAATTCATCCAAAATGTCTCCCACGAGCTCCGCACGCCCATCGCCATCGCGCGCGGCTACGCTGAGTTGCTCGACAGCGAAGAACTGGGGAAACTGACCGAGGATCAGGAAGAGGCCATCAGCGTCATCGTCCGGCGGATGCGGCTGTTGACGCGCCTGGTGGACGACATCAACATGATCCTGGAACTGGAAAGCGAGCCGATGGTCAAACAAACCATTGATATGGCGCAACTGGTGAGCGCCGCCGCGTCGCGCCACATCGAACGAGCCGAACGGCTGATGCTCAAACTAACCACCGATATCGCGCCCGACCTGCCGCCGCTGCGCGGCAATCCCGGACACCTGGAGCGCATGTTAGACAATCTCCTCGACAATGCACTCAAATTCACCCCTGAAGGCGGCATCATACGAGTGAAACTCTCCCACGAAGCCGCCACCCTGCACCTGGACGTCAGCGACACCGGCATCGGCATTTCCGAAGAACAGTTGCCGCAGCTCTTTCAACGGTTCTATCAAATAGACGGCAGCATGAGCCGCCGCTATAGCGGAACCGGCCTGGGGCTGGCCCTGATCAAGCAAATCGCCGAAGCTCACGGGGGCATAGTCCACGTCAGCAGCCGGGTCAACAAAGGCAGCACGTTCCACGTCGTCCTGCCGGTAGCCATAACAGAATAGCCCCCAACAACCGGCCAAACATCGCAACGCGCCGATTCTTATCAGCAACATCGAACTTCCACCCCCAGACCTCCCCACCTTCCGACCTTCAACTTTCCAACTTGCAACTTGCAACTTTCCGACCTTCCGACTTTAGACTTTCGACTTTCCGACTTTAGACTAAAAACGAGGTTGCCATGAAACTCAGCCAATACAAATCGCAAGTAAAAACTTTTGTTAAAGTGTGTCACCGGCTGGCTCACAATATGTACGTGACCGGCTACGGCGGCAATCTGGCCTGGAAACTGGACTCGAACGTAACGCTGATCACGCCCACGCAAATGAACAAAGGCGACATCCAGGCCGAGGACGTGGTGCTGGTCAATCTCGCGGGCGAAATCCTGGCCGGCGATCGTCGCCCCACCGGGGAACTGCCGATGTACCTCAAGTTCTTCAAGGAGCGCCCCGACATCACCTCGGTCATCCATTGCCACCCGCCGGCGGTTTGCGCTTTGGCGATCGCGGATGGCAAAAATTACCTGATGCGCCCGATCTTCACCGACACTACCGCCGAAATCGGGCCAGTTCCCATCGTGCCCTACGCGCCGCCGCTGACCGAAGAACTGGCCGAGAGTTTCAACCCCTTCCTGGCAAAATACAACAGCTTTCTCATCGAAAACCACGGCCTGGTCACGATGAGCCGCGGCGACATCTACTGGACTTTGATGAACGTTGAATTGCTTGAGGCAAGCACACAATCCATCATCCTCGCGCTGCAAACCGGCGGCGGGATCAAGGAACTGCAACGGGAAGTCGTGCAGAGCCTGGGCGAGATGATGTGGAAACGCAATCTGCCAATTTTCGGCGCGCCGGGAGTAAACAAGTCGCTGGAATCGCTCTATTTTGAGGATTGACCATACCCATGCAACATCCGAATGCGGCAGTGATGACACAGGCCATTGAGTTTGGGTACACGCATGGGACGGTGGGGTGTTTCATCATCAAGGATGACGCCATTATTGCCATGAGCGGCGGCACAATGTTCTCGGATGACCATGATGTCACGGGACACTCCGAAATCAACACTATTCGTCTGGCGTGCAAAAAATTGGGCGACCGACATTTGCACGGCTGCTGGCTCTACACCACCTACGAACCCTGCCCGATGTGTATGGCCGCCATCTGTTGGGCCAAAATGGAGGGCGTGGTCTACGCGGCAACGCAGGAAGATCGCAACGACCGGTGGACCGTAGAAATCCACATCCGCGCGGCGGAAGTGATTGCCCACGCCGAGCATAAACCGCGCCTCATCGAGGCGTTTATGCGGCAAGAGGCGCTGAAAATTCTGGAACTTTGAGGGCATGGAAGGAGTGCCAACAATGCCATTAACCGTTGAACAAAAAAACAAACTCGACGCTTTCCTCGCCGCGCCGCTCCTGGCGCGATTTGCCACGGCGTCCCGCGAAACGTTGCAGCCCCACGTCGTGCCGGTGTGGTATGATTGGGACGGCGAAATCCTGTGGATCAGCTCCTACGAGAGCACGCGCAAGATTGGCGAGCTGCGCGACAATCCCCGGTGCGCCGTGGTGATTGACGTGGCCGAAAGCCAAAACGGCGTGACGGCCGTCCTCATCGAAGGCGACGTCGAGATCATCGCCGACCCGCGCGAATTCGTGCGCGATATGGCGCTGCGTATCTACGCCCGCTACCTCGGCGACGAGGGGGCCCAGGCGCCCGACCCGCAAGAGTGGGCCAACTCGCCGGAAGGTCTGATTCTCAAAATAACGCCGCACTTTGTCAAGGTGTGGTAATCAGGGATTAAGGGATTAGGGAATTGGGGGATTAGGGAATTGGGGGATTGGGGGATTGGGAAAACCCAATCCCCAATCCCCAATCCCCAATCCCTACTCCCTAATCCCTAATCCCTAATCCCTAATCC
>DAOUFX010000576.1:0-9481 GCA_034429675.1 Anaerolineae bacterium | reverse complement strand
GACGGTACCCCGTCTCGAAAAAACACTACCCTTTTATCTCTCAGCCTGCAAGGCGGTGATTTTCATCCAACCGTTGGTGAAATTTTCGTCCTACGTTATACTCGCAGTATGCGTCATGAGATTATAACTTTGTTGAACGATCTTAACCTGAAGTTCTATAATACGTTTGCATCATCCTTTGCCGCGTCGCGCAGTGAGACTGAACCGGGGCTGGTCGCCCTCTTTAAGGATATCGTTCCAGGCCAGCATATTCTCGATCTGGGATGCGGCCAGGGACGGGTGGCGCGATTATTGCCCGAAGGCTGCGACTATGTCGGTCTGGATTTTTCCGAGGAAATGGTGGCGCTGGCGCGTCGGCAGGAAAAGCCGGAAAATGGCGAGAGGCATTTCATCGTTGGGGATATGCTTGTTCCGGGCTGGCAGGCGGCAATTCCCGGCGTCTACGATTGGATTGTGTTGCGCGCCGTGCTCCATCATATTCCGGGAGCCGAGAACCGGCAACGCATCGTGTACGAGGCTGCCGGTCTGCTGGCGCCTGGGGGAAAACTGATCCTGGCAAACTGGCAGTTCCTGGAAATCAAACGGCTCAGGGAAAGGATTTTGCCCTGGAACACGCTGGGCCTATCTAAAAACAGCCTCGATCAAGGCGATTATCTGCTAGACTGGCAGCGCGACGGCTATGGATTGCGCTACGTGCATTGGGTGGACGAAGAAGAAACCCGCTCGCTTGCCCAGAAAGCCGGTATGTGCATCGAAAAACTCTTTCGCGCTGACGGCCACGGCAATAACCTGACGCTCTATGCCGTACTGAGCCTTTCTGATTCACCTCACTGCATCACTGCGCCGGCGCATGCGTGAGCAGCACCCGGTAGACTTTCGCAGTGGGCTCCTCGTAGGCGACCTCCAGCCAGCCGCGTTCGATCATTTGCGCGAACTTCAGCTCGCCTTCCGGCAACATGTAGGCGCGTTCGTAGGGCGTCAGGATAACGTATTCCACGCCATAGAGACGAAGAATCTTCATCGCCTCTTCCGGCGAAGTTGTATTGTAAAAATTGCGAATGTTATCCTGGCGTAGTTCCACGGTATAGCCCGGCATGACCATCCGCTGTTGCACCTGGTGCCAGCGCCATGCTGCCACCGACGGCAATCCCGTGTAGATGCTGATGCGATTCCCCCACAAATACTCTCGCTCCGCCTGCGCCTCCATGATCGTCGGCGAGCCCGCGACGTTCTCCTGTAACCAGCGAATGACGCGATAATCCACGTCAAGGGGAACCGTGCCGCCGTGTTCATATTGCGTGACGTAGGGCATAAACGCCGCGCCATCCAAAGTGTGCGGCGCCATCGGCTGCCAGCGGTCGCGGGCCTTCGCCGGGATTCCAATCACCGGGTAAAGCGCCGTCGCGAAGAGGATGATAACGAGGCCGCTAAACACCACATCTTTGGCAAAGGCCAGTTTGTCGTTGGGGATACTGGTCAAAGTCCAATGGAAAAGTTGCTCGACAGCCACCGCCGCCGCCACTGCCAACAACATCCACATTTGCAGGTAAAACTTGAAAACGGTATTCATCCGGCCGATGTCACCCTTGATAACAAAAATCTCCACAAACAGGCTCAACGCCAACCCCGTTCCGACCCAGAACCATAGCGAAGCCATGCGTGGATTGTCGCCGGGGGCGAAGATGAGCAATGCGGCGAGGATGCCCATAGGAATGATCGCCCAGGCCACGGACACTCCCATAAAATGCAACCCGACCAACAAAGCCGCGCCCGCCAGGATCGCGGTCAAGATGATCTGCTTTTTTCCTTCGTTTTCAACTTTGTCGAGTTGCCGGAGAGCGCTCCACGCCTGCCTCACCGCAAGCAACGCCAGGGGCAGCAGGAATTGCCCATGCATCATCAGATAAGTGGCCAAGGGAGTACGCTGGCCCACCCAGCGAGTAAAAGCGGTGTAGGCCGCGGCGTAATTTCTCATAAACGGGCGGAAGAGAATCATAGACGCTACAACGAGCAAAACCGGCCCCAGCAACAGCAGGTAGTTGGGGCTTGCCCGGCGTACTGCGACTTCTTCCTCTCCTGCCTCTGATGCAGGTATCGCGAGTGGTTGCGCCTTGAAAAAGCTGAGGAAGACGCCAAAACTCATCAATCCCACATAGGTGGGGAAATCCCAGGTATTGGTAGCCAGCAAGGCTCCTGCCGCCAGCGCCGCCAACGCGAACGTCGGCAGAGAGCGCAGAATCCGGGTAAGCCAATAGCGCCAACGTGGAGAAGCCATCGTCTCCACCCCATTCGCCCCGATTCCCCATTGCAGCCCGATGGCTAACGCGATTTGCGTCAACGGCAACGCAATCATGTGCGCATGCAAGTCGGAATAGAGAAATGTGAATGCAGGGAATTCATTGATCGAGCCAACGTCATCGGGAATCATCCGCGTGGCGTTCCAATACCACCATTCGGGGCGGAACATCAGCGAGCTGCCCTTCACCACCACTTTCCACATGCCGAACAACACCGAGACGAGCGTCGGATAGCCGGGAATCAGGCTCTCAAAGTGGACATTCCCGACCTCTTCAAATCCCTTGAAGATCAAACGCAATTCGCCCAGATTCCCCAGGAGAACGACCATGAGCAACCCCAACAGTCCCGCGCGATGGGCGCGCCGGTCGTCCTGCCCCGAAAGATTGTAGGCGATGGTATAGGCCCCTACTCCGGTCATTGCAAACAGAGAGGGTACCGCCAGGTTGTAGGCAATGCTGGGGACGATGCCCAACGCTTTGATGAGCGAACCGACAATCACAAAGCCGAAGTAGTAATAGTTCATCGTGCCCCCGGAAAACCAGGGGTCATAGGCAGGAAACCAGGTAGACTTGATGACTGCGTTGAGGTAAGCGAAATCCATAGGCTTCTCGCCGCCGGCGACCGGATGCCACAGATCGGGATTGAAGAAGCGAAAACAAACCCATCCCAGGTACAGCACGGCGAAAATCCCCTCGATGCGCAGCAAGGCCTTCCAATGAGTCTGGAAGAAATCCCGGTACTCGTCCCAATTCCGGCGCAGCAGATAAAAGGACAGCGCCGCGAGCAAGAAGAAAATCCCCCACAACAGTAGCCGTGTGTGGGGCAGAATGCGCAAACTGGAAAGCAGCCAGGCCAGATACGCCCATAACAGCAATCCCACGATGCGCGCCAGCTCGTAGCCACGGTAACGGAAAGCGGGAAACGCCGCGTAGAGCCAGGGGAACGCAATGGCGCCGAGCGCCGACAACATCGCCCACCATAAGAACACAGCGATGATTGGGAAGCGATTTTGCAGCGCATCGTAGCTGAACAGATCAGACCATGTGCCGCCGTCGGCCTGATCCTCTTTCGTGCGAGTGTCCATCAATAACATCGCCCCGGCTTTTCCCTTGTTGCGGGTGGCTTCCAGCGGCGTCATCCATTGGACGTTGTCAAGCAGCGACTCCGGCAAGACTTTCTCAACGTTGGATCGGGAATAGGCGTCCGTCTTACGGAAGATGAGCACGGTGGGATGGTCGTAGACGCTGTAAGCCTCCTCTGCCGGCGGATAGGGAATCGAGCAAGGTTGAGCGTTACTGTATTGGGCCTTGGCGAGTGCAAAGGGGATCTCCTGGTCGGGAAACTGGCAGGGACCCAACGTGGGGTATGAGACAAACTCGGCGGCCAGCTCAAAGCCGAGGCTGCCATCAAAGAGCGCTTTATAGTAGGCGATGGTGAACGGGTAGCGCATGGGTAGCCGGGGGATGGACGCATACAGCCGGTTGCTGGAAAGCGAAATATAGTCCGTCTGATCGAGCCAGTTAAACAACAACTGCCGTTTTTCCGGCGTATCGTTGTCGTAGTTCGCCATCTGGAACCCTACATACCAGTTCCAGAATGCGTCCTTGGCATCCAAACGCACCGGCACCGAATCGTCCCAATGCTCCGTCGCGATGACCGACGTCTTCAGCCTGAACATATCCCCGGTCAAGAGATCAACCGCAAAATAGGCCGCCTCGCCTTCCGCCAGCTTCAGCGGCGTCACTTCCGTGCTCACGGCGCTGACTCCCTGAGGCTGGAGCGCCATCGTCAGAGTTGTCGCGGTGCTTGCGCCGGGCAGAGCGGACTCCGGCTGTATCCTGATAAGGATCTCGCGAGTTCCTTCCCTGTCCATGCCATTGACCTTATTGAACGAGACCCCCGTCACGGTTAAGTCGCGCGGGGCGACAAAGCGCGCGGCGGGCATGCTGAGCGACCGGCTGATGACGGTATCGGGCGTCAATGGTATGTTGATGTTAACGGACTCGGCGGTGTGAAGTGTGATAGCCGTAGGGATATTCTCGTAGACCCAACGCGACGCTTCGATGCGGGTGTACGGCTCGGAGTATATCCGCAAAAAAGCGATGGCCCAGGTCGCCGTGCCAATGATCGCTACGATAGGAGTTGCGATGAGCACGGGGCGAAGAATACGTTTCCATGCTACATCCAATTCATGGCTCAAGGTCCATTCCAGACCACGAATGGCAAGCCATGCGGCAAAAAGGGTAAACACCGGATAGACCGGCAGCAGGTAGCGCATGGATTTGACCCACTGCGTGCCCTGGTAGAAGAAGAACACCGTTCCCCAGACCCACACGACCAGATGTTGCCAGCTTCTATGACGGAAAATTCGCCATCCCAGGTACCCCCACCCTATCCACGCCAGAACTCCCAACGGCAATCCCATTCCCCAAAAGATCATATTAGAACCGGGAAACAAAATTGGAGTTCGGTTAGCCCATTGATGGCCATAGGGGACATCGCGCAACCCGTTGACCAAATCGCGGATATTGCGCATGGTTGCGAGCCACTGGGGATAGAATTTCACACCAAAGAAGCCCGGACCGGTAAAAGCGTAGGGCTGAGCGACGCGAAAAGCAAAAGCCGCCGCCACACCGGAAAGCACACCCACGAAAAGCGCTCCCCAACTCCAGGCGAAATGATATGGCGACTTATTCTCTCCATTGGGTTCGCGCACCAGAAACGTTGCCAGGGCGACGATGCCAGCCAACGGCCACACACTGATCTTGCAAGCCACGGCCATACCGGTGAATAAACCGGCCAGGACAAGCCAGGGACGCCAACGCGCCTGGACAGCAAGCACGGAAAAATACAGCGTCCACACCACGAAGACCGTCGCGAAGCTATCCACCACAAAGAAGTGAGCGTGCTGAATGGGCAGGGCGCAAAAAGCGTAGAACGCCGCCGCCAACAACGAGGTCAAATTGCCGTACAAAGCGCGGGCCAGCAACGCCAATCCGATCAACGTGCACAGATCGGCGATTGTGGACATGATACGCCCGACCAGATAAATCCCGGCATACCCGGTATACAAGCCTTGGGGACATGGCCCGTCGGTGTTGAGAAGCACGCCGCGCAGGGCCGTTCCCAAGGCTGTCGGCGTTTCGCCGCACGCTTGATCCACGAGCATCGCCATTGCGCGGGTGGAGAACAACGGCATCGTGCCGTACACGTACTCTGCGTACGCCGGGTAGTTGGTGGGGTTCAACGGCGATTTTGCCGTATCCCAATACACTTTGGGGTCTTCCGGGAAACGAATGTCACTGACGACCATCGTCAAATAACGTTCATCAGGATGCAAGTGTTGGCTTTCATCCCAGTCCAGATGATACGTCCGCACCAATCCGGCTAAACACAGCACCAGCAGCAGTAAAAGGGCATAAAGTGGCGATGAGAGTTTGAGCTGTTTGATTTCAGGCATAACCGGACCCCATTTATTCTTCGGTTTCTCCGCTTGGACGGGTCAAAGCCATATCGCCGCCGAGCGGCGACTCCACAAAATGCGCCAAAACCAACAATTCATCCAGAATTTGCGCGCCGGAACGCCCGGTCACCGGGCTAATCGCCACACCCAAATCACGGCGGAAATCGTGGGTGAGATCATCCCCGGTTGCGTAATACGTAAGCGCCAGAGCCTTTACCGCGTTGGCAATGGCATAATGCGACTCGATACGCTCCAGGTCTTCAAAGAAAAAGGCGCAACTGACGAACATTCGCTGCCGGTAGACCTGCGCCTCAAGCAACCTCAGAATGCGCTGTTGTTCTTGCGCCGAGAGATGGCCCAGGTCATGTTCAACAAGAAAAGCGTGCGGGGCGATCTGGCCCAGCAGCACCGCTCCATAGTCGTCGCGGAGAGTCCAGGGAGACAAATTCCGCAGGCGGATAGTGTCGGCGTAGATCTGGTCAACCTCATGGGCAAGGTTTTCCAATGCGCGGCGCAACGCGCCTTTCCAGTAGTTCCCCTGTCCGGTGCAAGCGCAACCGGTGGCCCATCGTCCCAGACTATGACCACAACTCCAGGCGGAGTTCTCGACGATTTCAACTTCAGCATACGGGGGATGTTGGTGCAGATAGTGGCCCAACGTCACCGCTTCGTAGGTATCATTGTGAGAAGGCGTCGTCAATTCGCGTAAAACGTCTACACCCTGCGCGTGATGATGTCCAAAGGTTTCGCCATCTGTCGCAATCAAAGTCAGCGATCCGGGACGGCGATTGTGCATGACCGAGTTGATCCACTCTTTCGCATAAGCAGCCGAGGGCATGTTGAATGACAGATAATCGGAGAGGCCCCGTTCGCGCACAAAAACACTGACATAGCGATCTCGAGACAGACGCACTTTGTACGGCCCTGCGCCATGCGATAAGGGCCCCCGCACCTGCTCCTCTGACAAGATGACGAACCACAGACCGGTGTCGGAAACAACTTCCAGGGTTTCATAGTCCACGGCCATTTCCGGCAACCAGATTCCTTCGGGGCGATCGCCGAACCGGTACAGGTAGCTGGCGATCCCCCACTGTATCTGGCAATACTTGTCCCGGCGGCGCGCCAGCGGTAGGATCGCGTGATGAACCGCTTGCGCAATCCCGTTGCTCACTCCGCAGCTCTGCCGGTGCATGCGAACGGAGGCGACGATTCTGCGATAAGTATCGTGGGCCTCCTGGTCCATCCAGTGCGCCAGTGTGCCGCCGATATTGAAACTGATCCGCCCGAAATTCCCGACCTGAGCATTGGGCGCATAACATTCCGCCGTCACCCGCTCATTCCAGTTGGAGTATGGCGCTGCCGACGGTTCATGCCGATATTCTCCGGTAAACGGATCTTCTCGGGGCGGCTGATAAAAATGTCCATGGATACACAATTGCGGTTTCATAGCCATCGTCTCCACGCCTCACACTTGAAATAACAAAAAAAAAGCGCAGCCAGGGCTTGAGGCGGCAGGGCTGCGCCTATCGAAATTCAAAAGCACTTACTTTTCCTGATGCAGCGCCACGGCTCTGCGATACAAATCTACATAAGCTCGCGCCGAAGCCGCCCAGGAAAAATCACATCCCATAGCTCGCCGTTGGATCGCGCGCCAACGATCGGGGTCGCCAAAAGCATCCAGTGCCCGGATCAACGTCTCTTGTAAAGTCTCTACCGTGTAGTCCCGGAACGTAAACCCGGTTCCCCTTCCGGGATCAGCGTCGGCATCCACGACGGTGTCGGCCAGGCCGCCAACCGCGCGTACAACCGGGACGGCGCCATAGTGCATTGCCGTCATTTGTCCAATACTGCCGGCCTCGGCGCGGCTAGGGAGCACAAAAAGGTCCACGCTGCTATAAATGCGTCGCGCCATCCGCTCATCGAAGCGGATCAGCGCGCGGACGTTCTGGGGGAATCGTGACTGCAAATCCTGAAAACGGGTCTCATATTCAGGATCGCCCGTCCCCAGAAGTACAAACTGGATGTCGCTACGCTCGATCAACGCCTCGACGGCCGAGAGAATCAGATCGAGCCCCTTGAGGGTATCCAACCGGGAAACTACACCGAGGAGTGGAACATCCGAATCACTGCGCAGGCGTTGCTCGCGTTGGAAAGCCGTTTTGTTGACCGAACGCATCTTTACCGAATCCTGGTCGTATGTTTGCGTGAGCGTTTCGTCCTTCAACGGATCCCACAGTTCGGTGTCAATCCCGCTCAAAATGCCGAAAAACCAGTCCCGCTTTTGTTCGAGCAAGCTCGCCAACGTCGGATCAATTTCGCCGCTTAGCATCTCGCGGGCATAGGTAGGGCTGACCGTGCTGGTCAAATCGGCGTGCGCAATACCTTGCGCCAACCAGTTCACCTGACCCGGCGGTTCGACTTCCAGGTGCGGCACATCGGGCATTCCGGCAAAGGTGAGAATAAGCCGCCCGCTCAATCCCTGGTAAACCATATTGTGAACGGTGAACAAGGTTGCGATGTCCTTGTAGTATTCATCCGCCCGTCCGTAAACGTCCAACCACACCGGGACTGCGGCGGTGTGCCATTCATGGGCGTGGATCACATCGGGTTTCCAGTCGAGAGCCTTGAGCGCAGCAGTGACGGCGCGCGAGAAAAAGGCAAAGCGTTGGGCATCATCATTAAAACCGTAGACGCGCTCCCGGTTGGAGAGATATTGGTCATTCCAAATCAGGTACACCGGGACCTCGCCTGAGGTTGTCTGCAGGAGATGCACCCGCTCATAGTCTGATCCTACCGGAACAGGGATGGACCCGCCCACACGTTGGAAATCATAATCGCTGCTGCGCATATCGCCGTAGCGTGGGATCATAAGCCGGGCATCTACCCCAATTTGTCGCAACGCCTTTGGAAGCGCTCCGGCAACTTCGGCCAAACCTCCCACTTTGGTGAAGGGAGTTGCTTCTGTGGCCACCAGAAGGACTTTCAAGTGACTATCCATACCAATCTATCTCTTTGCCCCCTACAACGCTTGAAGTGGCATCATTATAGCCAACTTCCTTGAGACGGCAATGAGCCGGACTACGACTCCTTCAGCCAGACTTCAATAACGTGGCGCCCCATCCACGTCCACTGTTCCTGGAACGACTTGTCATCCTGATATGAAAACACCTCGGCATCGGAGGCTGCCGGGTCTACGAAGGCCCACCCCTGTTCGGGGTCCCAGGCATAGAGCACCTTGTAGTGAGCCCACCCGGCCCATTTGCCATCCACAAACCGCAGAGGGTCGCCCACAATCACAATGGAGGCCAATCCCTTGTCCAAATTCTCCTTCAAGCGGCGTAAAGATGCGCCCATTTTCCATTCAGCCGCAAACCCCAGAGACTTCAACGCATAAACGACTCCCCAAGGAAAGGTCGCCCAGCCTTTCATTCTGGGCGGCAATATCTGGCCGGGTTCTTTGGGGGCTTCCTCCAAAGCGCGAGCTAACTTCGGCGCATCTACCACCGCGGCATTGCGCAAAGCGTTGGCTACGATTGTCGCCGAGAACGGGCCGCAGTCGTTGGTATTTCCCTGGCAGACGTGCCACTCCGGCAAAGGGTAATTCAGGCTTTTTTGGAATTTCTGCTTCAGTTTGGGTTTTGTGTCGGTCATAAGATCCTCCCTTGAAAATAGCCCGCTAAAGCGGGGGAATTAAAGGAAGGTTTTTCGCGGGCGGGGGTA
>DAOUFX010000575.1:0-4043 GCA_034429675.1 Anaerolineae bacterium | reverse complement strand
GAATGTGCGCGATAGAGTCTTTCTTCCCCCCCAACGGGGGGGGGAATGTGCGCGATAGAGTCTTTCTTCCCCCCCATTGGGGGGGAATTAAAGGGGGGGGCCGTCTTGGCGTCAGGTGCGGCGAATACTTTAAAACACTAACCGACTTTCGACTTTCCGCCAAGGAGCAACTCTGATCAAACGCACTCTTTTCTATGTATGGAGCTGGCTGCCGCGCTGGGCGCAGCTGTTGTATTTTTGGGCGCTTCTGCCCAAGTTCATGGTCGGGGCGTCGGCGGTTATCTTTGACGAGCACGAGCGCGTGCTGCTCTTTCGCCATACCTATCGCCGGGAGTATCCCTGGGGTATACCCGGCGGCTGGCTCAAGGCCGGGGAAGACCCCACCGCAGCCGTGGTGCGCGAGGTATACGAAGAATCCGCCCTGCGCATTCGCGTCCTGCACCCGCTGCACATCGGCGGCTGCCAGCGCGAACGCCGCTTCGACCTGATCTTTCTGTGCGAACTTCAGGGCGGCAGTTTCCACCCCAGCGACGAAGTCTCAGAAGCGCGCTTTTTCGCCATAGACGAACTGCCCACCGTCCTGAATGCCCGCCAGCACGACGAAATCCAACAAATCCTGGCGCAGAAAACCCGGCGCGAAAGCTCCTTGCCAGACAAAGCGAGCGCCGTATAATGAACAAATGTTCCAAAAAAGAGAGAATAAGGAAAGTGTTTTTTGCACACGGGGTACCGTGTGCAAAAAACACCCCCTTTAACCTGGTCGTCAGAGGCGTCCGCCGACTCTCGACTTTTTGACTTTCGACTTTTGACTGGTTTCTGAGGAGGTCCTATGTCCGCATTTGAACTCGTCTCCGAATTCAAACCCACCGGCGATCAGCCGGAAGCGATTGCAAAACTGGTCGCCGGATTGGGCCAGGGGCAGCGCCACCAGGTCTTGAAGGGTGCGACCGGCACCGGCAAGACGTTCACGGTAGCGCAGGTCATCGCCGAGACGCAAAAACCGACGCTGGTGCTGGCGCACAACAAGACGCTGGCCGCCCAACTATACTCGGAGTTCCGCGAGCTGTTCCCCCGCAACGCCGTGGAATACTTCGTCTCGTACTACGACTACTACCAGCCGGAGGCCTACGTCCCGCAGCACGATTTGTACATCGAAAAAGACGCCGACATCAACGACGAGATTGACCGCCTGCGGCTGGCCGCAACCGCCGCCGTGTTGAGCCGGCGCGATACGATCGTGGTGGCGTCGGTGTCGGCCATCTACGCGCTGGGCGATCCTTCGGAGTGGGGTCGCGTGCTGCTGAAGCTGGCAAACGGCCAGGCCGTGCGCCGCGAAACGGTGATGCGCCATCTGGTGAGCATCTACTACAGCCGCAACGACCTGGAATTCAAACGCGGCACGTTCCGCGCGCGCGGCGACGTCCTCGAAATCCGCCCCGCCTACGCCGAAACGGCCTACCGCGTCTCGTTCTGGGGCGACGAAGTCGAGAAGATCACGGAGGTGGACCCGCTGACCGGCGAGGTTCTGGCGACCCCGGCGGAAATCCAGATCTTCCCGGCCAAGCACTACGTCACCTCGGAAGAGCGCGTCAAGGTGGCCATCGAGGCCATCGAAAAGGAGATGGAAGATCGTCTGGCCGAGTTGAACGGCCAGAACAAGCTGCTGGAGGCGCAACGCCTGGAGCAGCGCACGCGCTACGACCTGGAAATGATCCGCGAGATCGGCTACTGCTCCGGCATCGAGAACTATTCCCGCCACATGGACGGGCGCACCGTGGGCGAACCGCCGTGGACGCTGCTCGATTACTTCCCCGCCGACTATCTGTTGGTGATTGACGAATCGCACATGATGGTGCCCCAGGCGCGGGGAATGTTCTTCGGCGACCGCAACCGCAAGCAGACGCTGGTGGATTACGGCTTCCGCCTGCCATCGGCGCTGGACAACCGCCCGCTGACCTTCGAGGAGTTCCAGGAACGCACCAACCAGGTCATCTATACCAGCGCCACCCCCGCCGATTACGAAATGGCGCTGGCCGAGCAGGTGGTCGAGCAGGTCATCCGCCCCACCGGTATCGTTGACCCCGAAATCATCATCCGCCCCAGCCTGGGCCAGGTGGACGACCTCGTCGCACGCATCCGCGAGCGGGTGGAGCGCGGGCAGCGCGTTCTCGTCACCACACTCACCAAAAAGATGTCCGAAGACCTCTCCGATTACCTCAAAGAGCTCAACATCAAGGTCAACTACCTGCACAGCGAAGTCCAGACCATCGAGCGCGTCGAAATCCTGCGCGACCTGCGCCTGGGTCAGTACGACGTGATCGTGGGTATCAACCTGCTCCGCGAGGGCCTCGACCTGCCGGAGGTGAGCCTGGTAGCGATCCTGGACGCCGACAAGCAGGGGTTCCTGCGCAGCGCCACCGCCCTCATCCAGACGATGGGCCGCGCCGCCCGCCACACCGAGGGCACGGTGATCATGTACGCCGACACGGAAACCGACGCGATGAAAGAGGCCATCGAAGAGACCACCCGGCGGCGCGAAAAGCAGTTGGCGTACAACCGCGAGCACCACATCGAGCCGAAGAACATCGTCAAGCAAGTGCGCGACATCACCGACCGCGTCCGCGCCGAGACGCAGACCAAAGAAGAACGCGACCTGCGCCCCGCAGAGTTGGAGCCGGCGGCTCTGGAGAAACTCATCCGCGACCTGGAAAAGGAGATGAAGACCTCCGCCGAGAACTGGGAATTCGAGAAAGCCGCCGCCCTGCGCGATCAAATCTTCGAGCTGCGCGGCATTTTGGAAGAAAAGAACCCGTTGTGGAAGCGGGACAAGAAGGCTTAAGATGCGCGTCTCTCCGTTGAGAATGGCAAATCGACAAATCGGCAAATCACAAAATCGTCGCGCACCCCTGTTCGCCATCGTGGGCGTCGTGACGCTGCTCGTCCTGACCGGTGTGGCCGGGTGCGCCAGGCCCACGCCGGCTCCGGAACCGGCCAACCTTGAAGAGCGCACACTCGCCAGCCTGGAAAAGGTAGACGATTATCCGCTGTACATGATGCATTACTACGGCCCATACGTTGTGGACGTCACCGGGCAACTGTCGCAGGCAAGCCCGCAGCGCGAACTCATCGTTCGCGAAGAAACGCCGGGCTGGGCCTGTTCGCTCTTCGCAGCGCTTGGAGATGAGCAAAACGCGCTCTACGGGCGCAACTTCGACTGGGCGCCCAGCCCGGCCATGCTGCTATTCACCCATCCGACAGAGGCAACCACCTACGCTTCGGTTTCGATGGTGGACGTCGTCTACCTGGGCTTCTCGCAGGACGTGGCGGATGAGTTGATGGATTTTACGTTGGACGAGCGCCGAGGACTGCTGCAAGCCCCGCTCATTCCCTTTGATGGTATGAACGAGCGCGGGCTGGTTGTGGGGATGGCCGCCGTGCCCGACGCGGAGCTTCCACACGATCCCGACAAACCCACCATAGGCTCGGTGGGCGTCATCCGCGCGATGCTGGATTACGCCGGAAACGTGGACGAGGCGGTGGAAATCCTGCGGAGCTACAACCTTGAAATGCAAGGCGGAGAAACCCTCCACTACCTGTTGGCCGACGCGACCGGGAAGGCCGTGCTGGTAGAATTTGCCAGGGGTGAAGTCATCCTTTTCCCCAACACCGATCCCTGGCACCAGGCCACCAACTTTCTATTGGCCGACGCCGCCGATCCGCAAGGGCAATGCGACCGTTACGACACCCTCGCCGCCCGCCTCAGCGAGACCGGTGGGAAACTCACCACCGCCGAGGCGCTCGACCTGCTCCAGTCGGTATCGCAGGGCAGCACCCAATGGTCCGTCGTCTACGGACTCCGCACCGGCGACATTGACATCGCCCTGGGCCGCAACTACAAAACCCTCCACCACTTCACCCTTTTGGAGAATGGAGGGAGTAGTAATTAGGGGATTGAGGGATTAGGGATTAGGGATTAGGAAATATGAAGTCCAGCCAATCCTCAATCCCCTCAATCCCCCTAATCCCCCTAATCCCCCTAATCC
>DAOUFX010000574.1:0-14796 GCA_034429675.1 Anaerolineae bacterium | reverse complement strand
TTCCCGCCCATTCTACTGTGCTACTTGCCACCGGCTGTGGCATCCATTTTACGGGCAATCTTCCTGCCGCGCAACCCAGCGCATGGCTGATTGACCTGGCATGGATGAGGTTTCGCCAGCAGCCGATCTCGTGTTATTTTCTATTCATTTTGCTAGAAATGCATAGATATAAGTATTATTTTGCATTCAGTTACGAACCCTACTAACCCAAGTTGCCACTTGAGGTTCGTAGTAACGACTTTAGTCGTTCTGCGCCCAGGAGACGGCTGAAGCCGTTACTACGAGCCTGCTTCAGGCGTAAGGTAGCAACTTGAGTTAGATAGTTTGATCAATATAGCGCATCGAGATATAGAGATACGGGGCAAAGTATTTGTCCCAAAATTTTCCCCCGTAATAGTTTGCCGTCTCGTGCTCGACAAACACCCGTTCGTAGCCGTGCTGCTGCGCCCAGCGAACGGCCGCTTGCAAGAGGGCTTTTCCTACACCCTTTCCCCGGCTGTCCACTCGCGAGTAAGCAGATTTGATCTGGGCCGTGTTGGTATTCTGGAGAAGGAAGCCTTCTCCAGCAGAGGCAGATTCCCCGACGATCATGCAGGCGTGCGCCTCACCCTCTTCATCATACACAAAGAATGCATCGCCGCGCCGGGCCTGTTCCGCCAACTCCGCCAAAGTCTCGCTCCTATCCGTAGGTTTCAGGATGAAAATAGGGGACTTGGGATAGTACCGGGCGTGTTCGATCTGAAGGTCCACCAGTTTGCTCACGTCGTGTTCCTCGACGATGGTCACAGCGCCCGGCGGGGCAATGGGGGACAGGTCGCGCAGCCCTTCGGTAAGGATGGCACCGAATCCCAACTGGTACAGCGTCTCCCGAATTATCGCGTCATGCGCAAAGTGCCCCACAATGTGAAGATGGCTGTGAGCGTTCGCCCACTCCTGGGCAAGGTGAAGATACATCCGTTGATAGAGGTCCTGCCGGTCAGGCAAAACGGCGCTGTGAGCGTATTCGGGCACCAGCGTCGCCCGTTGGCCTTTGAAAGGGAACCAGGCGCCGGTGACCATATAGGCCAGCAGCCGGCCTTGCTCGACGACGGCCACGCCGGGATTGGCCAGGCAGGATTCAAGCGCTTCCCGTATCCACCCCGGTTCGTCAATCGCACGCGCCGGCAACAACGGGTTGTGAGTTCGCTCCTGTTTGTAGTTCTCGATAAACAGGTCAACGGCCGGGTCAATGTACTCTTGAGTGAACGCGACGAGGCTTTGTACCATTGTTTCTCCTTCGGAAATAGTTCGCCGCTGGCGCGGCGGAGGGTTAAAAAAGGGAGTGTTTTTTTCGAGCGAGCAGACTCGCTCGAAAAAACACGCATTCTTTATCTCTTTCGAGGGTTAAAAAGAATGTGTTTTTCGTGTGAGCAGACTCGCACGAAAAACACGCTTTTATGTGTGCTCACCGGAAGGTCGCAAAAGCGCCGTCACCGCGTTGAGGATAAACAGGCACAGCATCACAAACGTCAGCCAGCCCGCTTGCCTGAAAGCCAATCCCGATAGGATCGGATGCACGATCACCCGCCAGACCACGGCAATGACGAGGCTGAAGAGAACGGAAAAGGCGACGCTCACGTACCCCCAAACCTTGGGGCGCACAGACAGCCGCCACAACCATTGCCTGCGACCGCCGCGCACCTGCCGAAAGAACAGGGCCAGCCGGAGAACCAGCGCCGCCCCCAACAGAATCGCCAGGCATAACACGACGACACCCACCGTCTGATAGAAACCGCAGATTGCCGGCGCGCCGGTTCCCAACCAACGTCCCCAGGCGCGCAACACCTCCACGTAAACGTCCATCCCCCGGTCGCCGTTCGTCAGGATCACAATGCCTTCGCCGCGTTCGGGAAGCGCCATGAATTGGAGTTGCCAGCCCTGATTGGAGCCGCCATGCGAGACCGCTTTCGTTCCGTCCGGCAGAGTCTCGACGAAGTGCCCCAACCCCATCGCACCGCCCAGGAACTTCTCAATGCCTTGCAGCGGAACTACCGGTGTGAACATCAAATCGAGCGTCTCCGGCTCCAGCACACCCCGCCCCGCCGCCGCGCCGTTCGGTCCAGGCATCCCGGCGGCGACAATGCGCGCCAGGTCCGGGGCCGTGGTGTACAATCCCGCCGCCGCCTTTTCGGTAAAGAGGAAGTTGGGGTGCGGACGTCCGGCCAGGTTGTAACCGACCGCCGTCGCGGGCTGCAAATCGCTGCGCCACTCAAAGCTGCTGTGGCTCATCCCCAGCGGATCCAGGATTTCGCGCTGCATGTAGTCCGAAAACGATTGGCCGGTGACTTCTTCGATGACCAACTGAAGCAAGGTGTAGCCGCCGCCCGAATAGCTGTACTGCGCGCCGGGCTCCATCACGATGCGCACATCTCCCGCGCCGCCGTTGTTGCCTGAAAGGGATTCTTCCAGCGATGGCAGCGGTTGGTCGGGCGGCAATCCCGGATAGCCGTGCAGCGAAAGCCCCGCCGAATGGCTGAGCAGACGCCGGATGGTCACACCGCCGGCGTCGTATTCAGAGGGCGGCAGCTGCCAGCGGGTCAGATATTGCGCGACGGGCGCGTCCAGATCGAGCTGCCCGTTCTGCGCCAGCCGCATCACGCCCCAGGCGGTCACCGACTTGGAAATAGAAGCCACCTGAAAGACCGTATCGGTAGTGACGGGAATGTTTCGTTCCTTGTCGGCCAGCCCGTAGCCTTTGGACCAAACCACCTCTCCGCCCCGAACCAACGCCACCGCCGCGCCCGGCGCTTGATACTGTTTCAACCATCTGGGCGTCTGGGCGTCGAGTTGAGCAGTAAATGCGGGCAAGTCGCCGGACGGAGCCGCCGGGGGCGTACCGCAACCGGCGAGAACAAGACACAGACTGGTGATACACACCATCCACCATTTTGCTTTCTGAAAACTCGGTGATTTTGCGCGATGTTGCATAGATACCTTCTCCTTCGGAAATAGCTTTTAACGTGATCAAGGTTAAAAGATGTGTTCTTTGTACAGTAATGTTAACATGGGAAATGCGCCTCTTTGTGCTTAGATATGCAGCGAAGATTAAAAGTGAATGTCCTTGCAGGCAGGCGTCCCATCAGCAAAAGGACGTTTATTTTACCGCTTTAGTTGAAAAGGAAAACTTCGCGGGGATTAAGAATTAGTTTGACGGTTATTAATAACATGCTATAATGCCTGATGCATTTTGTTTTTAAGAGTTCCTTTAACTATCACTTGTATAGTTAAGGGAACTTTTTGCGCAATAGCATTGCAAACAGGGGGGGGCAGCAAACAATCGTTCCCATCATATAAAAATACCTATGTCAGATTTGTTGCCTCAAACCAGGTTGGGCACAGAGTGAAGACTTAAATAAGTGGAATTGCACCATATTGAGGGAGAAGGAAGTATGAAACAAGCATTAGTCATTGTGAGCGGAGGACTAGACAGTGTTACATTAGCTTATTATTTGAGATCAAAAGGTTATACGCCTCATTTGCTTTCGTTTGATTATGGGCAACGCCACAAGAAAGAACTATTTTTTGCTAAATTATGCGCCGAGCGGTTAAATGCAGCATATAGCTTAATAGATATCGCCAGCTTGGGGGCGTTTCTGAAAGGTTCAGCGCTTACCGATATGACTGTGGATGTACCGGAGGGGCATTATGCCTCCAACAATATGAGCGTTACTGTGATACCTAATCGCAATGCCATTATGTTGGCGATGGCTTTCAGTGTGGCTGCGGCTCAAAATGCAGATGTGGTTGCGATTGGCGTACACAGTGGTGATCATTTTATTTATCCTGATTGTCGCCCTGAATTTATTGAACGGTTTGAATTCATGGAACGCGCATCGCTAGGGGAGTACGCCAATGTAGATTTATGGGCGCCTTTTTTAGCGGAAAGCAAAGAAGATATTATTAAACAAGGATATCGGCTCGGTGTGCCTTTCGAAGAAACCTGGAGTTGTTACAACGGGGGAGATATTCATTGCGGAGTATGCGGCACGTGTATTGAACGCAGGGAATCTTTTGTCCGAGCGGGCATTGTAGATCCAACTGTTTATCAAAAATAGCGTGAGCAAGCGGAGGAAATCTAATGAAAAAGAAAGAAATTTGGATAATTGTAGCCTTAGTAGGAGGATATATTCTTTGTCAGGCGATTGCTGATATCGGCGCGACAAAACTGGTCACCATCGCCAACACGGCAGTGCCGTCCGGGACCTTTATTTTCGCCATTACCTTTACCCTACGCGATATATTGCACAAGAGATTAGGCAAGGAGTGGGCGAAAGCTGCTATATTTTGCGCTGGTATTTTCAATATCTTGCAGGCCCTTTATTTGGCATCAATGGCAAAACTGCCTAGCCCTGAATATTTTGGATTAGGTGAAGCCTGGGGACAAATCTTTGGTATCGTTCCGGCTATCACACTTGGTAGCATCATAGCAGAAGTAGTTAGTGAGCTGGTAGATACAGAAGTTTATCATTGGTGGCGTTCCCAGTTTTCAAAATTCCCCCAATGGACCTCTGTGCTTGCATCCAATGTAATCAGTTTACCCCTGGACTCACTTATCTTTGGATGCCTGGCTTTTGTACTTCTGCCTCCCATTTTTGGCGGCGAGGCCATGTCTTTTAGCATTGCCATGGGACTTGTTAGCGGACAAATTATTTGGAAAGCGTTGCTCACTGTGCTGAGTATGCCAGGCATCTATCTGGTTAAGGATGCTCCTCTTCATGCAGTTCTCTCCCCCCAAGCTGAACAGTCCGTGTAATGTTCCGAAAATGTTCACCTTTATCAGACGTAGCTGGTGCGAAAGACACCGTGATGGTGTCATCAAATCGCGGAGCGTAATATGGCAGTAGTAGTTGTTACTGGCTCTTGTGGCCTGGTAGGATATGAATCTTGCCTATTTTTTTCCAATTTGGGATTCGATGTTGTAGGCATAGATAACAATATGCGGAAGTATTTCTTTGGTGATACCGCTTCAACTGAAGGACGTCGTGTACAGTTAGAGAATACGCTTGGGCGACGATACCGTCATTTTGATGTGGATATTCGTGACTCACAGGCTCTTATCGAAATTTTCCGGCAATACGGCGATAATATCCTGTTAGTCATTCACACTGCAGCGCAACCATCCCATGATTGGGCCGCCCGCGAGCCGCTGACGGATTTCACCGTCAATGCACAGGGCACTCTGAATATTTTAGAGGCGGTGAGACATAATGCGCCTGGCGCTGTCTTCATCTTTTGCTCAACCAACAAAGTATATGGAGACACTCCTAACAAATTGCCATTGATAGAACTAGAAAAACGCTGGGAAATTAGTACTTCTCATCCATATTTTCATGGTATTTCAGAGGATATGTCTATTGACCATAGTTTACATAGCTTATTTGGCACATCCAAAGTAGCCGCGGATTTATTAGTTCAAGAGTATGGGCGCTATTTTGGGCTTCAAACGGTTTGTTTCCGAGGAGGCTGTCTTACTGGCCCTTACCATGCTGGCGTGGAATTACATGGGTTTCTATCTTACTTGATGAAATGTACTATCACAGGCAAAGCCTACACAATTTTTGGCTATAAAGGGAAACAGGTACGAGACAATATTCATAGTGCTGATTTAGTTCGGGCTTTTTATGAATTCTATAGAGCTCCTCGCGTGGCAGCCGTATACAATATCGGCGGCAGCCGTCACAGCAATTGTTCCATTTTAGAGGCAATTGCTATGTGTCAGGAAATAGCCGGGCGAGAACTAAACTGGGCGTATACAGATTCGAACAGAGTTGGTGATCACATCTGGTATGTTAGTGATGTTGAAAAATTTAAATCACATTACCCAGATTGGAGACTCACATACGATATCCCTGCAATTTTATCCGAAATTTACGAACTTCACATGGCTTAGTGAGGGAAAAAATGATCGCTTTAGAAAATTATCAGGAAGCAGTCGCTCTTTTCGCTGTTACTCTAAAATCTCAGTTATCTGAAAGATTGCGAAGTGTTATGGTGTATGGGAGTTGTGCAGTTGGCGGGCCTTTCTGGACAGGTAGTGATATTGATAGCATTGTTATAGCCAATGAGGATGATAGTGTTGATGTGACTTATTTAAATCGCGTGGCTGCAGCGCGAGAAGTAATTGCGCAGCAGTATGGAGAATTTCCATATACTATGGTAGGGCGTTGGGACGAACTTCGACTTATTTTGAATCCAATAACGCAGAAGTATATAGTTGATAATGGTGTATGTATCGCCGGTCAGGACATGCGGGCGGTTATATCGGAAGAATGCCGAGGATTCCCTCCTCATGAATTTCAAAGAGGTGCTTTACGCATACTGTTGTTTGAGCGATACAATTTACGGGAAAGTTTTCTAAAGTTTATGGAAGTTGCTCCCAGAGGTGACTTTTCCAGCCTTTCCCAACTTAAGGGAATCTGGAAATGCTATTTGGATATGACCAAATTTTCAGTCTGGTTACATTCCCCGATTGATCAACCTCTACCTGGAGGACTAGAGCAAATCTTCGATCGTTTCGAACTTGTCTTTCCTGACTTTCCCCAGGATATGTTGCCTCGAAACGTTTTTAGTTTGATGCAGAGCGAACAATCTCCAGAAATGGAATTTACGGAGAAGATTGTTTTAGCCGGGGATTTGTTGGCTAAGACATGCGTTGATTATTTCAGTCATGCAATAGGGAAGGAGATACCTTTTATAGACCCTATGTAAATCCCCCTTCTAAAAAAAATTTCTGGAGATATTACGTTCGATCTATGTTTCTTCTACCGCTAAGTTATTTAAGGAGAGCTATTTATGTTTTGGGACACCGGATGGACAGCCTTTATTAAATACGATAAAGACAAAGATAAGCCTGTTATTAACAAAGCCATGATGAAAAAAATTTGGCGCTTTGCGCGTCACTACCGCAAAGAACTGGCTTTATTATTATTTGTAACGACGCTGATATCTATATTATCACTTATAACCCCCTTACTCATACGCATTCTTATTGACCAGGCCATTCCTCATGAGGATCGTAATTTAGTCAATGTATTGGGGGTCATCTTGGTAAGCATACCTATTCTGAATGGCCTGTTGGGTGTTTATGAGCGTAAACTCAATTCGACAATTGGAGAGGGAATCATTCATGATTTAAGAACAGCGCTCTATGAGCACATCCAAAAGATGTCTTTACATTTTTTCACTAAGACTCGCACGGGTGAGTTGATGGCTCGGTTTAGTAATGATATTCTAGGTGCTCAGCAAATGGTGAGCACCACGTTGACTACTATCCTCACGAATGTAATTACTTTTCTTGTCGCTATTGGTATTATGTTGCAGCTGAATTGGCAGTTGACCTTACTTGCTATCATCATCCTCCCCCTTTTTGTGTTTCCTGTTCGATATATTGCCGGTATTTTGCGAGCTTATCGCCGACAATCTATGGTGCTTATGGCAGAAGCCAACTCTACATTGCATGAAACACTCAACATTAGTGGCGTCCTATTAAACAAGCTCTTTGGGCAACAGAAACGAGAGTTGGCACGTTTTCGACAACAGAGTTCTCAAGTCCGCGATAATCGCAATCGGGAAGCCGTAGCCTCCCAATGGATGCGGATCCTTATGACCGTTTTAGGCACTGTGGCGACAGCAGTAGTCTATTGGGTAGGAGGATTGTTGATTTTAGATGACAAGATCAGCATTGGCACAATGGTCGCCTTCGGGGGATATCTTGTGCAACTCTATACTCCACTTGTTTCACTCACAAATGCCCCGCTAGAATTCTTGCAGAGCATGGTTAGTTTCGAGCGTGTATTTGAGATACTAGAAATACCTGTAGAGATTGAAAATAGTACGAATGCGCTTCAATTAGAGAAGGCCGCCGGGAAAATACGATTTGAAAACGTTTCGTTCAACTATCAGAGTGAAAAAGGGCAAGGACTACAAGAGATTATCCGCTTTATCCGTGGTGGTACAGAAGCGCATCTTAAACGAGGAGAGTCGACTGGTAGCAATGAAGATAACACTGTTGAAACCTGGGCGCTGAATGGTATCAATTTCACTATTGAACCCGGCCAGTTGGTCGCCCTGGTGGGCCCCAGCGGTGCGGGGAAAACTACTATAACCTATCTTATACCTCGCTTGTATGATCCACTTGAGGGAGGAATATACATTGATGAGCACAATATACGCGATATAGACTTGAGCTGTTTAGCCGCCAATATCGGTATGGTAACCCAGGATACATATTTGTTCTACGATACGATTCGGGCGAATTTGCTCTATGCAAACCCCGAGGCAAGCGAGGAGCAAATGATTGCGGCGGCAAAAGCCGCCAATATTCATGAGTTTATCACTGCACTGCCCAAAGGTTATGATACGGTGGTTGGTGAAAGGGGCTATCGCCTCAGTGGTGGTGAGCGACAGCGAATTAGTATTGCGCGAGTCATTCTTAAAAACCCACGCATTTTAGTGTTAGATGAGGCCACATCACATCTGGATTCGATTTCAGAGTCTCTAATCCAAGAAGCTTTGCAACGAGTAATGAAGGATCGCACAAGCATCGTGATTGCGCATAGACTCTCAACGATCCTTGCTGCTGACAAAATATTGGTTATGGAGAGTGGTAGGTTAGTTGAGGAGGGCACCCATGAGGAGCTGTTGGCTAAGCATGGATTGTACAAATTGCTCTACGAAACACAATACTCTTTGCCACAAGAGAAAACATCAGTTAATAGAGAGTGAGTGCTTATCTATGTTGTCAAGTCGTCCAATCGTACATTTCTCAGCCCACTATTTTTGCGAACCGCGATGAAGATTTTGCTATTCGATCTCTGGAATGGTGGTCACAATCATATCTACTTTGAGCGATTCTGTGAAGCCCTTGATGGCCATAGCCTCTATATAGTTGCACCGGATCCGGTGCTGGAGCGTCTCGGCAACGTTGAAGCGGTTCTGATCAGCTCCGGTAAAACAATGCGTCAGGCCCCTCCCTTCGGCAGCGACCAAAAAGCATTTTGGAACCGTCCCGTTGACGACGAGGCCCGATTGATAGAAGCCGTTTGTGCTCATATTAAACCAGACCGGTTCGTACACATGTTTGCCGATCATCTTATTCCAAAATGGTCTTCTGATTTAACGACTTGCGCAACATCGTTTTTATTATTTTTCCCTTTTAATCACTATCCGCTATATTTCAAATCCGATCTGAGTGAAGAAGAAATAGTGCGAGGATTACAATTTGAAAATGCCACAACCCTGTGGCGCAATTTGAAATCAACAAAATCAGTCCTCACCCTAGACCCATTTGCAGCTGAGTTATGGAATCAAACTCGCGGCGTTCCTGTACATTGGTTGCCCGAGCCGCCTGTACGCCCTTTGAAAGAATCGCGTGACAGAGTGATTCAAAATGATATAGTTTTTTTTGGCGCACTGGCACAACGTAAGGGGTTGTCACGCCTGGCGCAAGCTGTGCGCCAGGCGAATTTAAAGATTAACATTGTGATCGCAGGTTGGATTGAGCAGCCAGGCTACGAAGATGAACTCATGCGCGATGTGGAAAAGATGCGCAGCGCGGGCGCCAATGTAGAACTGCAGTTGAATTACCATACAGAAACTGAAATACTTTATCTGCTGGCTACCAGTAAATGTGCGGTTATTCCTTATTGGCGGCACTTTGGCATGTCGCGAGTCTTGCTCGAAGCATGCTCTGTTGGTACACCTGTTGTGATTCATGATTTTGGTTTGTTGGCGCATTTAGTGAGGAAATATGATGTGGGCAGAGCCGTAAACTGCGATATCCCGCATGATTTCGCCGGGGCTTTGTTGCAAGTTATGGATGATTCGAGTAATGGCAAGTACGCAGTATATTGCCGGCGATTTGCAGAACTATTTACCCCGGATTGCTTTTCTGCCGCCGTGAAAACCGCAATTCTGTAGTCTGGTCAACATTGGACAGAAACCCTGTTTCTTCGTAAAACTGCAAACATCGCGACGAGTATTAGGAATTTTAATGATAGATCAATTTGAACAAAGGCTTTTACGAATTGCCAACTCGTTTGGGTTAAATGGGTCCTTGAAATGTACTTCTTTGCATAAGTACAAAAATTCTGTATGGCTAGTAGAAAATGAAGATCGAGTGAAGGCCGTGGTGAAATTTGGCGTAAGTGATTCACGCACCCAGAAAGGTCAATCAGAATGGTTAGAACACGAGTATGCTGCACTTCAGTGGGTTAATACTCGCCAGATAACCTCCTGCCATGTGTTAGGGTATGGAACGGACTTACCCAATTCAGATTTGACTACTTGGATTGCCTTTGAGTATATCGAGGGTATAACCGCTAGAGATAGCTGCGTTGAAGCATCTCAGGCTATTTCTGTCGCAGATAGGATTTTTACAAAACTTGGAAAATTGCATCGCTTGAGTGTAGAAAATTTCCCCCAACCTCCTCAGTACAAAGATTTACATACCTTGGAAACCATCCTTGTGTTGACTGGATATCCAAATATTGCACACTCTATTATAGGTTCGCTGTTAACAATGCCCACTTTTTATCTACCCTGTCATGGGGATATGTCATTCAACAATGTTCTTGTTTCTCCCCACAATGAACTGGAATTGGTTGATTGGGGACTGAGTCGGTTAAACAACCCTATGTTAGATTTGGCTCCCATTTTCATTTGGTTGTCGTTGTGGCAAGATATCTCCGGCGCACACCAGATGCTAACCCAATGCTTTGAAACATATAAAAAGGTAGATGCGCATCTTTTTGATAGTTTTCATGTGTTTTTAGCCCGTTCTGCACTAATAAGAGCAGAATGGCTAGGCGCCAACTGGGCCATGATTGCAGAAACATTACTGGCAATTCCAGACCCTTGGTTAGCTGTGACGAAGCTTTTTGATATGGTAAGGAAGTATGAGTTATTCAACGAACGAGAATCACTCATCTAAACGTTCATGTATGGCAAAGATATTCTCGTTATTCAGGCGTGACACATTTTATTCTGTATAGTTACCATTTGTTTTGCTAAACGGTTGCGAGAGTGGTATGCAGTGAGGAGGTGCAATGTACAATATTTCGTTTGTTGTTCCTGTCAGGGACGATGTTCGTATATTTGATTGCCTGAAAAGTTTTCTGGATATGGAGTTATCCGAGAAGGCGGAACTGCTTATCATGTGCGACAATCCTCCTCTTGACTTCAAAAATAAGTTGGAAATGGCTATCAGCGGAAACTCAAACGTCCAAGCTGTATTCTCTACGGACAAAAATCGCCGCCAACGAAGAGATCATGGCGCAAATATTGCCAAGAGTGAGTATTTGGGATTTGTAGATAGTGATTGTACATTTGACAAATCTTACTTGCTAAGGTTATTACCAGAGTTAGGGAAATTCCCTGTCATACGTGGCAGGGTCATTTATAAAGCACAGAATTCATGGTTCAGCAGACTTAATTGTATCTTTCGCGTTGTCTCAGATGAAGAAATATACAAAGAAGAGTCCTTTGCCCCTAATCTTATTATGCACAAGAAAGTATTAGAGCAAGCGGGTGGATGGGATAACCACGGACAAAATGTTCACCATTCAGATGATTTTGTGCTAAGTGACAGTATTCACAGAGCTGGATACAAAGTATCCCATGTTCAAACTGCGATTATTTTTCATGAAGACGATTGTCGGTGGACTAAGTCGGTCAGAACGTGGTTTGGTTATGGGGTCGGTTGGGGTTTTCGTTATCACAAAAATAGATATTTGCAGCCTGACAAAGAGAAGTTACTGAACTATATACCTAAGTTCCCTTATAGTTTGAAATACAACGTCGGCTATTTTATATTTGCCTTAGTTATATGGTTGGTGATGTGTTTGGGCTGTTTAAGTGGCCTATATGAGTTTCGTAGCCATTTTGCGACTCTCATTGAAACACAATCTTAAAAACAGAGACCACGAGGTGTCACTACTGCGGTCACGGGAATCTCCCTTGCTTTTTAGGCTGCGTCCTTTAGCATGGGTGTTCCCCGTGATTTTTTAAACTAGAAACAAAGGCGATTAAGGATCACAACGGCATAGCACGTTTCTTGCCAAAGAAGATTTTCCGGTAATTTGTAGCAAGCGGATGCTCAGAGAGTATCGGAGGGAACAGAACATGTTTTTCAACTAAATCATCCGGCAGTTGCTGCTCATTCAACGCACACACCTCAAATCCCCCACTTGCAAATATATCCAAAAAATCATTCCCATACATACGCACATGATCCTCTTGAGCAAAAAGACGTTCGCGTTCTTTGGGGTCTGTAATGCTCAAGTCTTCTATTGTTTTATCTAGATTATCTTTTTGAGGAACTGATACAATGCAATAACCGCCTGGTTTCAATATACGGGCTATCTCCCGAAGTGCTTGTAAGTGTTCAGGTATATGCTCTAAAACATCAAAGGCCAGTACACAATCAAACGACGCATCGTCAATCGTATCCATATCGGTTATGTCTGTTACATAATCAATGTGAGTGTAACTGTAACCCTCGACTAAGATATCAGCCGTTTTATACTCCGCACACAAATCCTTCATCCTTAGCCCTAATTGATGCTCCGGCGCAAAATGCAGAACGGCTTTGTTCAAAAATAACTTATCAACATGAAATTTGTCCACATTGTTAACCAAAGCCCAAAACAGACGATGCCGAACCTCAGAACGGCAGTTAGGACAAACTGTATACAAATGCCATTTATCACTATTAAATATTGGGCCAACCCAATGACAAATGTTGCACTCAATGTAATCTAACTTTACCATAAATTCTCCTTGATCGTTGCCTTCAATGCGCCACACGAGTATATGTCAACCGGCGGCGCACTTGGGCGATATCCATATCTGGGAATTGTACCACGATCAACGCCAACGCTTCTTCCAACAGGCGCCCGGCGTCGGTAATTGCGTCTGAGTAGGATAACGTAAAAGCCCGGCGCAGACGCTGCTCGACGGCGGCGGGCTTGACCGGCAGCGTCTCCAACGCGCGATACAGCCACTTGAACGTCGGGAAGTAGCGGCGGTTCAGCGCCAGCAAAACCAGAAAGAGTTCCTGCTGTAGATGGCTCAGTTGCCCGTAGAAGGCCGTCGGGTTGTCGCGGGCGGCCTGAATGAACAGGTCGGCCACCCTGAACGAGGCGAGGTGCTCCCGGATCAGCCGTTCCGCCAGCCCATCCGGGTAAGCCTGCGCCTGCGCTTTCCATCGCTCCACGAGCGCGTGGCCGTAGAGCGGAATGCACGTGCAGACGGTATCCAGCGCGTTCAAACTGCCCAGATCCGTGCTGCGTCCTTCCAACACTGCCCGGATGACGGCGTCCTCGTCGGCGACCGTGACATGCCACAGGTCAACCTGCATCCCGTTGATGAGCAGCTGATCCTCTGCCGCAGGGCCATCGTAAGCGTACAGGAATTCGGCGTCGAGCGCCCGAACCAGCGCGTGCCGTTGAGCATCGTCCGGCAACGCCTCCCAAAAGATGGGAATCTCCACGTCGGAGTATTCGTCGGCGTAGCCGCGCGCGACGGAACCGGCCACGACGATAGCCCGCACGCCCGGCAGAGGAATGATGGCGTCCACCAGCTTTCGCGCCAGATCAATGCGCCATACGGCATGAGAATTCGGACTGGATGATGTGATTGCGTTCAAGGTCGTCTCACCACTCAATCAAGAATGTGCACGAATCGGCGCCGTTCTTTCGCGTCGGCGCAGTTTCGTCCAATGTGACCGACAGCACCACCCCGCTGCGCGCAAACTTGCGCGCTACCGCAGAAATAACCCCGCGATCAAACTCGGACGGATAGGGATTCCGGCAAATCATCTTGCCGGAATTGGGACCGGTTTTCTCGAAGCGATAAGAGCCGATGTCCCCACCCCGATGATTCATGTGATAAGCGGCGTCTATCGAGGCCAGGGCTTTTTCCATCGTATCAAGATGTCCCGGCCAGCGCGCATTCAAAGGAATTGTTTTGCCTATCGCCAGGAGCGTTGCCGGCCCCACCTTCTCGGCAATGGTCTGGAACGCATTCAACCATGCCTGCTGCGGGTACCAGTGGCCCGGCTGGGGATCGTTGATTCCCTGATCTGCCAGAATCCGCAGTCCCATTTGCTTGACGAGACCCATCCCCTCGACAATGGCGAGAATGGTTTCGCCGTTGACCTCTACCTTTGGAGCGAATGCTTTGAACTGAGCCATACGTTTATCCTTTCTTGAACTTAGAAACTATTTTTCAGTCTGCTCGGTAAACAATCCCCAGCGGACTCCGAATTTGTCCACCAGCGCGACGCTGCAAGAGCTATACGTCGTGCTTTTCATCGGGAAGATGATCACGCCGCCTTCTCGCAAAACCGCGTAGGCCTTCTTCACGCTCTCCGCATCGTCAAACGTGATCGTCAAGGAGAGTAAAGTGCCTCGCGCTATGTCAAACTCGACGATGTCCGAGAAAAAGAGGCGCTGGTTTCCGATGTGCATCTCCGCGTGATAGACCCAATCCTTCTGGGCGTCGGTCAGCGGGGTTTTCCAGTCGCGCGGATCGGCGTCCGAATAGCGCATGATGAAGTCAGTCTTTGTATCAAACGCCCGCTCGTACAACTTCAGCGCTTCTTCACAACATCCATCGAAATTGAAATTCGGGGTCACAATGAGCATAACCAGCCTCCGCTGAAAATAGTCAAAAGTCAAAAGTCAAAAAGTCGAAAGTCCTTAGTTGCCTTCGGCGGCCAGGGTAAAGGGGGGTGTTTTTCGCACACGGGGTACCGTG
>DAOUFX010000573.1:0-16595 GCA_034429675.1 Anaerolineae bacterium | reverse complement strand
TTTCTTGCCTCAGAAGACAACTCCTGCACCTTATTTCTGTCTTGCTCTTTGTCAATCTGCTCGCGCTCTCTCTTTCCCTGCGCGCGATTCGGGATTCTACCACCTACCGCTTTCTTGTCAAGAGGAACTTTCCATTTCAAGTCAACGTCTATGGTGGATATCTCACATCAGGAGGAAGAAAATGACGAAGTACATAGCTACACTTATTACAATTGTAATGGTATTAGTCCTTGCAATTCCTGCATCAGCAGACGGGGTCATCATCATTGACCCACCTCCGGAGCCTCAGCCAGATTGGAGCCCACAGCTGACTATTTGTTATCACCGAGTTACCGTGACTATTGAAGACCAAATAGCAATTACCAAAGTAGATCAGGCTTTCCGCAATGATGGGCAAAGCATCGCCGAAGGCACCTACGTCTTTCCTTTACCACCAGATGTAGTTATTCAACGATTTGTCATGTGGGTAGATGGACAACCCGTTGAAGGAGAAATTCTGCCGGCTGATGAAGCTCGTGAAATCTACGAAGGTTATGTTCGACGGCAGCGCGACCCAGCTCTACTGGAATATGTCGGACGCGATGCGGTGCGTGCCCGAATTTTCCCCATTGCCCCGGGGGAAGAACGCCGTATCCAGTTAGAATATACTCAAGTATTACCTGTTGAAAACAATTTGATGCACTATCGCTATCCACTGGATACGGAACGATTTTCAGCAAAACCGATAGAACAAGTCAGCATCTTTGTAGAAATTGCATCGAAGACTGCTCTACGCGCAATTTATTCCCCTAGCCACCAAGATGATGTCCTCATAACACGAGAAAGCGACTATGAAGCCACCATCAGCTACGAAGCCGGGCAGGTTCTCCCCGATAAGGATTTCGAATTGTACGTAGGCAATAGCACGGATGCCATCAGCGCAAACTTACTCTCATATAAACCGGAAAATGAAGATGGCTTCTTTCTGCTGCTGCTATCCCCTTCTATTGAAACAGGACAACGCATATTGCCCAAAGATGTATTCCTTGTATTGGATACTTCCGGCTCTATGGACGGCGAAAAATTGACGCAGGCAAAAGAAGCGCTAACGTATATCCTCAAACATCTGAATACCGAAGACCATTTCAATGTGATTACCTTTAGTAGCGGTGTTCGAAGCTATGCATCGGCCCCACAATCGAGTGCCGATGCTCCCAATGCGATAGCCTGGCTTGATACACTTGAAGCCGTCGGCGGGACCAATATATACATGGCGCTTTCCGAAACTATGACACAAATCGGCACAGAGCGCCCCGCTATTGTTATTTTCCTGACCGATGGCTTACCCACAGAAGGTATTGTAGATGAACAAAGTCTACTAGAAATGATAGACCAAGAGACTCCCAATTCAGTCCGCCTCTTTCCATTTGGTGTAGGTTATGATGTCAACACACTGTTTCTGGATCAACTGGCCCAAAACCATAAAGGCCGTCCGGCTTACATAGAACCCGATGAACGAATTGATGAACAGGTATCGGGTTTTTATGCACAAGTACAAAGTCCGGTGCTTACCAACATTGAACTAGATTTTGGTGCGGTGCGCACTTACGATGTATATCCTATGCCTTTGACAGATTTGTATGCTGGGACACAATTCATTGTCACCGGGCGTTATACAGGCGAAGGGCCACAACGGATTACCCTAAATGGGGAGATAGAGGGAGAGCAAAAACAATATATCTACGAAGGAACCTTTTCATCTCAAAATACACCCGATGACAAAACAACATTCATCCCGCGTCTGTGGGCCGCACGCAAGATTGGACACTTGTTAACACAAATCCGTATCCATGGGGAAAATGCAGAATGGGTGGACGCGATTGTCACTTTGAGCCTACGCTACGGGATTATCACCCCCTACACATCGTTTCTGGCCGAAGAGCCCAATGACATACTGAGCAGCGATGGACGTGAACACAATGCTGAAGAATTTAAGGAATCCCTACAAATTGCGCCTGCAGCCACGGGCGAAGAAGCAGTAGAGGATGCCGAGATGAGAAAAGGGCTAGGAGGAGCAGAAGCGCCACCTAACGCACAGCAGTGGACAACACCCGCAGACACTGCCCATACGCCAAGCAACTCAATGCGCTACGCCGGAGATAAAACCTTCCTTTGTTCTGATGGGGGATGCATTGACACAACTTACATTCCTGACAAAATGAATGTCCAAGACGTCTTTTTCATGTCATCTAGCTATTGGGAATATGTGAGAGCACATCCTGATTGGAAGCTCTATTTTGCGCTAGGCGAAGGCACCATTTTTGTGGCCCCAGACACAACTGCTTACCGTTTCCGTTTTGGTACAGAAACCGATGAGGTTTTGCCGCTGGAGGAAATGAAAAACACAGCCACACCAACACCCTTGTCGGCTACAAATACTTCGAACACCACAACACCCCGATCAACCACTGATGTCTCTACAACACCACAACCAACCCTGACTACACCGCCTGCGTCGAACACTAAGCCAGGATTGTGTAATGGGGCGATTATTTTCGCCATCGTAGGGGTACTCTTTGTCCTCCAACGAGGTAAGCCTAAACACCGCGAGTGAAATTCGATAGATTCATTGTAAACGCCCCGTCGTCAGACCACGGGGCGTTTTTTATTGTGCATCTGACAAATCTGATAAGGCAGAGTACAATAGTCCTGGTTCGTCGCCTAGTGGACCGACCACAGAAACATAAAATCAACAGTACTCAAGGGCAAGGAGAATAGCATGAGCATGTCTGTTAATCGTGAAATATTCCTCGCATTTTTGATTGCGGCTAAACAACACACATACGCCATGCAGGGAGGTAACGCTTCCGCAGTATCCTCTTTAGTGCATGGCTCCAAACAGTTGGAATATCAAGAAGCCTCGCTGTTGTATCGCGATATCTACTTTGGCGGCGACTATTTCGTGGGCCAGGAAGTAGTATATTACGAAGCGACCCCAGTATGGTCCATGTGTTATGCCGGCGGCAAATTTAAAAATGCAGAAGTTCAGGCAGATACACAAAACATCTATGCGTTTTTGCAAACTGCATTACGAGAAATTCCTGGCACGCAACCCTATCGAGGGCCCGCCACATTTAGACAGGCTAATTTTTTGTATACAAATGAAAGTCATGGAGATATTGACCGCTTCTGGGGATTGGAAAATATCACCTATCAAAACATCGCGGTCTACCAATTGCACTACAGTGGTGGGATTCTTCAAATGTAATGGCAACGCGCTCTGATATTCCATCGCACTATCGTCACAACTTTTGGTGCCTGGCTCTGGATTTCTGTTTTTTTGGCATAGCAATGTCATTTATTGGGCCAAGCACTGTTGTACCCGGATTAATGACCGAATTAGGCGCTTCGGCATTCATCATTGGATTTGTCTCGACATTGCAGCGCGCCGGATGGTTGTTGCCACAGCTTCTTGCTGCACGTTATCTGGCAGACAAGCCCTACAAAAAACCTTATGTGATCTTACCATCAGCACTGAGCCGCCCTTTGTTCTTGGTGCTTGCAGGAGTGGTTTGGGCATGCGGCGCTCGCTCCGCAAAACTAACCATAGAGTTATTCCTCCCACTCTACGCGCTCTTTTGGATCGGGGATGGTCTATCCAGTCTCTCATGGTTTGACCTGTTGAGCAAAGCCATTCCACCTAAACGGCGAGGGAGGCTGACCAGTGTCGGACAAGCGCTCTCCGGTATCTTTGGATTCCTGGCCGGAGTTGCGGTCGAATGGGTGCTCAGCGAGAAGGGATTTAAATTCCCCCACAACTATGCCGCACTATTCCTGATTGGATTTGGCCTGTTGGCACTCTCTTTTCTGTCTATTTCATTCATCAAAGAGCCAGTTGGGCAGTCCGGCAAAAACGTCCCACGTTGGCGTGATTTTATTCCTCAATTGGGCAATGTGCTCAAACATAATCGCGAATTTCGCCGTTACATCGTTGCACGGCAATTCTTCAATCTAAACTTTTTGGCGACGCCTTTCTACATTACCCACGCATTAGAAACTCTACAGTTCCCAGATCAAGTCGTTGGACGATATACCTCCATAGGCGTTGTTGGAGCCGTTCTGGCGGCGCTGTTGTTTGGCTGGGTGAACGAGCGACAAGGTACGAAACGCGCCATAGAAATCAGCACCATCGTTACAGCCGCCACCCCCCTTACTGCGATTCTCATCCCGTATCTATTTGGCGACTCTTCATGGTTGGCATGGGCCTATGGAATAGTGTTCTTTGTTCTTAATGCCTCGGCAAGTAGTATGTTGCCCGCCTGGACGGCATTTTTGCTAGAATTGGCCCCCGAAGTTGAACGACCAGCTTATGTCGGCCTGACCAACACCATCAACGGAATCACTACGCTTTTTTCTACGATAGGTGGGCTCATCTTACAGTGGACGCATAGCAACTACGACCTTCTGTTTCTGATCACAGCTGTTGGCACTTTGTTGGCGCTACCGATGTTGGTCAACTTACCCGACCCACGAAGTCAGGTGAAATGATGATAACCATTGCTACGCTCCCCAAAGCTGAATTACACTGTCACGTGGATGGAGTCCTTAACCCCACCATAGCACGCGCTATCTGTGAGAAAGATCCAACGTGTCCGGTGAATATCACGGCTCTCGAAAATGCCTATCCGATCCAGAGTATGGGAAAATTTTTTAAGTGGTTCGAGTATGTAGCTCCTATTGAATCACAATTGACGTACTTGGGACTCCTTGCTCAACAACACATTGCACAATTGAAAGCGCAAAACGTACGCTATGCTGAATGGATGTTGCCCGCAGGAGGATTTGGCCTGACGGGTGAAGAATCCATAGCGCTAGAACGGGTAAGCATATTCCGCAAGTGGGTTGACTTGGCAACCGGTAAGGACTTGACCATCGCATTCCTAGTCGGTGTGGGACGAGACAAAACGGTCGAGAAAGTTGAGAAACTCGCCAAGACACTCCTGGCGCTTCATGAAGCAAAATTGATCGTCGGGATGGGACTGGCGGGAGTAGAACCGGGCAACCCGGTTAAACCATTCACGCGAGTGTTGGCCCACCTCCACGAAGCCGGTATGAATATTGAGATTCATGCAGGAGAATGGTGTGGGCCAGAGTCAGTGTGGGATGCGCTGGAATATGGCTATCCAGATCGGATTGGACATGGCGTAAGTCTGTTCCAGGATCCCAAATTAGTAACACTGTTCCAGGAACGACAAATCCACATTGAGATGTGCCCGACGAGCAACCTCTGTACCGGTAGCGTAAGGCGTATGGAAGACCACCCCATCGGCAAAGCGCGTGAGTTGGGGTTGAATTTCAGCATCAACAGCGACGATCCAGGCGCGTTTATGTGCAGTATGAATTCGGAGTACACCCAACTCGCAGAAGTCTTTGGCTTCAATACCCACGACTTTATGCAAATTTATCAGAACACCCTCAATGCCAGATTCGATAAATCTTTTAAACCCGATTAACAAAAATCCAACATTTCCCCCCTAAATCAACCTGAAAAGGAAAATACTATAAAATGGGAATAATCCCATAAACAATTTATAGTATTTGTCATCGAGGAAGAACATGTACGACCACGCGAAAATCGGAGTAGTAGTGCCGGCTTACAACGAAGAAAAAATGATCGGAAAAGTCCTGGAAACTATGCCCCACTTTGTAGATAAGATTCTAATAGTGGACGATCACAGCCAGGATCACACCGCAGAAGTTGTGGGAAACTACAAAACTCAGTTCGGATCTCGTCTGGATATCATCAGGCTTCCCGTTAATCAAGGGGTTGGTGGCGCCGTGTTGACCGGGTACCGGCGCTCTGTCGAGCTGGGTTTGGATGTCGTTGCGGTCATGGCCGGCGACGCACAAATGGCGCCCGAAGAATTGGAACAGATCATTGCACCGGTCGCCAATGGAGATGCCGCATACACAAAGGGGAATCGCTTATTTACGGGCGAAGCTTGGAATAAAATGCCGCGTTATCGTTACTTCGGCAATAATATCCTGTCAATGCTGACAAAAATCGCGTCTGGATATTGGCACATTGCGGATTCGCAAGGAGGATATACGGCTATTTCACGTCATGCCTTAACGATGCTAGATTTGAGTCAGATTAGCAAAGGTTATGAGTTTGAAAACTCAATGTTAATCCATCTCAATGTTTTCAATTTGCCGGTTGTCAATATTCCTGTCAAGCCAATTTACGGCATCGGAGAAATATCCGGGATTCGCCTGTGGGAAGTCATTCCATCCATGTCCTGGTATCTTCTGCGCGGTTTCTTTTGGCGACTTCGAGAAAAGTATGTGATCCGCGATTTTCATCCCCTGCTACTGTTCTACAGTGTGGGATTGCTGCTTTTAGCTCTGGGACTACCGCTTGGACTCTATCTGGTGGGGTATCGCCTCTTTGTAGGCGTGGCATCTGCCACCAGTGCAATTTTGTCCGCCATGATGGTGCTTTCGGGGATGCAATTCCTACTATTCGCGATGTGGCTGGATATGGAATACACGCGACAAGGGATCAGAACGGTCAAAATTCCGTCACATACAGCAGAATAAGGCAATATCCAGCCTCCTGACTTCAAAACAACACGCCCATCTTGTTCCCACATCTTTATTCAATGGTTTCAAAACGATTATGAAAGTTCAACACAATCACAAACGCATTGCCCTGGCTCTATTTTGCCTCCTTACATGTTGGTACTGGCTTACAACCAATGGATACATTGACAGTATTGATGGAGAAACGGTCTTCCATGTTGCAGAAGGACTTGTTGAACGCCAAAGCTTTGCACAACTTGAACCAGAACAAGCCGGGAGTGTTCCGCGAGCCTTAACGCGCGGATACGATGGAAAGTTATATGCGATTACCGGCCCGATGCAGTCATTATTGGCCATTCCTTTATACAAGATAGGGAGTTTACTATCCGATCTCTTCCCACCGCCGTTTAAACCCTATTTCACCCGATTTTTTGTCACATTGCTCAATGGACTGACCGGAGCCGGCGTTGCCGCGATGCTCTATCTATTCAGCATAGATTTGGGATACAAAAATAGGACTTCGCTGTTTCTGGCTTTTGCCTTTGCGCTGGCAACCATCGCCTGGCCTTATGCACGGATTTTCTTTGCGGAAATCCTTCTCACATTCTGGCTAGTACTTATGGCGTGGGCAGCTTACCGTTATGCGCACACAGAGCGTTGGGAATGGATAACCCTGGCGAGTGTCGCCATGGGATTGGGAATAGCAACGAAATATGTGATGGTGGTAGCCGCCCCGGCGTTGGCGCTCTATATGCTTCTTGAGCTCAGAAAGCGCCCAGACAAAGCCCGGTGGGCGAAACAAACTATCATAGCCGGGGGAATTCCTTTGGCGCTTATCGGCATAGGGTTGTTGCTCTTCAACTATTTGCGGTTTCATAGCATTTTTGAAACGGGATATACTGCGCCGGAAATGCGCGGGGACGTGAGTACCTGGTGGGGGTCCCCCAATCTTGTAGATAGTTTATATGGTTTCTTCCTCAGCGCCGGCAAAGGCTTCTTTTTCTTTTCGCCGCCGACATTGCTTTGTTTATGGGGATGGGGAGCCTTGACACGGCGGCGAAAGCATGAGATGTGGTTTTTCCTATCACTGGCAACAATTTATCCGTTGTTCTATAGCCTCATCAATAATCCACAAGAAAGCGCAGCCGTCTGGCTTGGCGGCATGGCCTGGGGGCCGCGGTACCTCGTCTGTATCACGCCTTTTCTGCTGTTGCCGGTAGGAGCGTTTTTGGAAGATCACACCCGACCGCGCCATTGGCGCATTGGAGCGGCAAGCATTCTGTTTGTAGTAGGATTCTGGGTACAAGGATCAAATCTCATTGTCAACTACAACAGTTACCTCTTTGGAGATGTTCCCCTTGAGAGGCAACTCTATCGCCCAACAGACTCCATTTTGCTCGCCCAGTGGCGACGGTGGCCGCAAATAGGTCGCGCCTGGCAATCCTACGATCATAAGGCAAGAGAAGCGGGGCTTTCATTCTACAAAATAGAAAGCGGATTCTATGATGTTGAAATTCCAGAAGCAAGCCCGTATGGCCGATGGATGAGTGGGCAAGGGAACCTATACATCTATGCCCACCCGCAACAAGCACTCACGGTTCGCGTCGCCTATTCGCGTCCCCGTCAAGCCGATGTTGCCGGCAGCCCGTGGACGGGCCTTCACTTTGTCTACGATGGTTTGCCATTTGAATCTGAGCGGCAATTGATAGCCGAGAGCGACCATGAAACGCAATGGCAAGAAACGATCATCATTCCCGCCGATCAAGTCGGCATTTCCCCTGGAATGCTATGTCTGACGGCCACAACGTGGGTACCGGCTGCCTATGGAGACCCACGCACAGTGAGTATTTTCGTCGGTCGCATAGACGTTTTGGAAGATACATTAACCCTATCTCCCCAAACAATAAAGCTACCGCAGCCACTACCCGTTACCACAGCGTACCCCTGGAGCTGGCAAGCGATGGTATGGTTTTATGATTTAGGCAATCCACGCCCGGCCGATTTGTGGATGTGGTACGTGTGGACCAGTGGCTTGCCATTGCCACAAGCCAAAGGATTAATCGCTACCCTTGTCGGACTCCTGGGATTGGGATTGCTGATAAGCAGCCGTTGGTTAATTGCCGCGTTCAAAAGGAGTATTTGAAACCGCGAAACCCAGCCATGTGATTTAGGAGGCAAAAAGGATTATGACAACATTGACAGAGCAACTATCCTCAAACGTTGGAGACCGCACCGAGGCCGCCAATCTCAGAGTCGTCGAGCAATGCCTGGCCGAACCACAACGAGTGGCGGAAATCGCCGAAGGGCTTCGGAATAAAGATGCGGCCATGGTTGGCGACTGCGCGGAAGTGCTGACCAAAATCGCCGAAACGCGCCCAGACTTGATTGCCCCCTACACGGCAGCGTTGGCAACATTGTTGACGCACAAGAAAACCCGTGTGCGATGGGAAGCCATGCACGCGCTGGCCTTCATTGCAGAAACTGCGCCCAACGAGGTTTCTTCATTGTTGCCACAGCTGCGCCGCATCATCCAGGAAGATGCCAGCATCATCGTCCGCGATTACGCCGTTGACACTCTGGCCAACTACGCCAAAACCGGCGAACGCGCTGCCAAAGAAGCGTACCCCTTATTGAAAGAAGCACTGACGGCCTGGGAAAGTCGCCATGCCGGGCATGCGCTGGCGGGATTGGCGCATGTGGCGGCCCAGGTGCCCGCTCTCAGAACGGAAATCCGAGAGCGCGGGCAAAGTTATGGCCAGGATAAACGCGCCGTCGTGCGACAGGCGGTCAAAGCCTTGTTAAAAATTACCGGGTAATTCGCTCACCATTCCAGGGCGCAATGCTGTTGACGCTTTGCGGCGTACATCCAATGCACGCCGTTAAACCCCAACAAAGGAGCAGAGTATGTCAGACAAAGTACGCATCGGCATTATCGGAGTCGGACAGATCGGCAAAAGCCACCTGCGCGCCTACAAGAATGTCCCCGGCGCGGAACTGGTCGCCGCTGCCGACATCAACCCCACAGAACTGGAACGTGTGGCGAATGAATTCGGCATCCCCAACACCTACACCAATTTCCGCGAGCTCTTACAGCGCGACGATCTCGTCGCGGTGGACGTATGTCTGCACAACAACTTCCACATGCCGGTGACGGTCACGGCGCTGGAAGCCGGCAAGCACGTTTACTGCGAAAAGCCCATCGCGGGCGCCTACGCAGATGGGGCGCGAATGGTGGAAACGGCTAAAGCTACCGGGAAAATGTTGCACATCCAGCTGAGCACGTTGTACAGCAAGGAAACCCGCGCAGCCAAATACCTTATCGAAGGCGGGCATCTGGGCAAAATTTACCACGCCCGGTCAACCGGTTTTCGCCGGCGCGGACGGCCCTACGTGGATGGCTACGGCGCCTCGGCCTTTGTACAAAAGCATAATTCGGGCGGCGGCGCATTTTATGATATGGGGGTATACCACATCGCCAACATCCTCTACCTGCTGGAAAATCCCCAGGTTTTGCGCATCACAGGGAAAACTTACCAGGAGACGCCCGTTGATCCACGACGCCAGGAAATCAGCGGATACAATGTTGAGGAATTGGGAATAGGCTTTGTGCGGCTGGAGAACAACATCGCATTGGACATTATTGAGGCATGGGCCATTCACCTGGACACTTTTGAAGGGTCGTACATCGTCGGCGCGAACGGTGGAGTGAAGCTGGATCCGTTTGGCTATTATTTCAACATCGGCGATCTGGCTATCAACGGCAGCGGAGATCTGGGGCAGTTTGATTACCGCCAGCACAACGTCCACGAGAGCGGCGACGTCTACGATAGCTCGCAACACCATTGGGTAGCCGCGCTGCAAGGCCGCGTCCCGCTGCTGCCCACCGCCGCCATCGCCTTGAATACGATGCTCATCTCCGAAGGCATCTACCTTTCGGAAAAACTCGACCGTGAAGTGAGCGCGGATGAGGTGCGGGAAATGTCGAAGTCCACGGCCATTGCGGTGTAGAACGAGCGCGCGGCAAACAGGCGACAACAAAAAAACAATGCGAGGGGACAGGCCGCAAATTAAGGGACAACCGGGCAAATCAAAAGGCGGTAGACAAGAAAATGTCTACCGCCTCGTTTTGCTAAAACCTTTGGACGACTACACTGCCGCAAGCGGACGGCGCGTGTTGTGATGAGGATTGCGTTCTTCCCAGACAACCAGGAGCGGAACGGCCACACAGAGCGACGTGTAGGTCTCGCTGACCATTCCGACCAGCATGACGGCGATGAAGGGTTTGATCGTCGCGCCGCCGAACAGAAGAATTGCGACCATCACAAACATAGCATTAAGCTGTGTCGCCAGCGAACGGGTGATGGTTTCCAACACGCTGCGATTGACGACCGTCTCGAACGACTCGCCGCGGTAGCGCGGAATATTCTCGCGAATACGGTCGAAAACCACAATGAGGTCCTGCACCGAGAACCCGATAACGGTCAGCAAGGCGGTCAGGAACAACGCATCCGCCTCCCAACCTTGAAAGATACCCATCAGCGCATAAAAGCCCAGCGTGATGAAAACGTTGACAAACATAGCCACAATGGTCACCACACCGTAGCGAATGGAACTGGGGACGCGCCGGAACGAGTACCAGATGAAGATCATCACGACGGCGGAAGCCACAAACACGGCCAGCGCCGCCTGCTTCGCCACTTCCGCGCCAACGGTCGGCTCGACGGTGTTCCAGTTGGAGAGCTGGCGATCCACCGTTCCAACTTGCGCGTTCAGATCGGCGATGAGCTTCTCTACGGCATCGGTCTCAACAAAGCGCGTGCGCACCTGCCACATATTGTCGGATGGCACGCCCAATTGTTGGATGATCGCGCCGGACAAATCATTGGCGGCGAAGACATCACGAAGAGCGCTTTCTTGCACCGTTTCCTGAAAATGCAGCACAAACAGCGTACCGCCGGAGAAGTCAATACTGATGCGCAGCGCCTGCCCGCCGAACATCACTGCCGATGTGATCAACGCCACAACGCTTAAAGCCAGCAAAGCGCCGGTAATGATAAAGAACAGCTTGCGTTTCTGTACGAATTTAATCTCAGTCATTGCTCCTCCTAAGCCCCAAGAGCCATGGTTTTGTTTTTAGCCACTCGCCCGTTAACCCAAATAGACCACGAATCAGGTTACGGGTCACGACGATGGCGGTGAATAGATTGATGGTCGTTCCTAGAGCCAGGGTGATGGCAAAGCCCTTAACCAGGCTTGCCGCAAACGCCGAACCAAACCCGAACAGGATGGCGCAGGTCAACAACGTCGCGATGTTGGAATCACGCACTGAGGTCCAGGCGCGGGAGAACCCCACTTCGGCGGCGCGCGCCAGAGAACGACCCTGCCGCAGTTCTTCCTTCATCCGTTCAAAGACCAGGATATTAGCATCTACCGCCATTCCCACCGACAACAGGAAACCGGCAATACCGGGCAAAGTCAGAGTGACCGGGAACAGTTTATAGATCAACAGGTTCAAGAGGACGTACAAAGCCAGAGCCAGGTCTGCGGCCAGACCATTAAGACGATAGAACGCCAACATAAACAGGAAAACGATGGCCAGACCCACGACGCCGGCCCGAATGCTTTTCTCCACCGAAATGCTCCCCAGGCTTGGGCCGATGGATTTATAACTTTCGATCCGCAGAGGAATAGGCAGCGCGCCGTATTGCAATTGCAACGCCAACTGTTGGGCCGATTGTCGTGTGAAGTTTCCCCGAATGATAGCATTGCCATCAGAAATAACAGCCTCAATTTGCGGACAGGAGAGAACCACTTTATCCAGCACCATACACAGATTTTGATACATGTGATTCGCCGTATAATCGGCAAAAATGCGGGCGCCGGACGAGGTCAATTCAATCGCCACCACCGCTACGCCGGTCTGCGGCTCACTGGTAGCATAGGCAGAAGTGAGGTCGCCGCCATCCAAAACCGTGGTGAAAAATGTAGACGATACCGGCAAAGACGGATCCAGTCCATACGTCGTGCTCACAACATCGCCGGGGCGCGCCGTGACGCCGGTCGGCGGCGCGACAAACTCCAAAAGCGACGTCTCGCGGATGGTGTCAATGGCTTGCTGTGGATCTTCTATGCCTGGAATTTCAACGACAATCCGATCCGCTCCCTGAATTTGCACCACCGGCTCGGTGAGGCCCAACGCATTGATGCGGTTCTCGATAATGTCGCGCGCCATCTCCATCGTCTCCGGCGTCACCGCTTGCGCTTCAACGTCGGCGGTTAACAACACCTGAAGCCCACCGCGCAAATCCAGTCCGAGTTGAAAGTCAAAATTGCGCATTTCTTTCTGACGCCAGAACAAGCCATAGTCGGCCAGCCAGGCAGGGCGCGATACCGGCAGCACCAGGTAGGCCGCCAAAGCGGCCAGCACGATAATCAGCACCAAGTTTGTCATGGTTCGTTTATCCATAAAGCCCTCAACTTCGTAAAATAACTTTACAAAAAAAGGCCCATCCCAATGATGGGATGGCCTTCGCTGCAAACGCGGATTATAGCCCGGCGGAATGATTTGTCAAACACTGCCGGGAGGGGAGGCGTACAAAGCGGCAACGCGCGCGGTCACATCGGCTTGCGAGACGAGGGCTTGCTTGACCGGCAACACGACGTGAAACCGGCTGCCGGGGCACTTCTGTTCATCGTGACCTTCGCTTTCCACCCAGATGCGTCCCCCATGAGCTTCAACGACCCCACGAGCAATGCTCAGCCCCAAACCGGCTCCCCCACCCTTAAACTTGGTTTTGCCGGTGGAATGAAAGGCCACCGGTCCGGCCTGGTAAAACTTGGTGAAAATCAATTCCTGCACTTTGGTATCAATCCCGATCCCGGTGTCAGCCACAATAATCTCAACGAAACTATTGGCCTGATTTCCATCGGCAGCAGGCCAGAAACGCCCGGAAATGGTAATGGCGCCGCCGTCGGGCGTATATTTGATGGCATTGTACAGCAGATGCCCGAAGAGCCGATTCAACGCATCTATGTCGGCGTAGATCTCCGGCATATCCGGAAGCTCCTCCAGGGTCAAAGTTAAGCGGCGCTCGGCAACAGGAACGGCGAGGCTTTCACACAGGGCAAACAACACATTCCCGACATCCAGCCACTGCAAATTTAGCTCCAGGGTTTTGTTATCAATTCTGACAACCTCAAGCATACTGTTGATGATGTCGTGCATTCGTTCGGCCCCGCTGGCGATACCCTCGACCTGCATCCGTGTGCCGGCGTCTTCCTGGAGCTGCTTCTCGCGAAGTAAAATTTGACTAAATCCTTTGATCAGGGAAAGCGGCGTGCGCAACTCGTGCGAAATCACCTGAATGAACTCGGACTTGTGGCGGTCGAGCAATTCCAGCTTTGAGTAAGCATTTTCCAACTCCGCAGTGCGTTTCTGCACCCGATCTTCCAATTCTGCATTGAACTGCAGCACAGTAGCATACAACTGCGCGTTGCGAATCGCGATCGCGATCTGGTCCGCCAGAATCTGTAGCGCATTCACCGTTGCAGGGACAAAAATCCCGCCCCGGTCGCTCTGAAGATCCAACACGCCAAAACCTTCCGTTCCAATCTTCAATGGAATCGCCAACTCTGCGACGGTATCCTTGAGGACATCTGTCGCCAGATAAACCGGATCGTCGCGCACGTCGTTGGCGAGATAGACCGTCATCGTCCTACAAGCGTGAGAAATAATGCCGCGTTCTGCCGTCAGCGGCAGCTCATAGTCGGACAACACCAGGGGGTTACTCCCCCGCTGGCTGAAAGCCTTCAAAATCACCGATTCCGTCTGCGGCGCAATCAACCACACGCCGACGAGGTAACAATCGAAGCCAACCCGGATCAGTTCCACAACTTCGCGCAACAACTGCTCCAAATCGAGGATGGAAGTGATTTGTTGGCTGACGCGCGCGCCAGTCTTCAACTGCAGGGCGAACTTGGAGAGATCATCGTTGGCGACATTCAGTTGGAACACCAAAGTTTCCAACTGCCGGCGCTGGCGATACAAATCAAGGAAAACTCTAACCTTGCTGATCAATACTTCGGGGATAAACGGCTTGCTGAGGAAATCCACGGCGCCGGCGTCATAGCCTTTGCGGTAATGATATTCATCGGAGTAGATGGCGCTGACAAAAATGACAGGGAGCATGGCTGTGCTTTCATTGCCACGCAAAAGCTCCACGAACTCGTAGCCATCCATCCCCGGCATCTGCACATCCACAATTGCAACGAAGAAGTCGTGTTCGAGCGCTAACGCCAACGCATCCAGGCCCGAGGTGACCTGAAAAATCTCAATATCCAACTGCTGAAGGATCTTTTCAAGTGTGAACAGGTTTTCCCGCTTATCGTCAACCGTCAAAATCTTTGGCCGTGGTTCCATTGTATTATCCTTTAACCGCGAACACCATCAACGATAAAGCCACATTCGTCCCCCATATCCGGCATCATAGTATCCATCAACACAATGTCAAACCCAGATAATCCTTCAGACAATAATTGCAGAGCGCGCGCACAACCTGGCGCCAGACTCACGGTTAGGCCTTTAACCGCACAAAAATTGCCATGAGCCCCACAAATCACGCGCGACCATCGGCTTGGACCTGCAATTGATCATTGACAGCGCGCAGTTCTTCTTCGCGCACGGCAAGCGCACTGGCCTGGCGCCGCGTCTCCTCCAACAAAGCCTTGATGTGGGTGCGATTGCGCGCGCTATTGAAAGCAATGGCGATCGGTTCCAACGACTGCTCCACAAACTGCATCTGGGATTCGGTAAACGCCTGCGCAAATCCCAATTCCAAAACCCCACTGACTCCGCCCAGGTATGCGAACGGCGCAATGAGCAGATGCCGCAACATGGTCTGTCCCAATCCGGACGCCAACAAGAACTGGCTGTCCGGGATGTCCTTCAGCGCCAACATCCGGTTCTCTTTCGCGGCTTGCCCCACCAGTCCCTCGCCCAAACGGAAACACTCCGAACCCACAGTTGTCGTGGTGTAAGCGTAACAGCCCGACAGGCAGACAGCATCGTCGTCGCACAGATAGAGAGCGCCGGCAGATGCCTCCACATAGCGGCAGACCTCGGCGATGACGGCTTGCGCCAGCGAAGTCAGATCGTGCTCGCCCCGCAGGACCGCGCTCAACTGCGCCTGCCCCGTAATTAACCACATTTTTTCCTGAAGCGCCGCGGCAGCGATCTCCGCTTCATAGCGCGCTTGCTCGGCAGCCTGGGTGCGCACCATCACTTGCTCCGCTAACCCGCTGCGTTCGGCATTGAGATCGCGTGTCAGTTCATAGCTGCGATCCAGCGCGACAGCAAGGTGTTTTAGCAGATACCCTTGTGCATACTGTATCCCCGCCCCCAGTCCTAGAAAGACACCGAGATAGAGAAGCCAGCTCGGCCACCCGGTGCTTCGCGGAACTTGCGTGTTGGGGAAAAAAGCAACAATGCGGCCTGAAGTGAAACCCCATGCGAGCACTAAGATCGCCAGGCACGTCAAAGCCATCGCGATGGCCCCTACCCGTGGGCCAAAGAACAGCGCTGCCAGCAGCACCGAGGAGAGAAGAAACAACGCACTTTCACCGTCAAAACCAAACTGTGTATGGTTAAATATCCCAAACGCGCTGAACGTGATGATAATCACTGCGGCCTGAACCTGATAAGGAATACGTTTGGAAAAAGCGAGGACCAAGATGGGGATGTAAACTCCAACGCGAATGGGAATTTGCCACAAGATATCGCCGACAATCGCCGTATAGACGGCGAAAGCAACCGTTAACACCCCGAAAATAGCCAGCGCGCGTATCAGAGTACGGGCCAGGTTCTGCCGCCACAGGTCGGCGGATATGGAACTGTTTTGGTCTCGATAAATACTGTTCAATGGGAGCTCCTCAGAAAATAGTCTGATAGTCTTTCGTCACATAGTCGGATAGTCGGGATCGCCGCCTCTGACGGTTGGGATTAAAGGAGGTGTTTTTTGCACGCGGCGTACCGCTTG
>DAOUFX010000572.1:0-5276 GCA_034429675.1 Anaerolineae bacterium | reverse complement strand
CACGGTACCCCGTGTGCGAAAAATACCTTTAAAAATCTCTACTCTTTATCCGGACGCGGCGGGCCGCCACAGACGCCGAGCCCTTGCCCGCGCCAGGGGAGGTAGTCGAGGAAGGCGCTTACAGAGCGCGTGCCGATGACTTCGGTGCGCGTCAGGCGATAGCGGCTGGCTGCGCTGTGCTGCGGGATGGCGCCCAGGGTTACGCCGGTGAGGTAGCCGGCCTTTTTCGCCAGCGCCAGGGTGGTGCGGGTGTGATTGCCGTAGGGATACGAGACAGTTGTGATGGTCACGCCCAGCTTCTCTTCCAGCGTCGCTTTGCCGCCGTTGAGTTCGAGCCAGGCGGCCCCGGAGCCAATCCGCGCCAGGTCGCGGTGGCTGCGCGTGTGCCCGCCGATCTCCATGCCGTTCTTGAGCATTCCTTGCAACTGTTCCCAGGTCACAAAGCGCCCGCCCACCGGGTAGGTGCTGGGAACGTAGAACGTGGCCGTCATTTTGTATTTTTGCAGGAGCGGGTAAGCGTGGTCGTACTGTTCCACCCAGCCGTCGTCCAGGGTGATCACCACCGGGCGCGGCGGCAGCGTGAGTGTGCCGCTGAGCGCCGCGCTCACGTCGCGCATGCTCACGGTCTGGTATCCCAGGCGGTAGAGAATCTCCAGTTGCAACTCGAAATCGGCGCGGGTGACGTTGTAGCGGCTGTTGCTGCGCCCGCCGGATTCCATCGCTTGCCGTCCCACAAAATGGTAGAGCAGGATGGGCGCGGTGATTTGGCCTTCTTTCACGGTCAGCGGCATATCCGGCTGGCAGAGCGCCGCCCGCAAGAGCGGGTCCTTGCGCAGCCGCGCGGTCAACGCCGACAAATCCGGCGAGGGCGTAGCAGTGGGGCGCGCCGGGCGGGTGGGCCGGGCGGTCGGCGTGGGAGTGGCGGACGGGCGCGCCGTAGCAGTGGCGGTGGCAGCGGGTTGGGCGGTGGGTGTGGCGGCTTGCGCCGGCGTCGCCGCTGGGGCCGGCAGCGCGGCTTGCGCCGGCGTCACACTGGCGGGAGAGGCGGCAATTGACCATCCTTGCGCCTCCGCCGAACGCGGACTCGCCGGTAAAGCTCTGCCGAAAACGACCAGGGCCAGCAAGCCCATGGTGGTGAAAAAACTCAAAGCGTGGATCCGGTGTGGGGGCAGCGAATTCAAATCCAGGACAACTCCGGCTTACTCGGCTTTGGGCGCGCCCTTGAAGCCGCGCGCGACGATGAAGGCTTCCCAGCTTTCGTTGCGGGTGGCGTCCGGGGTGTGCAGCTTGACCGGGTGGAACGCCATCTTGACGGCGTGGATGAGTCCGGGCAGGTCTTCTCCCTCGAAGACCTTCATCACCAGGTTGCCGCCGGGCTTGAGCACCCTTTTGGCGAAGTCCAGCGCCGCGTGGCCCAACTCCATTGAGAGGACGTGATCGCGCAGCTTGACGCCGGTGGTGGAGGGGGCGGCGTCGCTGAGCACCACGTCGGCGGGGCCGCCCACCGTCTCCAGGATTTGCGCCTGCACGGTGGGATCGGTCATGTCGCCCTGGAGCGCTGTGACGCCGGGGATCGGTTCGATCTCCTGCAAATCCAGCGCGACGATGCGCCCGCGGCCTTTCAGCAACTTGACGACGGCCTGCGACCACGAGCCGGGAGCGGCGCCCAGGTCCACCACCACATCGCCCGGCTTGATCACGTGGAATTTTTCCTGGATTTGCAGGAGCTTGTAAACCGAGCGGGCGCGGTAGCCCTCGGCTTTGGCCTGTTTGAAGTACTTCTCCTGCGTTTGTTGTTGTCGCCAGTGGGTCATGCGGCTTGAGCCCGTCTCCGGTTGCGCGTCACGCCGAACGGCGCGAAGTTCTCCAGCATCGCATCGGGCAGGCGCCCACGGATGCGCGTCCCGTCGGCGCCGTGCTCCTCCAGCTCGATCAGGCCGCGCTCGTGGAACATACTCACCAGATCGCCGCGGTCGAAGGGGAGCAGCACCTCGACGCGCTGCATCTCGGTCTCCAGCACCTCTTCGATCTTCACCAACAGTTGGTCAATGCCCTGCCGGGTGAGCGCCGAGACGGCCACGCTGTCGTGCAGATCGCCCAACGCCGCGCCGGCGGCTTCGGGATCGGGCAGGCGGTCAACCTTATTGAGCACGTTGATCATCGGAATTTCTTCCGCGTGGATTTCGCGCAGCGTGGCGAAGACCGCGTTTGCCTGCGCCAGCGCCTTGGGATGGCTGGCGTCAATGATGTGCAACAGCAAATCGGCCTCGGCGACTTCTTCGAGCGTGGCGCGGAAAGCGGCGATCAGATCGGTGGGCAGCTTTTGGATGAAACCCACGGTGTCGCTCAGCAGCACCACGGCGCCGCCGGGGAGCGTGACGCGCCGCGTGGTCGGGTCGAGCGTCGCGAAGAGCTGGTCGGCGATGTAGACGTCCGCGCCGCTGAGCGCGTTGAGCATCGTGGACTTGCCGGCGTTGGTGTACCCGACGAGGGCCACCGTCGGCAGCCCGCTGCCGCGCCGCTGCTTGCGATGGCGCGCGCGGTGCGCCCGCACGCTCTCCAGCTCGTGTTTCACCTGCGAAATGCGCCGGCGGATGGCGAAGCGGTCCATCTCCAGTTGCGTCTCGCCGGGGCCGCGTAGGCCTACGCCGCCGGAACTGCCGCCGGCGCGACCGCCGGCCTGGCGCGTCAGCGCCTGCTGCGTCCAGAACTGCGTCAGGCGCGGCAGGCGGTACTCGTACTGCGCCAGCTCGACCTGCAACGCGCCTTCGCGGGTGCGGGCGTGCTGCGCGAAGATGTCGAGGATCAAGGCGCTGCGATCCATCACTTTCACATCTTTGCCGAGGATGCGCTCCAACCCGCGCTGGTGATTCGGGGACAGCTCCTCGTCGAAGACCACCACGTCCGCGCCGAGCGCCTGCACCTTCTCGGCGATCTCCTCGGCTTTGCCCTTGCCGATGAACGTCGCCGGATGGGGATGTTCGAGCTTCTGCGCATCCTGCCCCACCACCTCCAGCCCGGCCGTATCGGCCAACCGCGCCAGCTCGGCCAGCGACTCCTCCGCCGGCCATGCCTCCGGCTCGTACTTGCCGCGCGGGATGGCCTTCCATTCAACGCCGACGAGAAATGCCTTCTCCGGCGGCGCGATCGTTTCTTTAATGGATTCTCGTTGTGTCATACATGCCTTTCAAGCCTAATTACTACCGATTCGTCACCTGAGGGTGGCTTCAATAACTCCCCTCAGGCGTGCTAGAAGTTGTTCCAGAGCTACCGGAACAGAACAATATTCATGAAGAGGTGGGTGATATAACTCCTCAAACCACCGTTCGCAAGATTCTTGTTGAGTAGTTGGGGTGATGAGGCTCACTGTGGGAATCTTTCCTTTCACCAGGCTCATCAAACCATCAGTTTCTTCACTCTCCATAGCCCAATTGGATATCATAACTATAGCACAGAAGATTTCTGTCTGAATGGCAGATAGAGCGTCACTCAATGTAGCAGCAGAAAAGACGGAGAATCCATCCTGCTCCAAAAATTGACAAAGTATTTCACCCCATTCATCGGGAACAGCAAGCAATATTCTGTCCTTGGACAAATTTACTCGGCTCATAGTCCACTACATCATTTCTGTAGTAGCACATACAAGTTAGCCATTCTGTCCCATGCCAACGCCAAATCACCTATTGAAATTTGCACTGACGCAGTATCAATTCCCGGGTCTTGGACGGTTGCTGCCTCATCGGTAAGTTGCAGCAAAACGACAGCATGGGCTGTGGCAACACTCCAATATGGGAGTTCAGCAGTATGCACCAACAAAATAGGAGGAATTCCCTGTGTTAAGGCAAGCTGTAAGTCGGCCAATGTCCCTTCCTGGAATGTCACTTGCAAGGTATCAGATGCTAGAGAACAAACGTTCCTGGCCGGAGTACCGGCGGCTGGAATCGTTCGCAATTGGCGCGCCAAATCATCTTGCCGTCTTTCAATTCCCCAATAGGCCAGAACCATTTGCACACAAGCAGGCAAACAATAGCCGTCATGCAACTGGTGGTAATGTGGAACCGGCAAGGGTTTTGACATGATTTAAAATTCTCTCGCGAATTTGTTCGCTGACCAGCAACTCGCCACTCCCGGCATCTACATCCATCGTATCCACTTCCCCCACCGTTCCGGCGACGCTTGAAGTCAGCACGACCGGCACACGCCACAGGGTTCGCTCGCCGATCACCAGTTGCGGCATTTCGCCGACCAACATGTTGCCAACTTCGCTGACCAGCCATGACGTCACCTGGCGTCGCGCCGTTTTGGCGTCCACGTTCACCGTCGCAGCGACGACAATCTGAAGCCGGAGCTCGCGTACTTCTTCCATTCCCTTACCGGTGAGGGTAACGGTCACGTTTTCCATCGCAGTATCCTTCCAGAAAACGAACAGACACAAAGAACCATTGTCAAAATCTGTCGTTTCCCGCATGATAACGCGGAATCGGCGAGAAACAAGGGTGAGAATTTACGCCTCTTCGAACCCCAACGCCCGCTCGCGCAGGCTGACGAAGCGGTTCGCGCCGACGATCACGTGATCCAGCACGTCCACTTCCATCACCTTGCCCGCGCTGACCAGCCGCCGGGTGAGGGCGATGTCTTCGGGGGAAGGCGCGGGATCGCCCGATGGATGGTTGTGCGAGACGATGACGGAAGCGCTGTCGCGGCGCACCGCGCCGCGGAAGACCTCGCCGATACGTACCAGCGAGGTGTTGAGGCTGCCTTTGTAGAGCATCTCGTAATCCAGCACGCGGTTGCGGGTGTCGAGGAACAGCACCACGAAATGCTCCTGGTTCTTGTGGCCGATCAGCGACATCAGCAGGTTGGCGGCGTCGCCGGGGGCCTTGATCTGCAGGCGCTCTTCGGGCGCTTCGACCATCAGCCGCTTGCCCAGCTCCAGCGCGGCCATGATCTGCGCCGTCTTGGCGCGGCCCAGGCCGTGCTCTTTGGCCAGCTGCGCAAACTCCGCCCGCGCCATGCCGCCCAACCCGCCATACGTCGAAAGCAGCCGCGTCGCCATCGTGAGCACGTTCTCGCCGTTGACGCCGGTGCGCAAGATGATCGCCAGCAGTTCCGCCGTCGAAAGCGCCTGCGGGCCGACCCGCTCCATTCTCTCCCGCGGGCGCTCGCCCTCGGGCATTTCCTTGACCGTGATATATTTCATTTGGTTATCTCCTTCGAAAATAGTCCCGCTAAAGCGGGGGTAAAAAGGGGGTTTTTCGCGGGCGGGTACCCCCGCC
>DAOUFX010000571.1:0-3006 GCA_034429675.1 Anaerolineae bacterium | reverse complement strand
TTTCTTGCCTCAGAAGACAACTCCTGCACCTTATTTCTGTCTTGCTCTTTGTCAATCTGCTCGCGCTCTCTCTTTCCCTGCGCGCGATTCGGGATTCTACCACCTACCGCTTTCTTGTCAAGAGGAACTTTGGCCATTTATGATTCAATCGTGAGAAGTGTTTCGCGGATACTGTCAATATCTGTCCGAGAGAAATAATCGTGAAATGCATGGGTCTCGACCAGAGCAACGCTGAGTTGTTCGATGATTTGCTCAGCGCGTTGGACCTCCGGGTCGGATTTTTGGGGTTCGATGCAAAGGATGCGTTCTGGTGTCAGCGTCACCTTAAGATGTCCTTGTGCTTCAAGCCAAGCAAGGCCAAGCCGCACAGTGTTTTCTCGATGGGCGACGATCGCGGCCAGTTTTGAAAGAGGAATTTTTCCTTCATAAGTGTTGATGACATGTTTGACGAGTCCGCTCAGGTGGGTAAGGAAGGGTTTGAGTAAATCCAGCCCCGATTCTTCTCGAAAAAGGTAGAGGGTGCGCGGTGAAACTTGCGCCAGCGCGAATTGTATTTCGGACGGTCCCGGCGGTGTATTCCAAATGACCAGGGTAGGGGCTGGCGTCAGTTCACAACGGTTTTTCCCGGCGATGTCAGCGCCTGCCGGTCCCTCACGCCAAATCTGAACATCATTCCGCATAAGCAGGGGTTTGAGCAACGTCAAGGGATGGGGTTCTTTTCGATAGTCTATGATTTCGAAAGCGGCATCGGAGATGAGGATAGCCGGTGTTGTCTGGATTTCACGCGCTTCTTCCCAGACGATCTGTAATTGGCGAACACCACGAAAGTCATTGATACGTAAAGAATAAGCTAAATCAAACGGCCCGGTGGGCAGGGGGGCGCCATTCCATTGCCACCAGACGACTTTTTGAGATGTTCCACCAGCATCCTCAACCGTGATTGTCAGGTGATTGCCGTCACGCCCCAACGGGCGGCTGTCCTTAATCTGGATGTTGCGGGTCGCGAGACATAACGGTGGATTGCCTGCCCCGAACGGCGCAAGACGGTCTATCTCTTCGATGAGAGGCATGGATAAGTCCGAGAGCGCCATGTAGCAATCAATGGTTCGCGTCGGTTGCAATCCGGCTTTGCCGAGCTGTTCAGCCACAACGTCGGAAAGTCGTTTCCTAAAAGGTTCCAAGCTTTCTTGGGGCAGGGCCATTCCTGCGGCCATTGCGTGCCCGCCAAAGTTCGAAACCATATCCTGAAGGGCGGCGATGGCTTCGGTGATGTGGCACCCGGTAATGGAACGCGCAGATCCTCGTATCAGACCTTCAGACGAGCCGGTGAACAGGAGGACGGGACGATGGTATTTCTCCACCAGGCGATTGGCGACGATGCCAACCACGCCCGCCGGCCATGTTGGGTGGAAGAGAACCAGAGCAGCGTCATCCAGCAGAGCGGGTTTTTGTTCGATTTGTTCTTGGGCGGCGGCAAAGACCTGGTCGCACAGCATTTTGCGCTTGGCATTGATCGCTTCCAATTGCGAGGCCAGGATGCGCGCCTGGGTCAAATCGGTAGTCGTGAGGAATTCAACCATGACGTTAGCATCATCCAGCCGTCCCAGCGCATTCAAACGCGGGGCCAGACCGAAGCCGATATCCTCGCTGCTGACGCGACTTGGATTGACGTTTGCCCAACGCATCAGTTCTTGCAAACCCAAGCGCGAAGTCCGGCGCAGGGTTTCCAAGCCGCGCTGAAGCAAGTAGCGTGTGTCTCCGGTTTGTATTGCGACGTCGGCCACGATCCCCAAGGCAACCAGGTCTAGGTGCTGCGCAGCATCTGTGGGACGGCGGGCCCAGTTGTAGAGCGCTTCGGAGAGTTTGTATGCAACCCCGACGCCAGGCAATGTTTGCAGTGGGTGTCTATTGGGAAGCAGGTGTGGATTGAGAATAGCATGAGCCGGGGGTAGTTCGGCGGGCAGTTCATGGTGGTCGGTGATAATGGTATCAACACCACGGCTGTTGGCGTAGGCAATTCCCTCTGTGGCATCAATGCCGGTATCGCAGGTAAGGAGCAATTTCGCCCCTTTTCCTATTTCTGTTTGTAGCCGGGAGACTTTGATACCGTGGGACTCGGTTTCGCGCACAGGGATGTGATAGACGACAGCGGCGCCCAGGTCGCGAAGAGTGGAAACGAGCAGGGCGGTTGCCGTCTGCCCATCTACGTCGAAATCTCCCCAGACACAGATGCACTCTTTGTGCTGAATGGCATGGGTGATCCGTGCTACAGCCTGGGGCATGCCCGGGAATGCTGTCGGCGGCGACGGGGTATAGGCATTGGGGTTGAGAAAGGCTCGCGCCGCTTCGACGGTGACAATGCCGCGTCGCACAAGAATTTCGGCGACCAACGAGTGTCCTCCGACGAAATCTTGCAGTATTTGAGGGACTTGAACCGGGATAGGATCAACCCAATGTTTCATAGTACTTTTTATTAGAAGAAGCGGCGCAGATGATCTGCGCCCACTTCCTGTTTTCAGGGCTTATAGCGACCAATTCTGGAGTAACCTGTCCAGCTGGTTAATGAACAGTCTTTCGCGAGTATCTACGTCGTCGTCGGCCTCGGCGACAGCCAGAGCCAGGGCGCGCAAGGTTCGACTAAGGGCGGCGATTTCCTCCCGATCTGCTTTGGCCTGCAAAATTGCCAATGCTCCATTGCACAACGAATCCAACGATGTGGCGACGGCTTTGGATGTGACGGCATCGTCTTCTGACGGGTTTTTGCCGCGATCCAACAGCTCGCGCACAAGCGGCACGGCGTAATGTTCCAGGCGACGTACCACCTGCGCTTCGGTGTCATAGATTTTTTTGTCAATCTCGGCTGTCCCATAGAGCGTCGCATCCAACGCGGCGCGCAAGGTGATCCATTCTTCGAGTGCGAAATCTGCCTTGCGGGTCATAGTACTCTCCCTTGAAAATAGCCCGCTAAAGCGGGGGAATTAAAGGAAGGTTTTTCGCGGGCGGGGG
>DAOUFX010000570.1:0-4856 GCA_034429675.1 Anaerolineae bacterium | reverse complement strand
GAGCGGGGGTACCCGCTCGCGAAAAAACCCTCCAAAGTTCTTTAACTTTCCAACTTTCAACTTTTAACTATTTTCAGAATCAAATGTGGGCCGGGGATAGAGGCCCAGCGCCTGCACGATCTGCGGGATGGCCTGCGACCAGTTGACGGCCATGATGTGCAGACCGCGCACGCCTTCGATTTCACGGATTTGTTGCGCCAGCTCGCAGCACACGTCCAGACCGGCTTTGGCCTGATCCTCTTTGGATAGCCCCTCCATCCGTTGGACGATCCACTCCGGCACATCCAGCCCGGGAACTTCGTGAGCCATCGCCTGCGCTGCCTGCAACGAGCGGATCGGGCCGATGCCGGCCAGGATCGCGGCTTTCTCGTGCAGTCCCAGGTCAACCACGCGTGCCATGAATTCGCGGAAGCGCGGCACGTTGAATACCAGCTGTGTCTGGATGAACTGTGCGCCAGCGGCGATCTTCTTGGCCAGGCGCAGCGGGCGGAAGTCGAACGGCGGGGCAAACGGGTTTGCCGCCGCGCCGATGAAGAACTCCGGCGCGATTTTGGGGATGGCCTTGCCGTTCTCGAAGACCTGGGCGTCGCGCATCATGCGCATCATGCGGATCAGGTTGATCGAATCAATGTCGTAGACCGGCTTGACGTGGGGGTGGTCGCCGCTGGCCACGTGATCGCCGCTGACGGCCAGCACGTTGGTGATGCCGAACACGGCAGCGCCGAGCAGATCCGACTGCATCGAGAGGCGGTTGTGATCGCGGCAGGTGAGCTGGAAGACCGGGTCCAGCCCGGCCTGTTTGAGCATAATGCTCACCGGCAGGCTTCCTATGTGGACCGAAGCGGATTGGTTGGAGGTGACGTTGTAGACGTCGGCGTACCCGCGCAGTTCTCTGATCTGGCGTTGGATGGGCGCCAGGTTGGGGCCGACCGGCGGGCAGACCTCGGCGGCGACGGCGAAGTGTCCGGCTTGCAGGACGCGGGCGAGGTTGCTATGAGGGGTGGTGGATTCGGTCATCGCGGCTCCTGTTTCACGTCGGCGTAGACGTTGGGCCTCTCGTTGCCGGTGCACACCTGATCCCGTCCCACGGCAAACGTGACGTAGGAGGACAGCCCTTCCAGTTGCCGGTCAACCGGCGGGTTGAGGCGCAATTTTTCGGCGACGTAGGGGGTGCGCTCGATGCGTTCCAACGCCTTGACCCAGATACAATCTTTTTTCGGGTAGACTTCGCACTTGCCGTCCGGGCGCACGCCGCCGCACGGGCCGTTGCGCAGCTGCTTGGGGCACGTCATCGGGCACGTCATCCCGGTGTAGTGCAGGACGCACTGGCCGCATTCCCGGCAATCGAAGACCGTCTTCTTGAAGAGCGTTTCCAACGGCAGCAACACCGCCGAGGCGCGCTCGATGCCGACGCGCTTGAAGAGCGGCGCCAGCCCTTTAACCAGTCGTTCGGTCAGTTGCCACCCCCACACCAACAGCGCGGGGTGGTCTTGGATGAAGGTTCGCAATGACATGAAGGCTTCCTTTTTTGAAAATTAACAGTCTACTCAGCCTGGGTTTAGCTTCAACGTCACCCTGAACGAAGTGAAGGGTCTCTGCCGTATGAGGTGGAGATTTCTCGCTTCGCTCGAAATGACGGTGAGCAGTTACTACCAATTACTGATTCCCAATCGCTGAAACCGGGTTGAGTATAACATACTGTCAAAAACGAAAAAGCGACCTTGCTGAAGTGCGCAAGATCGCTTTTCTTGTGTGGTCAGTGAGCCTGTTTCGGTTAGTTCTATAACCTTATAGACTGTCTCCTTGTTTGTGTTTTGATGACCCGGCGCGCGCCGGGCAGTTATTTCGACCTACATTTTGAATCCCGGGAGTTTTGTTATCGAAGAAGGGCGCTCTACGCCCTGTTTTGCGTTTGTTCATCGGCTGCCTCCTTGATGGATTGGCGCTCCTGGTGGAGCTTCTATTCTACGATACCGGATTTAGCTGAAGGTTTTCTAAGAGCTGCCTGAGAATTTGATGACCGATCATCGGCGTAGCATGGATTTCGGCTCCGCAGCCGTTACTCAGTGCCGCGCATGACCAGCGGCAGGTAGACGCGATACTCCAGGGCGGACTGCGTCCTGACGACGATGTGCGTGGTGTCGCTGTCGCTGACCTGTGGATCGGACTGTGACGTGGCGCTGACCGTTACCTCGTTCACGTCGCCATTCTGGGCATTGAGAGGAATTGTGACGTTAAGTGTCAATTCCTGATTGCTCAGGGCGCCTACGGTGATCGAATAAGGCAACCCGTTCAGGCCCCACACCGTCGAGCTGCTCTGGTTTAGGATGAAGGTGTCGGTGACCGGGCCGGTATTGAACACCCTGAAGAGGAGCGGCACGACCGCGCCGGGCTGGGCGCTCACCAGGGCGGGGGCGACCACCGAAACGCCCTGTATGATTTTGGCGGGGCCGGTGATGACGTCAGGCCCGGTCAGCGCGAACAACGGGACGCCGGAATCAAGCCGGATCTCGTCGGCGTAGATTCGCACCTGCCCGCCGGCTCGCAATAAGCGCGCCGAATTCCCGGTCAGGTCTATGACGCCGCCGCTGCCCACCGCCAGCGTGATGTCGCCGTCAGCCGAGATGACCTCGCTGTTCAGATCGCGCAGATCGAGCGTCCAGTCCTCGCCGCCGTAGACCGAAACATGGTTGCCGGTGATGTGCGTGTCGCCGGTCAGAGAGATGGAAGCAGGGTCAATGCATACCCATCCGCCGGTGCAGGTCGTCCCGCCGGCCGATGGCGTTCCGGCTACCCCCGCTGCGTGCGTCCCGCCGCCCAGGAAGACGTTCGGCGCGGCCATGAGCGTGAGATTGCCGCCGCACCCGGCATCCTGGGGAACGGTGGCGCCGGGATTGCCGTTGCCGCCGTTGCCCGCCGTGATGGAGCCCAGGTTGACCAGGAAACCGCTCCAGGTAAAGAACTTGCCCCAAACTTCGGTGTCGCCGCCGTCGCCGCCGTGCGCCGTGGCCAGGTTGCCGGTCGTGTCGCCGCCGTCGCCGGCGTCAATCGTGCCGGTGTTGGTGGTGTTCTCGGCGAAGATGTAGGTTGAGCCGCCGTCGCCGCCGCATTGGTCGCCGTTGCCGCCATCGCCGGCTCTGATCAGGCCGTCGTTGTCGAACGGTACGCCGCTCAGGGTGACGTCGCCGCCCGGCCCGCCGCCGCCGCCGGGAGCGCCGTTGCCGCCGTCGCCGCCGCGAATGACACCCAGTACGTCATTCCACAACGTCGTGACGGGCGAGGGCGTCCAGGAAACGCTGCCGCCGATTCCCCCATTCAGACCATTGCCGGCCTGGATGAGGCCGTTGTTGTAGGTTTGGGTCGCCGCGACGAGGATGTTTGTTCCTGGGGTTCCGCTCGTGCCGTTGCATGCCGGGTGATAGGCCGGCGCCAGCCGGCTCTGTGCGATCAGGAGCGCGGCATCGGACGCCTTGATCATGCCGCTGTTGGACAGGACGCCGGTCGCGGTAATGATCAAAGTGCTCATGTTCGAACTTCTCAGCGTCCCCTGGTTAATCAGTGAATTCATCTTGAGGGAGAGCGCCGTCGTGACCGTGTGACCGGCGTGAATCAGCACCACGTCGGTGACCAGCGGGGTTCGCGCCAGATTCCATGTGGCCGGGTTGTTCCAGCCGCCGCTGCTGACGGATTCGATGGTGGGGGTGAGTATTGGCAGCGGCGTCGGGATTTTGATGAGCAGGCCATCGTGATCCCAGCCGTCGGTATTGCTCACCCAGACCTGGACCACTTTGTTGCCGGCGGTTGTCCAGGTAAACGTGTTTGTGGCGCTCAATCCGCCGGAGCCGCCGCTCCACGGATGGCCGGTGCCGTACCAGGAATAGTAAATCGGCTGCGTCGCGGTAACCGGGCTGACTGTAGCCGTATAGACGTAGGGTACACCGATTTGAGGCGACGTCGCCCCGGTGACCACTACGCTGGGCGACAGGTTGACGCTAACTACCGTGGTGGCGGCGATGGAGCCGGCGGTATTGGTCGCAGTCAGGGTGATGGTCTTGGCTCCCGGCGTATTCCAGGTGTGCGACCGGTACGTGCTTTGCGCATACCACGCGCTGTCGCCGGACCAGTTGCCGCCCAGGAGGCTGGTGCGCACGAGCGTGAGCGGCGCCAATCCGTCAGCGTACCAGGTGTAGGTGATCGGCAAGGTGACGGTGAGCGGATCTACTTGTGCGGTCACCCACACGGGGTTGCCGGTTGATCCGGCGCCGGTTGGATAGAAGGAGATCTGCGTCGGCGCGCCGGACGCGCCAATCATAATGGTGTGGTTGGCTACGGGAGGGTTGGCCGTGCCGTCCGCGATCGTGACGGTGATTGTTTTGGCGCCAGGCGTCGTCCAGGTGTAGACGATGGTGCTGGTCAGGCCGCCGACGAGCGTTTTGGGCGGCTGTTCGTCCGCCCGCCAGACATGCGCGATCGGCGTCGTGGTTGTGACCGGCGTGACGGTGGATGTGAACATGTAGGCGGTGTTCAGCATGCCCGCCATGGGGCCGCTGATGCTCACGTTTGCGTTCTGGACCGAGTTCCTGATGGGATCAAGCCGGCCTTCCGTATATTGCTGGGGCGTGATTGGCCCGGCGGCAAGATTTTCGCTGGATTTTGCGTCGCTGGCGCGCGAGGGCGCCAGCACCGCAATCAGGGCCAAAAATACGCATAGCGCCGCGATAGACGCCCCAAGGAAAGGGCGGTTCAATCTGCGGTTAATTTTAGAATCATTGAACGGAGTCATGTTTTTTTCTCCTTATACAAAATACTTTTAGTCATGATAAAGGGGAGAAGTGGCGGTTTGGAGGAGGATGCCC
>DAOUFX010000569.1:0-4509 GCA_034429675.1 Anaerolineae bacterium | reverse complement strand
CCGCACGAAAAAATACCTTGTATGTGAAATCTAGCGTCGCCGGGTGATCCGGCCCAGAATCCACAAGAGCACACCCGCCAGGCCTATCGCCACGAACGGGGCCATCCGGTCGGCGGTCTGGCTGTCCGTCACGGCGTGGCGCAGCCCGCGATCGAAATCGGCGTTCGGGCCGCCATCCAGCAGCAGCCATTTTGCCCCGCGTGAAAACCAGCCGAACGGCAGCCAGCGTTTGAGCGCGACCATGACTTGCGCGTCCAGCCCCACCGGATAACGCAGTCGCGGCGCCGGATCGTCGAGAATGCGCGAAATCATCATGGCGACCCACCATGGATCGCGCCCGTGATCTATGCAGTAGTGATCGCAACGGCGCGTCGCTTCGCGTTGATCGGCGTAGGCTTCCAGAGGATGGTCGGGTCCCTGGATGGTGTTCTGGATGTTGGTCTTGAAAAAACCGGGTTCGATCAAGACCGCATGAATGCCAAATGGCTTGACCTCGTAGTACAGCGATTCGGTGTAGCCTTCGACGGCGTGTTTGCTGGACATGTAAGCGGCGAAGAAGGGGGAGCCGACAATGCCGCCCGCCGAACTGAGATTGATGATAATGCCGCCGCCTTGTTCGCGCATGAGGGGCAGCACCGCGTTAGTTATCTGCACCATGCCGAAGAAGTTGGTCTCGAAAACGGCTCTGAGCTGGGCGATGTCCATCTCTTCGCAGGCGGCGGCCGGCCCGATGTACCCGGCGTTGTTGATCAGCACATCCACCCGCCCCGCCTGATCTTTGACCGCCTGCACGCACGCACGGAGCGAGTCGGCGTTGCGCACGTCCAGCGGCAGCATCGTCACGCCTGCTACTTGCGCCGTCTCGGGGCGGCGGCTGGTGCCGAACACGCGGTAGCCGGTTTTGGCCAGCAACTCCGCCGTGATTTTTCCAAATCCTGAAGATGCGCCCGTGATCAAAACAACTCTTGTTTCCACTATCACAACCTCCGTTCTACTTGTTTATGCTTGTGCGAAAACCCATTATGCAACAAATCGCGGAATCTGGAAACCGGATTCCCGTTTGCATTTCGTCAGGTTTCCCCCTACAATCGGGGAATTGGTGATTGAGGGATTGGTGATTAGGCTTTGGAGGTAGGGTTATGAACGAAAACAGCTTGCGTATGAGAGGACGCATCGGCGGGCTGAAGGGCGTTGCGGTTGTAGCGCTGATTCTAGCCCTTGTCTTGCTTTGCGTCGGCGTCGCCGATTTGAACCTCGCCATGAAAAATAGCAGCGGCGCGCCGCGAGAAGTCAGCCTCTCCGATCTGATCCGCGAGACCGAAACCGGCCACTACGTGACGACATCCGGCTATGCCATCTACGACGCCGGGTATGAAAAAACATCGGACAATAAGACCACCGCGACGTATTACTTCCTCATTGACGCCGACTCCGGCGCGATGGTGCTTGTCAAGCATTCGTCGGCCTCAACGATGGGGAAAATCGAGGGAATGGCTACAGTGACCGGCATGACTCAGATTCCGGAATCCGAGTTGAAGAAGAGTTTGCAGGAAGATATGCCGTCCTTCGAGGAAGAGGGATTGTCCACCACCGATGCGCTTTACATCGCCGACGGGCAGACTCCGCCCACGGTTCAGACCGGTGTCACATTCTTGGGGATTGGCGGCGTGGTCGCATTGCTTTCTGTGATCCCCTTCTTTTTCCCCGGCACGGTGTTTGCGCCCTATCCGATGAACCCGGCGGCGCCGCTGCCTACCCAGCGCCCGGCTGTGACGGCCAGCGGCGTGTTGCAACGGCTCAAGTCTATCGAGCCCGTTGAGGTTGGCCGGGGGACGCAGCGGTTTTCTAACGCCGTCGCCAATCTTATCCTCAGGGGCGAACAGGATTTGCTGGTTTACATTCACAGTGTCGTCAGAACCAAGCGCTACGGCATCACCATCCACACGCAGGAATCGGATTGGGCCGCGTTCTTTACGGGGCAAAACGTCCAGAGCGTCGAGGCCGGCAAGATTTACGGGTGGAAGGACAAGTGGTGCATGCGCATTCAATACCTCAACCCAAAAGGCAAACCGGAATCTTTCCACGTCGTTTTCCAGGATGAACTGGCGTTGGCCGGGTTTTTCAATTTGCTGAAACAGGCGCGTTTCCCGGTGGTGACTGCCGAATCCGCGTAGCGGATCGGTCAAACGAAACGGCCCGGCAAATGCCGGGCCGTTTCGTTGCAATGGTTTTACGTCACATTTACTTCAGTTCCGAGGTGCAGTGCGGGCAGCGTGTAGCCTTGAGCGGCACCTGCGAGCAGCAGAACGGACACTCTTTGGTGGTGGGCGCCGGCGCCGGTTCGGCTTTCTTCAATTTATTGACCTGCCGCACCAGCAGGAAGATCGCGAACGCGATGATCAGAAAATCCAATACGGTGTTCAAAAAAACACCATAGTTGAGCGTCGCTGCCCCCGCTTCCTTCGCTACTGCCAATGACGTGTAGCCTTTCCCGGAAAAATCAATGAACAGATCGGTGAAATTTACTTTGCCCAAAATCAGCCCGATAGGGGGCATCAGGATGTCGTTGACGAACGACGTGACGATCTTGCCGAATGCGCCGCCGATGATCACGGCTACGGCCAGATCAAGGACGTTGCCGCGTATCACGAATGCTTTAAATTCTTTCCACATAGTTTTTCTCCTTTGGGGTTGATAAAGTCTGTGCACACTCTCCCAAAGCATAACCCCGGTCTGGCGGGATGTCAAATTTTTTCCTTCATTTTTCATTTTTGTATTGCGTCGTTGTGCAGGAATGTTACAATAGTCTAAAATTTTACTGGCTAAAAACTATTTCCGATGGAGGTTCCTATGGCCCTGAAAGACAAAGTGATCCCCGCCGATTTTGTCGTAAACGAAGCGATTGCTGCCGCAATTCGCCGCCATCTCCAGGACGCGACGCTGCCCTGCGTGACGGCGTTCGCCGTCGCCGCCGAGTTGGGGCTGCCGCCGCTGCTCATCGGGCAAACGGCCGACGCGCTGGGCGTGCATCTGAGCCACTGCCAGTTGGGCTTGTTCGGCTATCCCGGCCACAAGAAGGGCTGGGATGTGTCTAACGTGACCGCGCTCTCTGTCCCCGATGAGCTTGCGGACGCCATCCGGCAAGCGCTTCAGAACGACATTTTCACCTGTCCCGCCGCCTGGGAATTGGCGGCGCGCTTTGGTATCCCCAAGATGCTGGTCAGCTACGTCGCCGACCAAATGGGGCTGCGCCTCGCCGGTTGCCAGCTAGGCGTGTTTTGAGTGTCCGGCGCGGCACGACATTGACACACGTTCCCTTACGTGGTATCATTTAAGGGATTTTTTAGCACTCTCCTGTCGCGAGTGCTAAAAACAATGAAGGGGATGAGACGATGGAAGCCTTAGCCGAACTAACGCCCCGACAAGAGCTATTGCTGCGCCTGATCATTCAGGAACACGTTGGAACCGCCGGCACGGTCGCGTCGCGCACTTTGGTCGAGAATTACAATCTGGAATTCAGCCCGGCGACCGTGCGTGGCGAGATGTCGCGCCTTGAAGAATTGGGCTATCTGGCCCAACCGCACACCTCCGCCGGACGGGTGCCGACGGAGGCCGGTTTCCGCTACTTCGTTGAACGGTTGATGGAAGAACATGCCCTGCCGTTGACCGAACAACGGATGATCGCGCACCAGTTTCATCAGGCGCGCGACCACATCGAAGCGTGGATGCCCCTGGCCGCCGCCGTATTGGCGCGCTCTGCCCGTGGCGCCGCCGTCGTCACAGCGCCGCGAGCGCTGCGCGCAATCTACAAGCATCTTGAGCTGATCGCCACCCACGGACGCGCCGTGCTGTTGGTCCTCGTGCTGCAGGATGGCACGGTGGAACAACAAATGTTGGCGCTCAACGAGTCATTGAACCAGACGACGCTCCGTGAAGCAGCAGATCGGCTGAACCAACTCTGCGCCGGGTTGGACGCCGAACAAATCCGGGCGCACATCGCCGAACTGGCGCCGCTCGAAGCCAGCATCGCCGAATTGATTGCCGCGCGGCTGGAAAATACGCCGGGGAACGCCTCGGAGGAGATTTACCATCACGGCTTGTCCGACTTGCTCCAGGCGCCGGAATTCGCTGAAGGCGACACCGGCTCAACCGGGATCGTGCGCGTCTTGGAAGAACGCAGTCTGTTGCAAACGGTTCTGGCCGACACGTTGACCCCGGCTGTCGGCGTGGGCAGTGTGCGGGTGTTGATCGGCGGCGAAAACCGCTGGGACGAACTGCGGGCGTGTAGTCTGGTTCTAGCGCGCTACGGCGTGGCCGATTACGCCACCGGCGCGCTGGGCGTCGTCGGCCCGATACGCATGGCGTACGGGCGGACGATTTCGGCCGTGCGCTTCGTCGCCAATATGCTGGGCGAATTGGTATACGAAATGTACCAGCCCGGCATCCGCGATAGCATCCCTGACGTCTGAGGTATCTTCTCAAAAATCTGGGGGTGGGAGTTTTGGGCGG
>DAOUFX010000568.1:0-10250 GCA_034429675.1 Anaerolineae bacterium | reverse complement strand
GGCCTTGCCAATAGGCAAGGCCCGTTCTTTTTTTCCCCTTCTTTATCCTTCTGAGTTGATTTCCCCTCCCTTTTTCACTGCGCACCCCCAGCAAGTCCAAACCTTGCCGAAAACTTCTTCTATGGTATACTGTCCGCTGTGGTCAGCCACTCGCCGATGCGAAAACTCAAAACGATCGGCCGGTTTAAGGATAAGGAGTAAAAACGTGTTATCAAAAGAACAAAAGAATGACATTATCAAGGAATACGGGCAATCAACCGAGGATACCGGTTCTCCGGAGGTTCAGGTTGCTCTGTTGACCCAGCGGATCACGTACTTGACCGATCATCTGAAGATGCACAAGCACGATGAGAGTTCCCGCCGTGGGCTATTGAAATTGGTGGGGCAACGGCGACGCCAGTTGGCCTATTTGCAAAAAGTAAATCCGCAACGATACCGGGACCTGATTCAACGGCTTGGTTTGCGTAAGTAAGTTGTATTGGTTGTGAAATCAATGACAAGCGAGTAGAGGTGATTTATCCCTTCTACTCGCTTGTATTGTTTGTAGGGAGTTTTGCCGACGGCGCTCTGACCGGAGATGCGCATTGGCCTGAGTCATTGTTATCTTCCGGCATTTCGGGCAGGAAGGTGGGAATTGGGGAGTGGGGTGCAGTAGAGGGCTGCACAGCAGTTCCCAGTTTCTGACCTTCGGACCCGCAGCCGGTTATTGGAGGTCTATGTGTTAGAAGAACGACGTTTTACAACGCAACTGGGTGATCAGACGATCACCCTCGCCACCGGCAAGATCGCGCGTCTGGCCGGCGGCGCTGTGATTGCTCAATGTGGGGATACGGTTTTGTTGGCTACGGCCACCATGACTCGGACTCCACGTGAGGGGATTGATTTCTTTCCACTGACGGTGGATTTTGAGGAACGACTCTACGCCGTAGGGCGCATCCCCGGATCATTTTTCCGCCGCGAAGGCAAACCTTCGGAGCAGGGCACGCTGACCAGCCGCCTCATTGATCGTCCGCTGCGCCCGCTGTTTCCCCACGATATGCGCAATGATGTGCAAGTCATTATCACGTCGCTTTCGCAGGGAAACGAAGAGTACGCCGACACTTTGGGCGTGATCGCGGCCTCAGCGGCGTTGACCATCTCGGATATTCCGTTCGAGGGACCGGTCGCCGCCGTGCGTATTGGATGCATTGACGGCGCTCTGGTTGCCAACCCGACGATTTCGCAGATGGGGAAGAGCACGCTGGATTTGCGGGTGGCCGGAAGCGCCAATGCTATCATCATGGTCGAGGCCGGCGCTGACGAGGTGACCGAGGACGTGATGGTTGAGGCGATGGTGCTGGCGCATCAGTCATTCCAGGGCGTGATCCAGCTGCAAAACGAGATGCGGGCAGCTCTGGGCAAACCCAAGTCTAACTATTCCCGCTTTACAAAGCCGGCGGAGTTGCTCGAACGCGCCCAGGCTTTGATGGGCGACCGCCTGCGAACGCTGCTGGAGACGTCGCCGCTCAAAGGCGAGCGCATCGAAGCGTTGACGGCGTTTGAAGATGAACTGAAGGCGACGCTGGCGCCGGAGGCCGAGGCCAATGGCTGGACGTCCGGCATGATCAGCGAGGCGCTTCACGATACGCTCAAGACGGTAGTCCGCCAGCGCATTCTGGATGAGGGCATCCGCCCTGACGGACGCGATCAGTATACCATTCGCCCACTGGAGGCGGAAGTGCATCTGGTGCCGCGACCTCACGGCAGCGGCCTGTTCACGCGCGGCGAGACGCAGGTGCTCAGCCTGGCGACGCTGGGAATGCCCGGCGAAGAACAAGAGTTGGACGATCTGTTCCCGGAAGACCGCAAGCGGTACATCCACCACTACAATTTCCCGCCTTATTCGACCGGCGAAGTTTCGCCGCTGCGCGGGCCGAAACGCCGTGAGATCGGGCATGGAGCGCTGGCGGAGCGGGCGCTGGTCCCGGTACTGCCGGACAAAGCGACCTTCCCCTACACGATCCGCGTGGTCAGCGAAGTGATGTCCTCCAATGGCAGCACTTCGATGGCTTCGACTTGCGGCAGCACGTTGGCGTTGATGGATGCGGGCGTGCCCATCAAGTCGCCCGTCGGCGGCATCGCGATGGGGTTGGTCAGCGACGGCGCGCGTTACCGGGTGTTGACCGACATCCAGGGGATGGAAGATCACCTGGGCGATATGGATTTCAAAGTGACCGGCACCCGTCAGGGGATCACGGCCCTGCAGATGGACATCAAAATCATGGGCGTGACCCGTGAGATTCTGACCGAGGCGCTGGCGCAGGCTAAAACGGCCCGCGAGCAGATCATTTCGGTCATCGAGGCGACCATCCCGGCGCCGCGCACCGAACTGTCGCCCTATGCGCCCAAGATGCTGACGACGCACATCGAAGTAGAAAAGATTGGCGCGTTGATCGGGCCGGGCGGTAAGAACATCCGCGCGTTGCAGACCGAGTACAACGTCAAGATTGACATCGAAGAAGACGGCACGGTTTTTGTGGCGGCGACGGCCGGCGATGGCGCAGAGCGCGCGCTGAATTACATCAATTCGATGATGGAAAGACCGGAAGAAGGCAAGGTCTACACCGGCAAGGTGGTGCGCGTGACCGACTTTGGCGCCTTCGTGGAAATTCTGCCGGGCACCGACGGGATGGTCCATATCTCGCAGCTGTCCGATACGCGCGTCAACCAGGTTTCTGACGTTGTCAACGTCGGTGATGAGATTGTCGTTATGCTGACGGCGATGGACCCGGAAGGCAAACTGCGATTGTCGCGGCGGGCCATTCTGGAAGGCTGGACGCTCGAAGAAGCGCGCGCGCAGGACAACCCGCGCGGCGGCGGGCGGCGCGATGGCGGCGACCGTGGCGGAGATCGGCGCGGCGGCGGAGATCGGCGGGGCGGACATGGCGGAGATCGCCGTCCCCCGCGACGCGATTAAGGATAAGTGAAGTCAAGGGCAATCAAGCCCTGACTTGAGACAAGGGATTGTAAAACTTGGAGGATATGATGAACGACGAACCGAATATTCAAATGCTGGGCGAGACCGAAACTTACGCAGTCTTCGTTTCGCAGGACACAGAGGGCGAACAGGTCTACCACATCGAGCTGGGAAATGTTACACTGCACCTTTTCCAGGACGAATGGGAAGAATTTGTTGCTCTGATGATGCAAGCAATGCGCTAAAGAGGAACGGGTAGAGCGACCTTTGCGGCAAAAACCGACGGCGCAACGGGGATACACTCCATACGTTCTTTGTGTGAAGCAACTTCCCGGGAGTTTTGCGCCAGCCCGCCCATTATCGGCGTAATCAAACTAAAAAGCACGGGACATGGCTCCCGTGCTTTTTGACATGGCTTACCCATAACATTTTATGCTATAATGAAGGCACCAAGGGGCCGCCCCGCGCAGGGTTCGGCGCATTGACAAACGAAAAGCCTTTTTCGTTGAGGCAAAATTCATATATTTGTGGGAATGGTAAGAGGATAAGGAAGATGGCGGATCCACTCGAAAAATTTACTCCGGCTGCACAAGAGGTACTGCGGTTTGCGCAAATGGAAGCGATGCGCATGCGCCATGCCACCATCGGCCCGGAACATATTCTGTTAGGGCTGCTGTTGGAGAGCGAGGGCGTCGCGGGACGTGTCCTGCGCGACATGGGGCTGCGCCCGCAACAGGCCCAGCAGACGGTGGCCCGGCTCTCCAGCGCCTTCCCGCTGCGCACACCTGAGCCCGAACTGCGACAGTCCACAAAGGCGCTGCTGCAGATGGCGTTGGAAGAGGCGCAACGCCACAGCACGATGACAGTGGATACCCAACACATTCTCTTGGCGTTGCTGCGGCAACATGAAGGCGTCATTATTGCCGTGTTGACGCACGGCGGGCTCTCGGCGGAGGCGATACGCCGCCGCATCGAGCGGTTCATGCCGGTGCGGCCATCGGCCACAGCCGCAACCCCTGCAACTGAAGAAGACCCCGCGCGCCCGGCGCGTCGTCGCGAACGAGAACGACAACCCGGACGCACTCAGGAATCGGTGTTGGATCAGGTCGCCATTGATCTGACGCAATTGGCCAGCGAAAACCGGTTGGATCCGGTGATCGGGCGCCACAAGGAAGTGGAGCGCGTCATCCAGATTCTGGCGCGGCGCACCAAAAACAATCCGGCGTTGATCGGCGAACCCGGCGTCGGCAAGACGGCCATCGTTGAAGGGTTGGCGCAACGCATCGTCGCCGGCGGCGTGCCCGGCCCGGTTCTGGGAAAGCGGTTGATTCAACTGGACATCGGGGCGCTGGTCGCCGGCACGATGTACCGTGGGCAATTTGAGGAACGCCTCAAAAAGGTGCTCAAAGAGCTGAAGGACAGCGATACGATTGTCTTCATTGACGAAGTGCACATGCTGGTGGGCGCCGGTTCGGCGGGCTCGTCGCTGGACGCTGCCAATATTCTCAAGCCGGCGTTGGCGCGCGGCGAGTTGCAGTGCATCGGCGCAACGACCTTGGATGAATACCGCAAGCATATTGAATCCGACCCGGCCCTGGAGCGCCGCTTCCAACCGGTGATGGTGGACGAACCCACCGTCGAGCAGACCATTGACATCCTGCGCGGCGTCAAGTACGCCTACGAATTGCACCACAATCTGCACATCAGCGACGAGGCGTTGCAGGCAGCCGCGCGGCTCTCGGCCCGTTACGTCCCCGATCGTTATTTGCCCGACAAGGCCATTGATGTTATGGATGAAGGCGCGTCGCGGGTCAAGATGTACAAATCGCCCATTTCGATCGAGTTGCGCGAAGTCTTTGAAGAGTTGCAAGGGCTGCGCTTGAAAGAAACGCAACTGGAAGCGCAAAACCAGCACAACGAAGCAGATGAGATGCGAACTCAGGAGCGGGCGCTCGAAACGCGCATGGAGGAGTTGCGCCAGCGACAAGAGAATCTGGACGAGAATCTCACGGTGGGCCCGGATGACATGGCCGAAATCATCGCAATGTGGACCGGCATCCCGATGACGCAACTGGCCGAGGCCGAGTCGCAACGGCTGCTGGATATGGAGAACGAACTGCACCGGCGCATCGTCGGGCAAAACGAGGCCATCGAGAAGATATCCAAGGCCGTGCGGCGCGCCAGGGCGGGTTTGAAGGACCCCAAGCGTCCGATTGGGTCCTTTGTTTTCCTGGGGCCAACGGGTGTGGGCAAGACGGAGCTGGCAAAGGCTTTGGCGGAATTCCTGTTCGGCAGCGAAGATGCCCTGATCCAATTGGACATGTCCGAGTTTATGGAGCGTCACGCGGTGGCAAGACTGGTCGGAGCGCCTCCCGGCTACGTCGGCTACGATGACGCCGGGCAGCTGACCGAAGGCGTGCGGCGTCGCCCGTATTCGATTGTGGTCTTCGACGAAATCGAAAAAGCTCACCCCGATACCTTCAACATGTTGCTGCAGATTATGGAAGAAGGTATGCTGACGGACGCTCGCGGGCGCAAGGTGGATTTCCGCAACACCATGATCATTCTGACCTCGAATATCGGCGCCGATGATATTTTGCGGCAGGGGAAGTTGGGATTCACGCTGGAAACGCTGGAGACCGATGCGGATCGGGCTTATCAGGATATGAGCCAGAAATTGCTGAACGAGCTGCGCAAGCTCTTCCGCCCGGAGTTTATCAACCGCTTGGACTCGGTGATTGTTTTCCGGGCGCTCAGTCACGCGGATATCCGCGAAATTGTGCAACTGGAGATCGGCAAGCTGCGCCAGCGCGTGGTGGAGAACCGGTTGGGTCTGGAACTGCGCGAATCGGCGCTGGAATGGCTGGCCGAACATGGTTACAGCGCCGAGTACGGCGCCCGCCCGCTCAAGCGGCTGATCCAACAGGATGTGGAGACGCCGCTCTCCGATGAGCTATTGAGCGGTGTTTACCAGCATGGCGACACGGTGATCGTTGACTGCGACGAGTCGGGGATTGTGTTGCACCCCGCCGAGGAACGCGAAGCCGTTTTGGAACCCTGAATCGCGTCAATTCAGCCCTCGCCATTGTTGGCGAGCATGGTTCAGAGCAATTCTTTAGAAACTTTGTGCGTGATGCGTCATAGCATCACGCATTTTTTTGCAGGCGTATGATGATCACCTTTGAGAATGTCACGTACACATACCCCGAATCCGCGCGACCCATTCTGCGCAACGTCAGTTTTACGCTGCCCGCAAGATCGCTGACGTTGGTGATGGGACCGTCCGGTGCGGGGAAATCCACGCTGTTGCGTTGCTTGAACGGTCTGGTGCCGCACTTCAGTGGGGGGACGTTGTCGGGGCGAATCGAAGTCAACGGACTCAACCCGGTTACGGCTACCCCCAAAGCAATGAGCCGTCACGTTGGATTTGTCTTCCAGGATCCGGAGGCGCAATTTGTGACCGACCGGGTCGAAGACGAGATCGCCTTTGCTTTGGAAAATGCGGGCATGCCACGCCCGGACATGCAGGCGCGCATGGCGGGAGTGCTGGAGCTTTTGGGACTGACGGCGCTGCGTCGGCGGCAGGTGACCACGCTTTCAGGCGGCGAACAGCAGCGGGTGGCTATTGCGACCGCGTTGGCACTCCGCCCGCAGGTGTTGGCGTTGGACGAACCGACCTCGCAACTCGATCCGTCATCGGCCGAAGAGGTTTTGTCCACGCTGGCGCGCCTAAATGCCGGGATCGGGTTGACGGTGGTGTTGGTCGAGCACCGATTGGAGCGCGTGCTGCCGTTCGCCGACCGCGTGATTGCGGTGACCGCCGACGCTGTGGTAGCGGGGCCGCCGCAGGCCGTATTGCGCGACGCCGAGGGGATTCCGCCGGTGATCGCGCTGGGCAAAGCGCTGGGATGGAATCCGTTGCCATTGACCGTCGAGGAGGGGTTGGCTTTCAGTGAACGCTGCACTGTCCATCCGCTGCGGCGAACGCAGACAGCTCGCCACGACGCGCCTTGTTTGACGGCGCAGGGGCTTGAGGTCGCCTATGCGGGGCAGAAAAAGGCGTTGCAGCCCTTCGACCTGGCTTTGTACGCCGGTGAAGTTGCGGTGTTGATGGGACCGAACGGCGCCGGCAAAACGACGTTGCTCAAAGCGTTGGTGGGGCTGATCCGCCCGCAGAGCGGGAGGGTGACGATTGCCGGGCGGGAGACGGCAGGGTTGAGTGTTGTGGAAATTTGCCGCCACGTCGGATACCTGCCGCAAGACCCCAATGCATTGCTCTTTGCCGACACCGTGTTGGACGAATTGCACATCACCTTGCGCAACCACGCTATTCCGCTGCCGGAGGCGCCGGTGGAGCCGCAGGCATTGTTGGCGCACCTGCGGCTGGCCGACAAAGCCGGCGCGTATCCGCGAGATTTGAGCGTGGGGGAGCGCCAACGGGCGGCATTGGGGGCGATATTGATCACGCGCCCCGGCGCATTGCTGTTGGACGAGCCGACCCGTGGGCTGGACTATGCGGCCAAGGAGACGTTGACGCGCCTGTTGCGCGCCTGGCGCGACGAGGGCATGGCCGTGCTAGTGGTAACGCACGACGTAGAACTGGTCGCCGAGATTGCCGACCGGGTTTTGTTGATGCAGGCGGGGGCCCTGGTCGCCGATGGGGCGCCGGAGGAAGTGTTCGCTTCCTATCCGGCTTTTACCCCACAAATGGCGCGCCTGTTTCCCGGCGCAAACTGCCTGACCGTGGCAGAGGTCTTGCAGAATCGGGCGCAGTGACGCCTACAAATCCCCATCCAGGGCGGCGTTCACGAATTCGTCCTCGTCCGGCGCTACTTCGTCGAAAGCGGCTTCTTCCGGTGAGAGCTCGCGCACCGGACCGGACAAAGCGCGGGCAAAGACGAGATAACCGGTGTGGGCAACCATGCGATCAAAGGGGCGCAGCCGTCCGTGAACGGCTTTGTAGGGGCGCAACAGCAACTCTTCCACTTCGACAAAGCCAAAGGGATACTTCTCGAACATCCGCAGCAACGCCACGATTTGATTGGTGGTTGGGACAAGACAGCCAAGGAACCCGCCGCCCTTGAGAGCTTGATGGACCTGCTTTAGATAGAACCAGGGTTCGCGCACGTCCAGAAAGACGGCATCCACGCCGGTTTCGTCGAACCCTTCGGCAATGTCGCGAATCTTGAACGTGACATGCTCGCTCAGGCCGACATTGTCCAGGTTGCGCTGCGCCAAATGTTGCATTTCGGGGCGGATTTCGTAACTGAAGACGTGGCCGTGCGGTTGCACCATGCGCGCCAGAGCCAGCGTCATTCCGCCGCTGCCGGTCCCGGCCTCGATGATGCGCGTCCCCGGTCCGATGTTCATTTTGACGATCAGATAGCCGATTTCCTTGGGATAAACAATCTGCGTGGAGCGGCGGATGGTGCGGATTTGCTGTTCCAACGAGGGCGAGAGGAGCATATACTCATAGCCGCGATGGGTTTTGACTGTAGCGCCCCAGAGCTGACCGATAATCTGATCGTGGGGCAGGACGCCGCGATGCGTTTGAACCTCCTTGCCGGATTCCATCCTCACGATGAATTCTTTGTTGTCGGCGCCGGCCAACAAGACCAGGTCGCCCGGCGCTATCGTTTGAGTTGTCACTGTTTTCCATCCTCTAACTTTTTATGTTTGTGGTGCTTTTCCAATCGCACAAAGGGATTATAATCAAAGCGGTAGTCCCTGCAACCCGAACCCGGGCGGGCTCAGGCGGGACGGGCGTGTTTTCAGGCGTTTGTCGCGATGGCAACGAGCGGCAAGCGCTCTAGCAATTTGATGGGAGATTTTCTATGCAACAATCTATTGATCGTCTGGCTATTACGATTGTTGATGGCACGCAATCCAAAGATCTGACTAAAGCTTTGAACCAGGAAGGGTTCTACGTCACAGTGTTGGATGCTGTGGGCGGATTCTTGCACGAGGCTTTGATGACCATGTTGATCGGATTGCCGCACAATCGGCTACCGTTATTTTTCTCACTCGTACGTCAGCAATGTCCCAGTCGCACCCGTTATGTGCCAATGGGGGTCGAAATGTCCCTGGCCCCCGGCTACCCGATGATGATCGAGGCGCGTGTGGGCGGCGCCACCGTCTTCATTCTTCCTGTCGAGCGATTTGTGCAATTATGAGGTGAATCATGAAACTGGTTATTGCCATTGTCAAAGACTCCGATGCCATGAACGTCTCGGATGCGCTGGTCGAGAACAGTTTTCGTGTGACCCGGATTGCCAGCACCGGGGGATTTTTGCGTCGTGGATACGTGACGTTGCTCATCGGTGTGGAAGAGGACTCGCTGGATACGCTGTTCACCACCGTTGAGAATGCGTGTCATGCGCCGGCCACTGCGGGAGAGCACAAAGCAACGGTTTTCGTCTTGCCGGCCGAGGACTTTGTGCAACTGGGATAGGAGACAAGCCATGGGGAACAAGGTCGAGCAGCGGATGTATCACGGGAAAATAGACCCGGAGGACCTGGCGCGCACCCTGGTGATGCGGTTTGATCAGGGGGATACGCGCGCGCATTGGATGCGTGGCGACGACAAGCGCGCGGTGGTGCAGGTACAGAGCCGTTCCGTCGAGCATGGCGACCCCAACACCGCCGTGACCATCCACGTCACACCGACGCAAACCGGCGTTACCGTCGCCGTGAGCGAACAGAAGTGGCTGGGTGTGGCCGCGGATCTGGCGAAAAGCGGCGTGATGAGCTGGCTCAATCCCCGCAATCTGCTGCACGAACTGGACGACATCGCCCGCAACGTGCGCTGGCTCAGGCTACGATCAGAAATCTGGCAGGCCGTGGATGAATACGGGCAGAGTCGCGGCAGCGGCCTGGGCTCCGCCCCGTTGCTCAGCAGCGCGATTTGTCCGTATTGCGGCACCCCCAACGACATCGGAGCGCATACATGCCAGGCTTGTCGCGCGCCATTGGCAGAGGCGCAGCCGGTCGTATGTCCCAAATGCGGCAACCTCAACAGCGCCGAAGCAACGATGTGCGCCAATTGCCATGCACAATTGTCTTGAGAGGAATGCACCGCCGGCAGATAAAAATAAAGCTTTACATGTCAGAGATTAAGGAAGGTATTTTTGCACACGGTACTCCGTGTGCAAAAAATACCCCCTTTAACCTGGTCGTTAGAAGTGGTAGTTCTGGCTGATGGCTAAAAGCCAACGATGCTGCCGCACTCCGTGCCAGCACGAAAATCTTGGTTCACATGTCAGAGACATAAAGGGGGTTTTTCGCGGGCGGGTAC
>DAOUFX010000567.1:0-6513 GCA_034429675.1 Anaerolineae bacterium | reverse complement strand
CGCCCCCAAAACCCCCACCCCAGATTTTTGAGAAGATACTATTTGTCATTATAGTTGTCCGACCGGCAAATACAAGTTCGCTTGGAGTGAGTGGGTATAGAAAAACAGCAGAGACGTTGCCTGGCAACGTCTCTACGAAATGTTCAATATGCGTAAATGCGCCCGTAAGGCCGCCGTGAGAGGGGCCGCAACTTGACAAAGGGCCGGTCGAAGATGCCGCCTACGTCAATGCCGAAGAGCGCGCCGTATTCCGCGACCAGGGATTCCAGGATGGCGTGGTCCGCGTCTTCCAGCGGCAACCGGCCCACGCCTTTGCCCAACTGGTAGTCGGCCAGCTCCCCACGGACGTACATTGTGCCGCCGTGCATCCCCGTGCCGATGAAGTCGGCGATGTGCCGCTCGCCCGGCTGCAGGTTCAGGCCCATGACTACCAGGACGCCCCCGGCCATATACTCGCCCAGGAAGTGTTGCGCAGTCCCTCCGATGATGATCGTCGGATGGGTGTCCAGGTATTCCTTCATGTGGATGCCCACACGGTAGCCGACGTTGTCGCGCACCCAGATCTTGCCGCCGCGCATCGAATGCCCGGTGACGTCGCCGGCGCTGCCGTGAATGACGACTTCGCCGCTGTTCATCGTGTTGCCGCAGCCGTCCTGCGCGTTGCCGTGGACGACGATGCGCGGCCCGTCCATAAACGAGGCCAGATCGTTGCCCGGTGTGCCGTGGATGTCAATCTGCACCGGGCGGCGCAGGTCGGTGCCCACGTACCGCTGCCCGTAGACATTGTAAATCTCCACGTGCTCTACCCCGCGCTCGTTGACCGCCTCGCGCAGCTGGCTGTTCAACGCGCGATACTGCAAATTGCTTGCATCAATCTGCAAGATGGTTTGTGTGTTCATGGTCTTCTCCAGAAAGTCTAAAGTCGAAAGTCCAATGTCGGGAGAGTTTCAAGTTGAAAGTTGAAAAGTTGAAGAGCGGGTCAGCGAATCAGCGGGTCACTAATTTCCGATTTCACGTTTCACGCGCCCCCGCGCCTTCCTCTCCGAAATCTAAAATCTAAAATCTAAAATCCAAGATCCAAGATCACGCCAGCGCTTCTACCGCCGCGGCTGCTTTTCTGACCTTGATTGCCGGGTTGGGCGGGCACAGGGAGACGCCGAGGCGCCCGATGACGGGTTCGCCGCCGACAGGGGTCCAGACGTGATCCAGATCGGGACTGACCAGGCGGATGGCCGATTCTTCCGACGAGATGTACAGCCGTTCGCCGGCGGTCGCCGCCACCAGCGGGCGCAGCCGTAGCCGGTCGGCCAGCCCGATCATTTCGCCTTGCCGCGCGATGATCACGGTGAACGGGCCGGTGAACAGCAGTTTGGCGTAGACCTGGCGCAGCGTGCGGTAGAGCGCTTGCTCGTTCTCCGGCATCCGCGCGATTTCCTCCCACAGCGGGGCCGCCATCACCTTGACCGCCACCTCGACCGGCAGGTTGTGCCGTCGCATCAGGAAGTCGGCGGCGTAGGCCATCGCTTCGGTGTCGGTGGTCATGGTGCAATGGTAGCCGTGCATTTCCAGAAATCGCTTGTTGGCGCCGTAAGACGAAATCTCGCCGTTGTGCACCACGGTCCAATCCAAAATTCCAAACGGGTGCGCGCCACCCCACCAGCCGGGCGTGTTGGTCGGGAAGCGGTTGTGCGCTGTCCACAGGTATCCCTCGTAGTGCTCGACGCCGAAATACGCCGCGATCTGGTCGGGTAGACCCACGCCCTTGAATGCGGCCATGTCCCTGCCGCTGCTGTAGATGTAAGCGCCCAGCCCGGCGATGTTGATTGCCATCACTTTGGTGATGACGAATTCGGCCTCGTCGTAGAGGTGGCGGTCGGCGGCCTGTTCGTTGATGCGCAGGAAGTAGCGCCAGATCAGCGGTGCGTTGTACAGGCCCTGAATGGGGAAGTGCGGGACCTCCTCGTCGTGCACCAGGATGAAATCCCGTTTGAGCAGCAGCTCGACGTCCGCGCGGGCGTCGGGATTGGTGTACATCACGTGAAATGCATAGCAGTCGGCGTAGTCGGGATAGCAGCCGTAGACGGCGTAGCCCGACCCCAACCCGTTGCCGCGTTCGTTCATCAGGCTGATGCCCCGGACGACGTCGCGCCCCGAAAAGCGCTCGCCGCTGACGTCCATGATGCCAAACAAGCCACAGGCGTCGAAGATTTTATCGTCACCGTAAGGGTTTTCGTTGAATATCGTGTTCATGGTTTTTCCTCAATGAGCCGTTGGAACGTTTAAACGTTCCAACGCTCTTCCTAAACTTCAATCCCTCCGCCCACCACCAGATGCTTGCGGTAGTCTTTGGGCAACGAGATCAGGCCGAAGTTGCCGGATAGCAGGTGTTGCTGGAAAGCGCTGACGTTCACCTGGTCGCGGATCAGTCCGGTGTAGATGCCGGCGCGCTGGATGGCGCCGATGAAAATGATGCCGACCAGGCATTGGTCCCGCATCACCAACTTTTTGTACGTCGGCGCGTTGCGGTCGTAGCGTTCGAGCACCTCGTACCCGGGCTCGCCGGCGGGCGGATCGGTCAGCCCTACCGAGATGGTAGGCACGCCGCACACTTCAATCGAGTTCATCACCAGATGCGCGTCGTAGTGCAGCTCCACCCCGGCCATGCCGTGCCCCGCCACGTAGCCCTGGCGGTAAGCGTTGGGCCAGATGGCGATGGAGCGGCTGGTGCCGGTGAGGCTGTCGTAGGTTTCCACGCAGTCGCCGGCGCCGTAGACCTCGTCCACGCTGGTGCGCATCCGGTCGTCCACGCAGATGCCGCGATCAATGCGGATCCCGGCCTCCTGCGGGATCAGTCCGGTGTTGGGGCGCACGCCGATGGCGAAGACGACCATGTCGCAGTTGATGCGTTCTCCATCGCGCAGGACCGCGTGATCCACGTAGCCGTTGCGCCCGATGATCTCTTCGACGGTGTTGCCCATGCGGATCTCGACGTTCTCGCGGCGCAACAACGATTCCGCCAGTTTGGAGGCGGTGCGGTCGAAGGTGGCGCTGAGGATGCGATCGGACAACTCGACCATCGTCACCTGAATCTTGCGCGCCATCAACGCCTCGGCCGTCTTCAGCCCGATGAGGCCGCCGCCCAGCACCAGCGCCGATTTGACCTGGCGCGTTTCGATGTAGTGCGCCATGCGGCGGGCGTCTTCCCAGGTGGTGAAAGTAAAAATGCCCTCAAGGTTGCTGCCGGGCATTGGCGGCGTGAAGGGTTTGCCGCCTGTGGCGATGAGCAGCTTGTCGTAACCCAGCGTCCCGCCTCCCTGCAGGGCCAATCGTTTCTGTTGCGGCTCGACGCGCAGCACTTCCACGCCCAACATCGTCTGGACGTTGAACCGGTCGTAGAAATCGTGCGGGCGATAGTTCATGCGGCTTTCGTCCACCAGCCCGCCCAGCAGGTAGGAGATGAGCGGCCGCGAGTAGACGTGGTGCGGCTCGTTGGAGAGCACCGTGATGGGGCTGTCCAGGTCGTAGCGGCGGATAGCTTCGATGGCGCCGACCGCTGCGGCCGAGTTGCCAATGATAACGTGTCTCATGCCTTTTCCTCCTCGTCCACCAGCGTCAGCGCGCCGTTGGGGCAGTGCGCGACGCAGGCGGGGGTTTTCTCGGTGTAGCAGAAATCGCACTTAGACGCGGCCTTCTTTCCGATGTGGCTGGGTTGGATGGCTCCGAACGGGCAGACCATAATGCACATCCAGCAGCCCACACAGCGATCTTCGTCGCACAGGACGGCGCCGGTCTCCTCGTCGCGGTGCATCGCCCCGGTCATGCAAGCGTGCACGCAGATGGGGTCTTCGCAGTGGCGGCATTGCATGGCGAAGGACAACGGCCCTTCCTCTTCCACCACCAGCCGGGCCATGGCCCTGGGCGCTTCCTCTTTGAAGGCTTTGATGATTTTCTTGGATTGCGAGTGCTGCACCAGGCAGTGAATTTCACAGAGCCGGCAGCCGATGCAGAATTCTTCGTTGACGTGAATGCTTTTCATGACGATCTCCTCTCTGCCCTAGGCGCTCCCGGCGATTTTGACGCCCAACGCTTCCAGCTCGGTCGCGTTGAGGCCCACGCCGCGCAGGTGGTCGCGGTTGCCGCGCAGGCTGTCAATGGCGTTGATGCCCATCCCGCCCAACATCTCTTTGATTTCCAGCGACCAGGCGCGGATGAGGTTGCTCAGCCGCAGATAGCCGATGTTGGGGTTCAGCCGCTTGGTGAGGTAGGGGTCTTGCGTGGCGATGCCCCAGTTGCACTTGCCAGTGTAGCACTTCTGGCAGAGGTGGCAGCCCAGGGCGATCAACGCCGACGTGCCGATGTAGACTGCGTCCGCGCCCAGGGCGATGATCTTGACCACGTCGGCGCTGTTGCGGATGGAGCCGGCGGCGATCAATGAGATCTGGTTGCGGATGCCCTCGTCGCGCAGGCGCCGGTCAATCGCCGAGATCGCCAGCTCGATGGGGATGCCGACGTTGTTGCGGATGATTGTCGGGGCGGCGCCGGTGCCGCCGCGCAGGCCGTCCACCGCGATGTAATCGGCGCCGGCGCGGGCGATGCCGCTGGCGATGGGCGCGATGTGGTGCACCGCGGCCACCTTGACGCCGACCGGTTTCTGGTAGTCGGTGGCTTCCTTGAGCGCGTAGATGAGCTGGCGCAGGTCTTCGATGGAGTAGATGTCGTGATGCGGCGCCGGCGAAAGTGCATCGCTGCCTTCGGGAATCATGCGCGTCTGGGAGATCTCGGCCGTGACCTTCTCGCCGGGCAGGTGCCCGCCGATGCCGGGCTTGGCGCCCTGGCCGATCTTGATCTCCAGCGCGGCGGCGGCATGAAGATATTCGGGGTGGACGCCGAAGCGCCCCGAGGCAACCTGCGCGATGGTGTACGGCCCATATTTGTAGAGGCTGGGGTGCAGGCCGCCTTCGCCGGTGTTGTAGAGAATGCCGGACTTTTCTGCCGCACGCGCCAGCGATTGGCAGGCGTTGTAGCTGATCGAACCGTAGGACATGGCCGAGAACATGATCGGCGTCTCCAGGGTCAGTTGCGGCGCGATTTGCGTCTTCAGCTCTACGCCGTTGGGGCCGGTGGCCACTTCCACCCGGTCGGGTTTGCGCCCGATGTAGGTGCGCAGCTCCATCGGCTCGCGCAGCGGGTCAATCGAGGGGTTGGTGACCTGCGAGGCGTTGATCAGCAGATGGTCGAAATAAATGGGGTAGGGGCTGTCACACCCCATGCCGGTTAAAAGGATGCCGCCGGTCTCGGCCTGCTTGTAGACGCCGGTGATGCGATCCGCGGTCCAGTTCGCATTGGCGCGGAAATCGCGGGGCGTGCGCCGGATGGTGAGCGCGTGGGTGGGGCACAGGGTCATACAACGGTGGCAGCCGACGCAACCGGCTTCGTCGCTATACACCCAATCGTCATCCCCATCGTACACGTGGACATCGTTGGCGCACTGGCGCACGCAAACCTGGCACGCAATACAACGCTCCTGGTTGCGCTCGATCCGAAATTCGGGGGTCAACATGGATAGGTTCATTTCGTGTTCGATCGCGCTGTGGGAAAGCCTTCCGGGCTCTTGCCCGGCATAGCCGACATTATCGCGCTTCCCCAAACGCGATCTTCCTCCTTCCCTATAGGATTTTGTGTTATGATAAAAAAACCGCTTGCTCCCCTTAGCCCCCTACGGTTTGCAAGCGATTTTCCAGAATCAAGAAATGCTGGACCAGGACCTCCTGGCCCTGCTGGTACTGCTGCTGCTGCAACATCTGGGCGATTTGCCGGTGACTGGCCCACATCTCGCGGTAGTACGACAGATCAAAGTAGCGGTGCAATTCGATGGCCTCGTAGCCATCCCAATACGTTTGCAGGAACCCCATCACGAACGGATTCTCCAGCCGCGAGAAAATCAGCAGGTGAAAATCACGGTGCTCGCGGTGCGGAATCTCGATGGGCGTGCTGTCCAGCTTGCGCTCGGCGCGCTCGATAATGATCATCAACCGCGCCAGATCCTCCGGCGTGAGCGCGCCGGTGGCCTGCATCCAGAACGCCGCTTCCAGTTGGGCGCGCATGCGGTAGAGGCGGTCAAAGTTGCGCTTATCGCAGGCGATGCCGTACAGCACCGCCGGGCGGATGGCCGTGTAAAAGTCGAAAGGCCGCACGTACGTCCCGTCGCCGGGGCGCATCTCGATGACGCCGTAAGCCTGCGCCGCCAGCAACTCCTCACGCAGCTTGCCCTTGCTGACACCCAACGCATCGGCCAGCTCGCCCATCGGGGGGAGCTTGGTCGGCTCGTCTCCATCGCATACCAGCTCCTCTTTGAGGATATACTCAAAAAGCTCGTGGGTCAGGATATTTTGGGTCACCGGGCGACATCTCCTCAAACATAGCTTTTGGCCTTTAGCAATTAGCTTTTGGCCGGAATCGCCGCTGACGCGGCGGAGGGTCAAAAGGGCGGGTTTTCGCGGGCGGGGTCCCCGC
>DAOUFX010000566.1:0-5435 GCA_034429675.1 Anaerolineae bacterium | reverse complement strand
CGCCCCCAAACCCCAACTTTTCCCTTTTTGGGCGACAAATTTTTCCAACTTGGCACCTGGAACTTGAAATTTGAAATTTGAAACTATTTTTAAGGAGGCAGAAATGCGACGTGTGACTTCGTTGGTGTTGGTGTTGGCGTTGTTGGTCGGACTTTGGCCAGTGTCGTCTCCGGTGTTGGCCGGGGCAAATCCGAAAATTCTTGTCAATGAGTTTTTTCGAGGAGGCGGAGATTTTACTACTGATGAGTGGGTTGAGGTTGTGTTACTGGAAAACCTTACTGCCGCGCAACTGGAGGGATTCTATGTGGGCGATTCCGCTTCGTCCACGGAATCCAAGTACTCCGGTTACAAATTTACAGGGATGAGCGCAATAGCTCCGAGTTTCTCCAAGGGCACAATCATTGTGATTGGGGGATCTTCGGCGATTGCAGTTGAGGATACCGCTTACGATCCGGAAAACGAGGACTGGAATCTCAGTTTGTGGGTGACAGGGACGTATTTGATTGACAATGGCGCTACATTTCCGGGAAATTTGGGCGGCACCGATGTGGTGTACGTAGACATCAATGGCACAAACGGGGATGACACCCTATCTGCCAGTGGGTTTGCGGTGAACTGGGATTCATCTCCTGGCACTTTCGGTGCGTTGGCTGATGTGACCATTGCGGTGACGCCTAATAACACCGGCGCAGCGTTGGTCTCGGATTTGGCCGGGGCGCGGACGGCGGGTAATTGGAGTGTAAATTTGACCGGGACTGCTCTGACTCTAGGCGCACCCAATGGCGGCGCGAACACTACCTATATCAACAAATTGCGCTCCGCTGCGAAACTTTCGCTGTCGAAATCGGCCCCTATTTCGGTGACGATCGGCGAGGTTTTCACGTACACCCTGGTGGCGTCCAACGCGGGGACCGGCCAAACGCTCACCGATCTGGTGATCACCGACACACTTCCCCTCAGTGTCACCGCGCAGACTATTTCGGACGGCGGGGTGGCGTTGCCGGGGAATTTGATCAGTTGGACGGTGGCATCGCTGGCTGTGGGCGCGTCGGTGACGCGCACGGTGAGCGTATTGGCGCCCGATGTCAATGTGCAGCTCTCCAATGCTGATTACGCGGTTGTCGCCTCCAACTGGGTCACGCCTACAAAAGGCTCTCCGGTCAACACGGCGGTGGGCGGCCAACTGGTTGATATTGGTGCGGCGCGCGGGATGTCCGGGCAATTGGTGACGGTGGCCGGTCGCGCGACGATGTACACCGGCGGGTTCTACGCCGGCTCCGGCGATGTCAAATTTTACATCCAGGATGCTACCGGCGGCATTGCCGTGCAGTGTTTTGACCAGTACGGCGCAGTCCCTGCGGTCACGTTGGGCGACCTGGTCACGGTGACCGGCGTGGTGGGCGCGTATCAAGGCGAGCTGCAGGTTGTCCCCGGCGATAACGTGGACGACGTGACCGTGGTGGACGGCGCTCCTGCCGATGTCCCGTATCCCAGGGACGTGCTGCTGTCCGATTTCAACAGTCCCGATAACCTGGGGTGGCTGACGCGGGTGCTGGGGCGGGTGGTCGGCGTTCAGCATTTCGCGTACAACGACATCGTGGTGCTCACTGACGGGATCGTCACAGTTACGGTTTATATAGATGCGAATACTGGCATAGACACCGGCGAGATTGAGGCGTACGACGATTATCGAGTAACCGGCATTGCCGAACGCTACGCTTCTACTTACGAACTCAAACCGCGTGTTCAGGGAGACCTTGTGGAGCTCGTGTTGCCGGCTCTGCGCGTGCGCAAATATGCGCCACAGTACGTGGTCACGGGGAGCCCCTACGTTTACACGTTGATCGCAACCAACAACACTACAGACACGCTCAACAACCTGGTGCTGACGGACACGCTTCCGGCCAATGTCACGCTGGACGCGGCGCTTGACGGCGGTGTGCAAGTGGGGAACACGATCAGTTGGACGGCGGCTTCGTTGGCGCCCGGCGAAGCGCTCACGGTGAGCTTCCGTGTGACGGCTACCGGCGCTGCCGGCGCGACGATTGTCAACGCCGACTACGGCGCATTGGCCGATGAGTGGATGGGGCTCGCCGGCGGCCCGGCGATTGAAACGCGGATTACCGCCGGTTGTGACTCCGGCGACACGCCTATCTACGCGATTCAGGGCAACGGCGCGGCCAGCCCGCTGGACGGGGATGCGGTGACCGTGTGTGGTGTGGTCATCGGGGTGGCGCCCGGCGTCAAAGGGTTCTTTATCCAGGATGTTGTGGGCGACGGCGATCCGGCCACTTCGGACGGCGTCTTTGTTTATCGCAACGCGCGACCTTACAACGTGGCCGTTGGCGATTTGGTGGAGGTGTCGGGGGATGTGGACGAGTACTACGCCTCGACGCAGATTAACGCCACTGCTGCCAGTGACGTCCTGACCATTATGTCCAACAATGTGGATCTGCCGCACGCCATCGAGCTCAACCCGCCGGCGACCCGCGCGGCGGCGGATGTGTACCTGGAGACGTTGGAGGGGATGCTGGTCGAGGTCCCGCTGACGGTGACGGTGGTCGGGCCGACTAACGCCTATGGCGAGTACTACTTCGTGCGCGGCGAAACCGGTCTGTCCCGCATTTTGCGCGACGACATCGCCGCTTTCGACGGTTACCGCCTGGGTGTGGACGACAGCATCGTCGCTTCGGACGATTACGTGGTGGGCGACGTGCTGCTCGGCATCGCCGGCCCGTTGCACTACACGTTCGACAACTGGAAGGTGGAGCAGATAGTCCAGCCGACTGCCGTCTCTCTGGTGGTCGTGCCCGACACGTTGCCGCAATACCCGCCGCTGGGGCAGTATCAGGTGGCGTTGGGCGCGTTTAATACGCTCAATTTCGACGGACTGGACACTGAAGTCAAACTTAACAAAGTGGTGAGCAATATTGTGGCCCTGGGCGGCCCCGCCATTCTCAGTCTCGAAGAGATCGCGGCGATGGATACCTGGGATTCCGATGGAGGGTACACCATCACGGCCGTGCTCGACGATTTGGTTGCAGCGCTGGCGGCGCAGGGGTACACGTATGCGTCGGCCTACACGCATCCCGATGTGGGTGGGCATGGCGTTGCGGTTCTCTACAATCCCGATGTCTTTGTTTTAGATGCCGCATCCGATTTGCAGGGCTGTTCCTCCGTGGGCAGCGGTTCTTCCACTTACGATCCCATCTGGGCTACTTGCCAGGCGATCAACCAGTACCCGCTCTTTTCGCGTCGCCCGGTGGTGTTGACCGGAACCTTTACCCTGGCCAATCCGCCGGTGCCGGTGACGTTCATTGGCGCACATCTCAAGTCAGGCATCGGCGTAGCCGCCGATGAGCAGCGCCGCCTGGAACAGGCGCAATTGATTGCCGCCTTTGTCGCAGAGTTGCAGGCCGACGGGCAGGAAAACGTGGTGGTGGCCGGGGATTTGAACGATTTCATGGATTCGGCGCCGTTGCAGGTCTTGCAGACCACGGGAATGCTCACCGACACGTTCTATACCGTGCCGCCTGAGGGACGGTATTCCTACATTTACAATGGTGTGTCGCAGGTGTTGGATCATATTCTGGTTTCGGCGGCGCTGTTCGAGAAGATGGACTTCTTTATGCCGTTGCACACCAACTCCGATTTCCCCACCGGTTGGGAATCCGACCCCGCCGAGGCGTATAGTGTTTCCGATCACGACCCGGTCCAGGCGACGTTCACGCTGTGGGACTCGGCGCAGGTAACTCTGACGAAATCGGTGGTTCCGACCGCCGGCGTCTTCCCCGGCGATCTGGTGACGTATACGTTGGTGCTGCGCAACGACAGTTCGATTCCGGCTACCGGCGTTCAGCTGGTGGATGTGTTGCCCTGGGAAGTGACCTTTATGGACTGGCTCGATCATCCCGCCGGCGCGTCTGTAACCGACGACGTGGTGACCTGGTCCGGTACGCTCACCGAGAGCGAACCGGTTGAGATTTCCTTTGTGGCCTCCGTGCGCGCGGACTCGTTCTTCTATGCGCATCCGGTGGTGAACACGGCCGAGTTTACGGCGGATAATTCCGACCCCGGTGAAGCCAGCGCAACCTTTGAGATCGGCGGCGAGATGGCTCTGGAGATCGAGAAATCCGTCGTTGCCGTCGAACCTGCGCCCGGCGATGTGGTCACGTACACGCTGATGTTGCACAATCCCAGCGCAGCGCTGGTCGGCGACGTCGCCTTGAACGACACGTTGCCTGCCACCCTCGATTTCGGCGAGTGGGTGCAGCAATCCGGCGCCGAGCAGTCTAACGACACGATCACCTGGTCGGGCGATCTGGCGTCCGGCAACACGGTGTCCATCGTTTTCACCGCCGTCATCCGCGCGGATGCGCCGTATATGGAGTCCATCACCAATACGGTGAGCTACGTGGCCGCCGGGACGATGACCGGCTCCGACTCGGCGTCATTTATGGTGGAGATCGAACCGGCTTTGTTCATTGAGAAGACTGTCTCGCCGGCCACCGACGTCGCTTTGGGCGGGACGGTTACTTATACGCTTCGGATGTACAACCCGGTTGACACGATCGCTACGGGCATCCTGGTCACCGATGCCTTGCCGGCGGAGCTCGACTTCGGCGGCTGGGTGTGGCAATCTACGGCGACGCAATCCGCTGACGTGGTGACGTGGTCCGGCAGTCTTGAGCCGGGTGGCATCGCTACCGTCGTCTTCACCGCAACGTTGCATAACGATCCGCTCCTGTACGGGCAGACGATCACCAACACCGCGCGCTTCGTCGCCGACGGCGGCCTGTCCGGCGCGGATGCTGCCCCACTGACGGTGGTCGCCGAATCGTCGGAGCTGTCCATCGTCAAGACGGTCGCGCCGGAAGCGAACGTCGCCTTGGGTGGCGTGGTCACCTATACGATCGAGCTGAGCAACCTCGTGGCAGCGACCGCTGCAGACGTGGTTCTGGTTGACGCCTTGCCGTCGGCGCTGACGTTTGGCGGCTGGGTCGGCGCTGCGCCCGCCGGCGCCATTCAGGTTGGCAATACCATCACCTGGACCGGTGACATGGTTCAGGGATCGCCGCTGGCGTTGGTTTTCACGGCGACGCTCGGCAGCGATCCGGCGTTGTCAGGCCAGACGGTCGTGAACGTCGCGTCCTTCACGTCGGCGACCGCCGGAGGCGGCTCGGATTCCGCTTCCTTCACGGTTGCGGCCGCCGCGGAGGACTTCTTCGTCTTCCTGCCGCTGGTGATGCGCCAGACGCCTTAAGCCGTTAGTGCAAAATAATAACGGGGGAGCTAACCGGCTCCCCCGTTATTGTTTCCAGAGAAGGTGTTTGTGCGAGCGGGTCTCCCGTCTGCACAACACTCTTTTCAAAATTCGCCGTTCGGCAGAAGGGATAAAAGGAGGTGTTTTTTCGAGCGGGTACCCCCGCTCGAAA
>DAOUFX010000565.1:0-5583 GCA_034429675.1 Anaerolineae bacterium | reverse complement strand
GCCCGCGAAAACTCTTTCTAATTTATCGCTGATGTTTAGCTGGATATAAGGGGCTGTTTTTTCGAGGCGGTACCCCGGCTCGAAAAAACACTTGCCTTCAAAGTTATTTTCGAGGGGAAAGACTGGGGCATTGGTGGGGCGCTGCGACTACGCAGATTTTTCCGGCGTCCATTCCTCAATGGGCAGCAGGATGTGGAACGTACTGCCCGGACAGGTTTGCTCGTCGCAACCGGGGCTTTCGGCCCAGATGCGCCCGCCGTGAGCTTCGACGATGCCCTTCGAGACGGCCAGGCCCAGTCCCGGCCCGCCGCCTTTGTAATTGGTGCGGCTGGAGGAGTGGACTTCCACTTTTCCCAGTTGGTAAAACTTCTCGAAGATCAGCTTTTGTTGGTCCAGGGCAATGCCGATGCCGGTGTCGGCAACCTCGACGTGAAGGAATCCCATACCGTCCGCCGTATGGATATCTCCGCTTACGCTGACGCTGCCGCCGTCGGGAGTATATTTGATGGCATTGCTGATCAATTCATCGAATGCGCGGTGAATTAACTGCGCGTCGGCCAGCACCGGGGGCAAGTCGGCGACGTCCGCCGTCAGGGTGATCTTGCGATGTTCCAACACGCTGCGATAAACAATCTGGAGCGGTTCCGTGATTTCCCAGAGGTGCACCGGGCGACGGGTCACACGCAGGGTCTCGTTCTCGATTTTGGCGACGTCCAGCATGCTGTTGACCACCGCCTCCATCCGCTCGGTGCCTTTGATCAACCCATCCACAAAATGCGCCATGACCTCGCTGCCCTGCGACTTCACGAAAGGTTGGAGCATCTGCGCATTGCCTTTGATGACCGTCAGCGGGGTGCGTAACTCGTGGGCCACCAGATTGATGAAGATGGTTTTGTTCTCGTTCATCTTTTCCAACGTCTGGTAGGCGGTTTGCAATTCCGTGGTGCGTTCTTCGACGCGGTGCTCCAATTGCTCGTTGAAATCCATCAACTCGGCCTGCAGGTGGTCCGAATGTTCGGTGACCACTTCCATCAAGACCTCCAAATCTTGCTTCTCGCGCGTCAGGGTTTCTATCTGCTCGCGCAGTGCGGCGATTTCAGTGTAGAGATTTTGGATGTATTGATCTTCTACTGGCATGGTCTATGACCTTGTTCCGGTGATGGAATTCCCTGATTCTTACAAAGCTGCAGCCTTTACCTTTTACAACATCACGCGCAGCAACTCGACTTCGGCTTCGTTGGTCCACTCGCGCCCATTTCTGAGCTTTGCGTAAACGGTGGGTAGCACATTTTTAAGTTCAGGCAGCGTGGTGAGCGGCAGCGGCCTGATGTGCGGATATATTACAATTTTACCCGGATAGAGTGTATTGGCAACTGCTTGCAACCCGTCGTGGGCAGCTTCCAGAGAGCCGATGGCGACAACGGAGCCGTTGGGCGAAAGTTGCCCGCTTTCGGTCTGTTCCAGCATCACGCGCATATTTTCGATGGTAGATGCCGAGTGGCCGATGATGCGCGTTTGTTTCAGGTAAACGGCGCTCAGGTCAATCTCTGCGACGTTTCCGCGTGGCACACCGGCAAAGATGTTCATCACGCCGCCGGCGGCCAGGCGCCCGGTCGTTTCGGCGATGGCGGCGGTGGCGGGCGTCAACACGATGATGTCATCGAAGCCGCCGCCGTCGGGGAACCCGCTGTCCAGGAGCCATGCCAGCCTGGCGGTGTACGCTTTCTCATCCAGCGGATTGAGGCAGATGAGCTGCCCGCCTTTGCTCCAGGCTGCCATGCTGAACGTGGCATGCAGGTCATTCAGGCGTTCGGTATTGACGTCGGTGCAGACGAGCGTGGTCGGGCCGTTCCGGTTTTGGAGCGCGGCCTGGACGTGCATGCGTCCCATCGGCCCGCCCGCGCCGACGAAGAGCGCTTTGCCGCCCGATTTGAGGGCGGAGCGCACCGGCGTGGTCTGGTAGGCGGCGGCGATGTCCCGGCTTGCGGCGCCGACGTAGAGCCAGCGGTTGTAGTGGATGCGGCCCACGTCCACCTTGACCTTGCGGTGCATGGGGGCGTCGTCGAGGATGGCCATGACGCCGTAGCTGGCCAGGTTGGGGCTGGCTCGCTCGACGATGTCGGGGTCGGCGCCCAGGAGGATGATGTCGTCCACACCCTTGCCGCCGGCGCTGCTGTCGGTTGACGGCGAAACGGGGGCGTCGTCGGTGGCAACCGTCGCCGGATCGGGCAGTTCGGGCACATCTATCACCTCGACGCCCAACTGCGCGGCGCGCGCTCTGAGCCAGGCGTCGAATTCGGGCGGGACGTTGGTGAGCCACAGTTTGGCCGGGTGATTTTCGGCGTCGAAGCCGTGGCTGAAGGTGTATTGGCGTTTGGCGCGTTCCGCGCCGATGATCCACATCACGCCGCCGGGTCGCGGCGCGGTGCGGTACTTGAGCTGGTAGGCGGCAATGACGCAGGCCCACGGCTCGGTGAGCGCCGCCTCAGCGTAGCCGGTGGCGGTTTTCTGGATGGGGATGAGATAGCAGCCCTGATCGCCGTTGAGGACGCGTTGATCCAGTACCGTGTACTCCGAGAGTCCCCCCTGGATTTCGTAGCCGTAGGAGCTGTTGACGCCGTTTACGAAGATGTCCGCCTGGATCGTGTAACGTTCCCCGACGTGGTAGCGCTCGCGCAACGACTGGCCCACACCGACCACCGTGATGCTCACCTCGTGGCCGAGCACCACCGGGTTCTGGCGCATGTCGCGACGGATGCGCGGATGGCTCTGCCCGGCCTGGATCACTTTGACGTCGGAGAAACAGTGACTACAGGCGTCGTGGCGGACGAGCAACTCATCGGGGCCGTACTGCGGCATCGGCACGGCGATGGGTTTGCCCTCTACGCCGAAGTTCTCGAACCCTGCGCCGTAGAGCGGCCAAAGGCGGTTGACGGCGGGGAGAGGCGCGTCGGCGCGTCGGTATTGAGCGTATTTGTCGGGCAATGTTTGGCTCCTCAAAAGCGACCGTCTACGAATCATGAATCATGAATCATGAATCATGGATCATGAACTTTGAATACGATCATGATTCATGATTCTCGATTCATGATTTTTTAGGAGTATTGGCAGTATTCTTGTACTGCCCACATCATCCAGCGCATACGTCCTACGCCGGTTCCGGCGGCCAGCGATCCGGCGGTGGTGACGTTGAGTCCGCCGGTGGCGCCGCACTTGACGAAATCGTCTACGATGCGTTGCTGGATTTCTTCGGGTCTGCCGTTGCGCAGCAGCATGGGGGGAAGCTGCCCGTTGATGAGCGCGTCCGGCATCTTTTCGCGGATCAGCGCGGCGTCCACGGTGGGGCCGTAGTTGACGTCGCGAATGCCCAACTCGTATTGCATTTCAAGCAGGTGGCCCATGGCGCTGTCCGAGTGTTGGTAGCGGTTGGCGTTGCCGGGAGCCATGGCCTCAAGGACGCGCTGCAGAACGGGGAAGCAATACTCGCGATAGAGCTTTTTGTTGAAGAGCGCACAGTTGTCGTCGGTGATCCACCAGCCCTTCGCGGTATTGTCGCTGAACTCGCGCAGGATCGTGTTGAACTCGACCATCTTTGCCGCCAGGATGTCGCGGAAGCGCCGCATAAGGTCGGGGTGATCGTAGAGCCAGTAGAAGACCGTCTCGGGTTTGAGAATTGAGGTCATAATGGTTGCCGGGCCGCGGCTTCCGGTTCCGAGTTTGGGCATGGTCTGGCCCGCCGCTTTGCGCCGTTCCCACTCTGCCAGAAACGGCGCCGGGAGGGTCCAGGCGCGCAGGTCGGTGGCTTCGGCCTCGTCGAGGATGCGTGAGAATGCGGCGACACTCTCCGCGCTTTCGTTTTCGACGACCGGGGTGAGCCAGGGCGTGCTGTTTTCGTAGTACGTGAAATAGCAGCCGAAGAGGTTTTCGATGCGCTTGGGTTCATTTTCCCAGGTATCTTCACTGAAGAACGTCGCGCCGACGTATTGCCGGGTGGCGGCGTTCACCTCGCGGTGCAGGGCGTCACGGTAGGCTTTGTCGCGGTAATAGCGCAGCGTCGAAGGAACCTGCATAAACTCAAAGACCCAATGGTCATCCGGCGAGAACGTGGCCGAACAGCGCGGTTTGTCGGTCGTGAAAGCCCGGCAGCGGGCGTTTTCTTCCCAGAACGCGGCAATGTCCAGGTCTTTGGTCAGTTCCATGAATTCGGATTCAATGATTGGCATGCATTTCTCCTGATTGGCTCAAAGTCCAAAGTTGAAAGTCCCAAGTTCCAAGTTCCAAGTTGCAAGTTAAAGAGGATTTTGGACTGTTTGTTTGTATTTGCGTAACTACTCAGCTAAAGGTGGGGCGCACTTGCTATATCAGAGTTGTCGTATTGGCAAGCCTGTCGTTTAAGCAACGAAAGTGCGCCCCACCTGAGCAGTAACTATAGCGTGCCGGCATAGTGCACTTTGTAGGGCGCGACTTGTTCTGTGGTGTAGAGCCGGCGCAGTTGGATGAGTTGTTGGATGTGCCATTGGTCGTGGACGATCCAGGAGGCGAAGAGGTCGCCGGCGCGAAAATTGCCGAAGGGAGACGCGATGACGGCGTCCCAGTTCGGATTGGTCAGGCTATCCAGCCAGCTCAGCGAGGCCTTCCGCTCGCTCAGAAAGCCCTGCACCGAGGGGGCGAGTTCGCGTTCGTTGTAACGCCGCTCGACCACCCAGTCGCCGGGGTAGATGACGGGCCAGGGGCGATCAGGGTGGTGCAGGGCGATGTCCAGATGGGCGCGGAAATCTTCGCATTCCTCGTCGTAGAGGTGATTGATGACTTCCAGGACGGACCAGGCGTCCGGCGCCGGCCTCCATTGCGCCTGTTCTATGCTCATTCCCGTCGCCAGGGAACCGATCAGCGGGGCGTGTTGCGCCAGTGAACGTTTGAGAGCGGTAAAATCCAGGCTCATTTGCCTTTCACCTCGTTGCCGATGGCGAAAGCGGCGCCCAGAGAAGCGCCGACGCCGTAGTAGCCATTGCCGTCAGGGGCCAAGAGCAGAGGCTTGATCCTGGTGATGTCGAGTTTGCCTTCCTCGGTAAACATAGCGCTTTCGGCTTTCACGTCGAGGATTTCGCCGACAAAGAGCGTATGGCTGCCGATCTCGAAACTGTGCGCCAGCTTGCATTCCAGCACCAGCGGGAATTCGGCGACGATGGGGGCGTTGATCAGCTCACTTTTGACCGGGGTCAGGTTGGTGTTGGCGAATTTGTTCACATCCCGGCCAGAAATCATTCCCACATAATCCGCCTCTTTGACGTATTGCTCCGAGGCGATGTTGACCGTAAATGCGCCGCGCGCAACGATATTGCCATAAGTGTACGTGGCTTTGCGCAGGGAAACGGATACGCACGGAGGGTTTGAGCAGCAGATGCCGCCCCAGGCTGCCGTCATTATGTTTGGCTTGCCGGCATCGTCGTAAGTGCCGATGATGAAAACCGGGGTGGGGAAGACGATGGTTTGTGCGCCGCGTGATTGTTTCATTGTTGTATGTGCCTCCTAAGAATAGTTTCAAGTTTCAAGAAAAGGGGGAGAAGTGGGGGTTTGGGGGCG
>DAOUFX010000564.1:0-5718 GCA_034429675.1 Anaerolineae bacterium | reverse complement strand
CCCAGATTTCGAGGAGATGCGAATTGCTTTTATTTTTGGAGGACATTCTGAATGGAAGACGAAATAGATCTGCGCGTTTATATTGATGTGTTGTTGCGCTGGTGGTGGCTGATTGTCTTAAGTATTGTGATGATTGGTGGGATCGCATATATTGTCAGCGCCAATATGACGCCAATGTATGAAGCGACGGCAGGCGTGGTTACGCTGAAGAGTCGCGCCGAGATATCGTTAGGATCGGGGTTTGCTTCAACCTCTGAGGACGATTTGGCTGCATCGGGCACTGCGGCGTTGGACCGTAACAAGCGCCGGCTCAACACAATGACCGGGATGGTGCGCAACGGCGCCGTCGCCGAGCAAGTCGCAGCGGAATTGCGCGATATGTTGACCGAAGAGGAGGCAGACCCGGCCTACCTGGTGGAGCATGTTCGGGGCGAGGTGCTGAACATCGAAGATGTCGGGGAGAGCGATACTATTCAAATCATCGTCACCCATCCCGATCCGAAAAAAGCCGCAGCGATTGCCAACGCCTGGGCCAAGGCCTTCGAAATCCACGTCAACGGCATCTATGGAGAGGCGTCATACAGCCCTTTTAGCGATATTGATCAGCAGGTGGTGGACACGAAAGTTGCCTATGATCAGGCGCAGGCCGCCTGGGTTACGTTCCTGGCCGACGCTAACCGCATTACCGAGCTGCAACGAGAGGCAAACGAAGAGGAAGCGATGATTGATTATCTGCGCAAGGCCCGGCAAGTCAGTGTGGGGACGGTGATCACGCAGCAGGTATCCATTCAGCAACGGCTCTTTGGTGTAACGGTTTTCGCCGGGATCAATGCAAATCTCTTAGGCTATGAGAAACAAAGCGACGAATTGCTGCATGATCTTCAGCGCGGTTACATGCGCAAGCAAGTGTTGGAAGACTATGCCACCGATGCGCGGATACTGCGCGAAGGTTTGTTGGTCGGCGGGGACGCCAACGCGCGCACCAATACGTTGATGATCATGGCCTTCAAATCGGGACTTTTCACGACCACCCACTCGTTGCCGTTCGGAACGATAGACATCACGGTGCCTTCCGCCGACGCCCTGGCGCCGGCTATCAGCGCCGACCAACAACTGGCCGACATCAATGCCGTTATCACGTCGCTTGAGAGCGAGATCGCGCGGCTGGATGCAGAGTTGCGGGCGCAGGCCGTGGCGTTGGCCCAGGGCGATGGTTACACATTTTTGGCGGACCTCACGCCGGATTCTTTCAACATAGCCCAAACGCCGTCCGGGGAGGCTTTGCAGCGAATGTCCGGCTGGGAGGGCGTGTTGGCGCAGTCGGCCACGCTCAATGCTCCGTTGGATCAGGAAATCGCTCAACGTGAAATCCGCGTCCGAACTCTGCGCTCTGAGATCGCCGATCTGGAAGGGCAAAGGCAGGAGATTCAGCAGCGCCGCGACCTGGCCTGGACCGCTTATCAGAATCTTGTCTCCAAAAAACAGGAAATCACCATCGCCGCGACTGCCGCCGGTTCCGATGTGCGCTTCGCCTCGCCGGCCGTCCCGCCACGCGAGACGGTCAGTCCGAACAAGGTGATGCACACAGCCGTCGGCCTGGCCGCCGGAGGCGTTCTGGGCGTGTTCTGCGCGTATTTGTTTGACTACATCGGCCTGGACAGCAACCCGCACCGTTTTCTGCGACGCAAAAAGTCGGCGGCATGAGAAATCTCTGGCGCATTTTGCCGCCCTTGCTCCTCGCCGTTGTGGGAGTGTGGCTGCTTTTAGCCGACATCCCCCCGGTGGCGCTTTCCTGGGAGACGGCCAGCGAAGTGGGCACGGCCGGGTTCAACGTTTACCGTTCGCCGGCAGCGTCCGCCGATTTCGTTCAAGCCAACCCCACGTTGATCCCGGCGCAGGGCGATGAGATGACCGGCGCTGCGTATGAGTTTGCGGATGCCGATGTGAGCGTTGGCCGGCGGTACGCTTACCGCATCGAAGAAGTGGAATGGGATGGGGATCACACAACCTACCCCGACGTGGTAACCGTGCGCGCCGGGTTGCCGCGAACCTGGACCAAGATCGAGGGAGGGCTGATGTTAATGCTTGCGATTGTTTTGATCTGGAAAGGATCGCGCTCATCATGACTGATGAACATGGGCAGACATTGCGCCTGGGGATAGCCGGCGCGGCGCTCGAAGCGCACGGGCCGGCGCCATGGCTGGATCCTTTGCGCCGCGCCTGGAGCAAATGGCAATCCCATCCCACAATTCCCGCGTGGCCCGTCGAAATTGTCGCGGATGAGGCGCTCGACCTACCCCAGACGCCTCTTTTTGAAGTCCTGCCGCGCTGCCGCGGCGGTGAATGTGAATTATCCGGCCCCGGCTTCTTGGGACAAATTAGCGCCGCCCAGACGCGCGCGACGCTGCGGGCGCACCCTCAAGCCACACCCGCCGACATTGGCTATTTTCTGCGAGTCGTCCTGGCCGTCCAAAGTTTCACGCGCGGCGGATTGCTCTTTCACGCCGCCGGAATCGTCCATCGCCATCGGGGCTATGCGCTGTTCGGAGTCTCCGGGAGCGGCAAAACGACGGCAGCCCGTCTCTCCGCCCCGGACGCAGTGCTCAACGACGATTTGTTGCTGTTATGGCCGGATGGGGAGCGCTGGCAAATCTGGGCGACGCCGTTCGGCAAGAGCCGTCGCGCCGCCGGCTGTGATGGGGAAGGGGTCACCCTTTATGCGTTGCTGCGTTTGATCAAAGCGCCGCATGTCTCGCTTGAGACGTTGCCCCAGGGGCGTGCTCTTGGGGAGTTGGTGGCCAACACCCCGGTGCTCTCCGGGGATGCAGCATGGCTCCCGGATGTGTTTGTGCGCTGGGAAAAGGTAACATCCGCCATCCCCGTCCGCGCGCTGCATTTCCAAAAGGAGCCGACATTTTGGGAGGTGATTGATGCTGAGTTGGGATGATGTTTTAGCGCGCAATCCGCAAATTGTGACGCGCAAAACTGACAACGAACTGGTGGTGGTGATTCCCGACCAGGGCCGTTATGTGGTGCTCAATGAAACCGGAGCGCGGGTTCTGCTTCTCAGCGATGGGACGCGCACTTTGGGCGCGGTGGCCGACGCTATCGCCGAGGAATTCACCGCCGACCTGAGCCAGGTGCAGCGGGATGTGTTACACTTTGCCGGCGCGCTGGTCGAACGCGGCATTTTAAGTGTCGCGAGAGCGTAGCGACTGCGCAGAGGGCACGTGACGGGTCATTCTCAAAAGACGATACACCTTCAAGTGAATCCACAAACGCCGGAGCCGGCCATCATTGCGCAGGCGGCCGCTGTCTTGCGTGGCGGCGGGCTGGTGGCCTTCCCTACCGAAACCGTCTACGGCCTGGGCGCGAACACATTGGACGCAGAAGCCGTGCGCGGCATCTTCGCCGCCAAGGGACGCCCCGCCAACGACCCATTGATCGTCCACGTGATGTCGAAGCCGGCGTTGGCTGAAGTTGTCGCCGAAGTCTCGCCGGTGGCGTTGGCGTTGGTGGATCATTTCTGGCCCGGCCCCTTGACCCTGGTGTTGCCCCGCGCCGCTTGCATTCCCGATATTGTCACGTCCGGCGGCGCGACGGTGGCCGTGCGCATGCCGGCTCATCCGGTGGCGCTGGCGTTGCTCCAGGCCGCGGGGACTCCGATCGCCGCTCCCAGCGCCAATCGCTTTGGCCATGTCAGCCCCACATCGGCGGAGCACGTCATGGCCGATTTGGATGGCGCCATTGATCTCATTCTCGATGGCGGCCCGACAAGCATTGGCGTGGAATCCACCGTGCTCACGTTGACGACCGATCCGCCGACGATCCTGCGCCCCGGCGGCGTCAGCCGCGAGGCGTTGGCGGCGATTTTGGGGGAGGTTCAGGTATTGGCGCGTCCGGTCTTGCCGACGGAGCAGGCGCAGTCTCCGGGCACACTGTTTCAACATTATGCGCCGCGCGCCAGACTTACGCTCTATCAGGGTCCGCGCGCGGCAACGTTGCGGGCGATGCGCGCGGCGGCCATCCGGTTGCACGCTCAGGGGGTGCGGGTGGGATTGTTGCTCGCCGAAGAAGACCTCGCCGATTTCGCGGCTGTACCGGCCGTTTTCCAATCGGCAGGGGCCCAGGAAATGCCGGAGGAGATTGCCCGACGACTTTTTGCAGCGTTGCGGGCCCTGGATCAGGCCGAAGTTCAAATCATCCTGGCGCGTGACTTCGGTGCCGCCGGGTTGGGCCTGGCCATCCGCGACCGGTTGACGCGCGCCGCCGGGGGAGATGTCATTCAGGTGAAAGACGATGCGTAAAAAAACCGGGGAAGCGCTCGCTTCCCCGGTTTTCGTTCATTAACCGCGCAGAAAATCTCTCAAGCGGCGGGCATGCGCCGGGTGTCGCAGGCGGCTCAAGGCTTGCGCCTCAATTTGACGCACGCGCTCGCGGGTTACGCCCAGCTTTTTCCCCACCTGTTCCAACGTGTAGGTTTGCCCATCCAGCAGGCCATAGCGCATCTGCAAAATTTTGACTTCGCGGGGCGGCAAATCGGACAAAATCTCGATCAACAGATCCCGCAACATCTCGGCGCTGACTTCATCCGGCGGCGCCGGGCTGTCGGTATCTTCCACGAAATCGCCCAACGTGCTTTCTTCTTCGTCGTCGGTGGGCATCTCCAGCGAGAGAGGCCGGCGCGCCACGTCGAGCATCTGTTCAACTTTGCGCACCGGGATTTCCATCTCGGCGGCCAATTCTTCCGGCGTCGGGCTGCGGCCCAGCCGTTGCGTCAGTTGATGGGAGATGCGCAACATCTTGTTGATCTGATCGCCCATGTGCACCGGGACACGGATGGTGCGGCTCTGGTCGGCGATCGCGCGGGTGACGGCCTGACGGATCCACCAGGTTGCATAAGTCGAAAACTTGTGACCGCGTTGGTAATCGAACTTGTTGGAGGCGCGAATCAGGCCGATGTTACCTTCCTGAATCAAATCCAAGAAAGGAACCCCGCGCCCGATGTATTTTTTGGCGACGCTGATGACCAGACGTGAATTCGCCCGGATCAGATGTTCGCGGGCGGCGATGCCGTCATAGACCTTGTCTTCGAGTTCCCAACGGTTCTCTTCGTTGGTATAGCGCCCGGTGTTCAACTTATTCTGGGCTTTTTTGCCCAGTTCCATCCGTTTGGCCAGCGAAACCTCTTCATCGGCCGTCAACAGCGCAACCTTACCGATTTCCTTCAAGTAAAGGCCGATAGTGTCGTCTACTTCGATGGCGCGATAGATGTCTTCTTCGGCCTTCTCATCCTCTTCGTCTTCCTCATCAAGATCGGAGAATTTCGCCATTTCTTCATCATCCGGCGCGCCTACTGTGATTCCGGCTTCCATCAACGACGAGATGATTTCATCCAAACGCACGATGTCTTCCTCGGCATCCGGGAAGACGCGCAAAATGTCATCGTAAGAAACATACCCCTGATCGAAACCCAGCGTCATGAGGTATTCTTCTCCGGACATTTCTTCTCCGATAGGAACGAGTTCTACTTCTACTACATCCTCGTCTTCGTCTTCTTCGGGATCGTCATCAAACTCTGTTAATTGCTCTTCTACTACCAAGACACAAGTTCCTTAATATGCTCTGTGATTTTGAATGCCCTTTAGAATATGTCAATTCAATAGCTTGTCAAACTATCATCTCAATAAAAAGGGGGAAAGTGAGGGTTTGGGGGCG
>DAOUFX010000563.1:0-16869 GCA_034429675.1 Anaerolineae bacterium | reverse complement strand
CGCCCCCAAACTCCCACCCCCAGATATTGCGGCGCACAGTTTATCCCCGGCGCACATAGTGCTCAAAAAGGGCGACGGCGTTGGCGACGCCATCCTCGGCGCGAACTTGCTCTCCTAAATCCACGGCGCGATTTCGAATGGCCGGGTCACCGACTGCGCTGGTGAAGGCCTGCGCCAGACGTTCTGCTGTCAGGTTTTTGTAGTTCAAATTTGAGCCAATCCCCAATCTCTCCACGCACGCTCCCCAGAAGGGCTGATCCAGGGCAAAAGGGATCACAACGTTGGGAACACCGGCGCGAATGGCCGCCGCCAATGTTCCAGGGCCGCCATGGTGCACAACGGCGGAGACTTGTGGAAAAAGCCAATCGTGTGGAAGGTGGTCAATGGCATAGACCGTCGCCGGCAGCGCATGCGTTTGCCCCAAAGCGCTCCAACCAGACAGCAGCACGGCGCGTAAGCCGGTCTGCGCCAGCGCATCCAGGATTGGATTGGCCAGGGCTTTGACTTTGCGGTTGGTCATGCTGCTGAACCCGATGCACAGCGGCGGCGAACCTGCTGCCAGAAAATTGAGCAGATCGTCCGGTGGGTTCCACGCCTGCGGCAAATCCAGGAACCAATACCCGGTGACATGCAACCACGCCGGCCAGGTGGGCGGTTTCGGGAAAACCAGCGGGCTATGGGCGTAGAACAACGGAATCCGGCGGCGCTTGATCGCGGTTTCGCTTTTCCAAAAGGTGGTTTGGGGCAATCCCAAGGTCTTTTGTCGCCATGTGTTGATGCCATGATTCAACCCCAAATACCATAGCGCCATTTTGCGCAGCCGGGAATTGATCCAGCGCCACGCCGGGCCATAGACGTTGGTTTCAGGGTACAAGAAGCACATTTGTAAGGGATGTCCCAGGCTCATAAAAGCCGGAATATCCAGTTTCTCGGCGATGTGAATGCCCGGGATGCGTCCCCAATCGGAAAAGACCAGCGCCTCGGCATGCTGCGCCGCTTCCCAGACGCCGTCCAATGCCTCTTGCAAATACCGCCGGGCCAACCGGTACTGATCGTATACCGACAATTTGCCGGTCTTGGCCTCCTTCTGGGAAGGCAACCGCACATCTGCCGCAATCGGCGCGCAATGTAGCCCGTAGCTTTCCACCAGATCGTAAAAAGTAGCCTGCGTCACCATCTGCACGGAGTGACCGGCCTGTTGCAAACCCACTCCCAGAGCCAGCGCGGTTTGGATATCGCCGCGAGTTCCAAAAGCCAGTACGGTGACGCGCATGATCCCTACCTCTCGAATTCGGCGCGCATCAGATCGCGCAAAATGCGCCAGCCGATGATATGGACGCCGGCATCCTGAAAGGTTTTGCGCAGGGCGTCATTTTTCAGCCCTGCGTAATCGGCGGCACGCGCTTTCCAATCAGGAGCCAACGCGCGCATTTCAGGCGTATCTTTGGCCGGATGGAAAATCAGATAAGTGATTCCCGGCGCGAGTCGCGCTAACAGCCGTTGCACCACCGTTACACGGTCTTCATCGGTGTTGAGCGGCGTCAGGTAAAGGTAATCCAACACCGGCAATCCCTGTTCCTGCAACATGTTCATGTACTGCGCCATCTCGTCGGGCGCCTCGACGGGAGACTTGCCCTGTTCCAGGTAGTACAGATCGCTGGCTTGACCGCGCACCAACAGCGGCGGGATGCGATGCTGCAGGGCAGTTTGAATGTAAGCCTGGAAAATGGAGGGAGAGGACACGGCGAACATATGTGAGTCTATGTGCGTCACGTCTATCCCGGCCGCTAACGCGCGTTCGACCTGCGCCTGAATTTCGCGGTGCGCTGCTTCCGGGGTCACCTGCGTATTCAAAGCTTCGGTCGTTGCCGGGAAATACCCGTCGTCATCCAACAACCCCGACGCCGGGTCGCGCGTTGAAAGCGGCGACCAGCGCATCGCCGGCCACTCACTGTTGAAAGTGATGTGCACGCCCATATCCACCCTGGCGGCGTTCTCCCGGCAATAGGTCGCCGTCGCCGGGAACCACGCGCAAGGCGCCATCACCGATGCCGACGAAAGCAGCCCGAAGTCTACCAGTTCGGTGTAGGCTGCCAACCCGGCGTGACACAGGCCTACGTCATCGGCATGCAAAATGACGGCGCGATCGTTGGGGCCCAGCCCTAGTTTTTTGAGCAACGGATTTGGTTCCATATTCTGCCTCCTTGAGCGGGTCAGCGAATTACGGATTTCACGCTTCACGTTTTAAGTACTGTTCTATTAACATCATCGTTTGCGCCACACCGTTTTCGGCGCGGATTTGTTCGCCGAGTTGTGCGGCGCGGGTGCGTAGGGTCTGGTCGTGCACGGCGGCGTCAATGGCGGCGGCGAGGCGTTCGGCGGTCAGTTGTTTGGGTGATATGGGCGGCGGGCCGATGCCCAGGTCGGCCACACGCTGCCCCCAGAAGGGCTGATCCCAGGTGACCGGAATCAGAATACTGGGGATGCCGGCGCGAATCCCGGCGGCCGTCGTGCCGGCACCGCCGTGGTGCACGACCGCCGCGACTCGCGGAAAGAGCCAGTCGTGCGGCGCGGATTCGATGGCCAGCACGGATTCAGGCAGCGCCGGACGTTGCCCAAACCCGCTCCAGCCGGCGGCCAGGATACCGCGTTGCCCCGCCCGCCGCAGCGCTTCCAGAACCAGGTCGGTTTTGTCCTGCAGGTCGCCCTGGTGGAGCAGGCTGCCAAATCCGATGTAGACCGGCGGCGACCCTGCTTCGAGAAAAGCCGTCAGCGCCGCCGGCGGTTCCCAGCCGGGCGGTTGGTCAAGGAAATAGTAGCCGGTGACGTGCACGCGATCCGGCCAATCGGCGCGTTTGGGGTAGATGCGAGGGCTGTAGGCGCAGAACAAAGGGATTTGCCGCGTCTTGATCAGGCCGTCGTTGCCCCAGAACGGCGCGTGCGGCAGGCCCAACACATCGCGCCGCCAGCGGTTGATGGGCCCCTTGAACATCCACCATTCGGCCTGTTGCCGCGCCATGCCCCCAAGTTCCAACACCGGTTCGCCATGGATATTGATTTCGCGCCAGTCATACAGCAAGAAGCGCAGGTGGAAGGGATGCACAATCACCATAAAGGCCGGAACTTTCAGTTTTTCGACCACATGCGTCACGGCCATCCGGCTCATATGATGGAAAATAATCGCTTCAGCGTCGCGGCATTCCTCCCAGATCACCCGCAGCGTGTCCTTGATGAATTGCTGCGCCGTCCGGTACATCACCAGGAGCGGCACGCTGTTGTCGCCGGTGACCTGGGTGGATCCAAACGAGTGGAAGGGGATGGACACGGACGTTAGCCCATAAGCGGTGACCAACTCGTGCAGTTGCCCGATCGTCACCACCTTAACCATGTGCCCGGCGGCTTGCAAGGCCAGTCCCAATGCGATGTAGGGCTGAACCTCGCCGCGAGTGCCGAAAGCGACCATGGTGATGCGCATCTCAGCCTCCTTTCACGTAACGCTGGAATAGCTCCACGGCGTTTGCCAGCCCGTCTTCGGCGCGGATTTGCTGGCCCAACCCGGCGGCACGCGCGCGCATGGTCGGATCGTTGGCCGCGAGCTTGAGCGCTTCCGCCAGCCGGGCTGCGGTCAGTTGTTTTGGCGGGATGCCGGGCGGCCCGGCGCCGAGTTGGTTCACCCGCCAGGCCCAGAACGGCTCGTCCACCACAAAGGGGATGATCACGCTGGGGATACCGGCGCGCAGCGCGGCGCCCGTTGTGCCGACGCCGCCGTGATGCACGGCAACGGAGACGCGCGGGAACAGCCAGTCGTGCGGCAGAGATTGCGCGGCGTAGACGGTATTGGGCAGCGCCGCCTGTTGGCCCAGCTCGTTCCAGCCGGCTGTGATGACGCCGCGCTGTCCGGCCAGCGCCAGACCGTCCAATAGTAGCGCGTTCATGTCGGCTACCTCGAGGTGGGTGACGCTGCTAAAGCCGATCGTGACGGGCGGCGGCCCGGCTTCGAGAAACGCCAGCAGATCGGCGGGTGGCTGCCACGTCGCCGGGTGGGCCAGGAACCAGTAGCCGGTGACGTGCACCCAATCCGGCCATTCCGGGCGCTTCGGCGAAGCCACCGGGCTCCAAGAGCATAGAATTGGCGTCTGGCGCTCCAGCAGCCAGCGATCGTTGCCCAACCAGGGCGCTGCCGGCAATCCCAACGCCGTTTTGCGCCAGCGGTTGAACACCTGCATGTAGATGAGTTCGACCATACGGTCCAGAAATCCCTCTTTGAGATTGCGCACCGGCTCGCCCACGTCGTTGAAGTAGCGGTTGCCGTAGAAAAAATCCATCTGGTGGGGATGGATCGGCCCGACGAACGTGGGGACGCCAAGCCGCTCGGCGATGTGCCGTCCGGGGACGCGGCCCATGTAGTTGCAGATGAGCGCTTCTGCGTCTTGAGAACCGCTCCACATCGCTTGTAGCGCTTGCATGGTGTGATCGCGCACCAGGCGGTAGACGGAGGGCAAATGAATGCCGGGTTTGTTTTGTGACTGCCAGGCCTTGCGGAAATCAATGTCAATGGTGGCGCACGGCAGCCCGTACTGCGTCACGAAGTCGTAGAATGAGGCGTGCGTCACGATGCGGACCGCATGCCCGGCAGCCTGCAAGGCCAATCCCAGGGCGACGAAGGGTTGGGTGTCGCCACGAGTGCCAAAAGCCAGAATTGTGATTCGCATAGGCCTCACCTCACTTATTCTCAAGACCGGCGTGGAACGTTTCCTCAATCGTCCCTATGCGGCACCTTCCACAGGCGCTGCGTTCACCTGCACCGGGTATAGACGAAGCGTCAGAACTGCCAGCAACGCCAGTATGCCACCCAATACACCGGTCATTTGGATACCCAAGGGACCGGAGGGATCCGTGTGACTGCGGCCCAAAAGCATCAAGAGAGGCGGAATCACGCCCACAACACTGTAAACGATACTATCTGCAGAGTCCAATGTCGCGTAGTACATTCCCTCACGTCGTTGTCCAACGACTTCCGCATCTCGATCAATGATTTCGGCAATGAAGGCCGATTCCAGGGTGAGATTCATCGCCATTACAACGGCTTCCAAAATTACCCAGAGGGCGCCGGGAATGAATGGCGGGACGGGGAGCCAATCACCGCCGATGAACATCAGCGTTGGCATCACAATGGCCGTCATCAAAAGCGATCCCCAAAATGCCCGGCGTTTTCCGATACGTTTGGTAAGCCGGGGAACCAGAGGATAGGCCGCGAACGAGGCCACTAATCCCAAGAGATAAAAATAGGTTGTGCTATCCGTAGAAAGCAACAAAATCTCGGTGACAATGAAGGGAAATACAATCTGGACCAGAACACGGCTGCTGGTACTGAGCGCATGAATCAGTGTCATGATCAAGAAGGTACGATTTTTCAACGTAATCATCAGGCTTTGGCGAATGTTGAGGCGTTTGGCCGGCGCCCTGCGGGTCGTCGGTTCACGTAGCGCCAAAAACGGCAAATAGAAAAGCAGCATGCTTGCCAGCGCGTACCCTGTCATGGTTTTCATGTATCCCCAACGGGCGATCGTCAACCCGGCCAAACTGCTCACAACCACTCCCACCAGGCGAAGACTGCCACTCCAGGACGAGATGACGATCCGGGATTGATCGTCGCTTGCCAGTTCCGGCAACAGTGCGTTGTAAGGAACCTGTTGAAAGCCGGTAATAGTCCCATGCGCAAGCAAAATCACAGCGAGGTACCATAGGTTTTGAACCGACGTTGTCCTCTGGGGTGGAATCCACAACAGAAAAAAGAAGAGTAACCGTGGCAATCCTGCCAGAAACATCCAGGGCAGGCGTCGCCCCCACCGGCTACGAGACTGATCCGACCAATAACCAACCGGGATAGTAATGAGCGCATCTACCGCAGCGTTGACCGTCATCAACACTCCATAGAGCACACCAATCGGAATCAATGCAAGTCCATCCGGCGGCAAATAAAAATAGGTTTGCCAATTGCTGATCAGTTGCCAGATCAGCGAATCTCCAAGGCCGATTAGCCCATAAAAGAAGCCTTGTTTGATCAGGGAACGTTTCATTGATTTACCCGCGTGTCCCGAATGTCAGACCGCTACTTGTACAAGCGCCTACTGGCAAGTCAAAAGTTCGATTACCGCCGACAGATTGCACATAACACCTTCAGATAAAGCAGACTCAGCACGTTCTCGATCTAACCAATAACTTGTCATGCCGACGGCGCGCGCGCCGTCGGCCCATTCGGCTTCGTCGTCAATGTAGAGGCAATGCTCCGGCGGCACTTCCAGGGCGCGCGCCACGGCCAGGTAGGCGCGCGGATCGGGCTTGGCGACGCCGATCACCGGCGCGGCGAGCGCCACGTCCACCCATCCGGCCAACCCGGCAGATTGCAACGAGGCGTCAATGCTGGCTAACTCGAAATTGGAGAGCACGCCCACCTTGAGCCCGCGCGCTTTGACCGCCTGCAACATGGCGGCGACTTCGGGGAAGGGGCGCACCACTGTGGTGTAGTCAAACTGGTGGAGCTGTTCGCGTTGTGCGAGGGTGAGGTTCAAATCGTCGGCCAGCGCGTTCCAAAACCCTTCAAAAAGGATCTGCTCGGCGGCGACGCTGCCGGGCGCCGTTTGGCGGTCGCGCCACGCCCACCAGCGCTGTGTCAATTCTTCCAAAGAAATGGGAAGCAGGGGGAGGAAATAGGCCATGGCGGCCCGCATATCAAAATAGGTTAAAACCCCATCACGATCGAAAATAACAGCCTGGACCTCTGACATAGGCGCAGTCGCCTCCTTTCGGATGAGTCTAAAGTCGAAAGTCCAAAGTCAGTCAGGAATTGGACGGCGTGGGTTACTCGATTGGCGGATTAGTGTGGCGCGGCGGTTCCTTTGTTGGCCGTCGCAACCGGGACGCGCGGCAAATAGACGGTGAATGTGCTGCCTTTTCCCACCGTGCTGGCGACGGACGTCTTGCCGCCCATCAGCTCTGTAAGCTGTTTAACGATGGCCAGACCTAACCCAAACCCTTTGTGCTCGCGGGTGGCCGAGCTGTCTACCTGGCGGAAAGGCTCGAAAATGTAAGACATCGCCTCCGGCGGGATGCCGGGCCCGGTATCGCTGACATCCATGGCCCAATGCTCCGGATCGGGCGCGTAGACGTGAATCATCACGCCGCCGCGCTCGGTGAACTTGAGCGCGTTGTTGACCAGATTGACGAGGATTTGATGCAGGCGCTTGATATCGCCTTCGACCACTTCGGGCACATTGTCTTCGATTCGCGTTGCCAGGTACAGCCCTTTGGCTTCGACCAGCACCCGCATGGTGGATTCCATCTTCTGGATCAGATCTTCAACGGCGAAATGGGCATTGTGCAGCGACATCTGGCCCGCTTCCATCCGCGCTTGATCCAGCAGGTCGTTGAGCAGATCGAGCAATCGTTGATCGTTGGCCTGGATGCGCGATAGCGCCGCCTGCTGGCTTTCACTGATCGGGCCGTAGACGCCGGCTTCCATCATTTCAGCAAAGCCCTGGATGGCGCTGACCGGCGTGCGCAACTCGTGGGAGACCATCGAGACGAAGCGCGACTTGAGGCGATCTACCTCCTTGAGCTTTTCGTAGGCGAGCATCAATTCGTTGTTGGCCTCGCTTAACTCGCGGGTGCGATCCTGGACGCGCTGGTCGAGTTCGGTGTTGAGGACACGCAGGTCGGCCAGGGCGTTTTCCAGGCTACGTGAAGAGAGCCAGGAGACAAGAGCAATGGTGAAAAAACCGAGAATTGCCGGGATAGGGGGCGTGTTTGCATCTAACACGACCAATGCGATAAGAGAAATAATGACGCCGCTAAGGCCAGCCACCAGAAAACTGGCCCACGGGCGCAAAATAACACTGGCCATCAAAATAGGGATAGAAAACAAGAACACCGTGCGTCCGTCAACTACCTGCTGAGGGTCATCAGAGAAGGCAAAAACGACGGTCAACAACAAGATAAATAGGGTCGCCGCCAGCCATTCTGCCCCATAGCGGTTGATCAGAAAAATGATGCTAAAACCTATCAGCACGACTAACGCAATAGTGCCCATGGCCAAAAACATTTCGGGAGGTATTAAGCCAGCAACACGCGTGACGATAAGCCCCACCAACATCACGACGGTCAATAACGTTATCCCGATAAGCAAAATGTTGAGTAATTTGCGGCGGCGCGCATCTTCCGGATCAGATGAAGATACCTGTAATAAATAAGCTATGGTTGACTGTTTCATAAGTCCCTCACTACAATGCGGGTTGAAAGCTCAATTATTTGCGCATTGTTGGTATTATAGCGCTCTATTGACACATGCCGACTCGCGAAAATTATTTTATAGTCGTCGCCAGGACCCCCACGATTGCCGCGCGCACCACCAATTCGGGGCAATACAAACATTTTCCTACCCACAGCGGCGGATAGGGGGGCGTAGCATGGTTTTCCAGCCAGGCAACACCACGGTTGAGAACGGCCTCAGGCAAGACGTTCCCATGTTGCTGCCAAACGATAAGCGCCTGCAAACAATAGGCCGTCTCTTCGGCTGTGGGCATATAGTGTCCCCAAGAACCATCCTCATGTTGGGTTTCCAAAATCCACGATATAGCATCGGCCACGCAATCGTCCGTGTAGTCCATCATCGCAATCACGACATGAGCAGTAGCATAGTAGGGGGATGCATGCCATTTGTCAAGCCAGAATTTCCCATCAACCCTAAGTTGTTTAAGGAAAAACAATAATTTCTGTATCGAAGAATGCTGCCAGTCAAGGCCGGCAGATTTCAATGCATCGAGTATGTGAGCATTAGCGCTAATGGACGGGGTTGATTCAAGATCAAAACAACGGTAATGATAAACGTGCTCGTAATGTTGGAGCGTATCCCAATCCACAGGACGTCCAAAGCGTGACAACACTTCGTAAGCCAGGCTTGTGTCGTCACCATCTTGGGGAGTATAACCGACGGCAAATCCTACCCCTTTTCCGGGCTTCCAGGCGGCTTGTAAAAAATCCAGTTGTGGTTGGCACAACGCAATGAGTTCATCGTCCGGCTTTTGAATCAAGGATAGATTCCATAGAACCCATGCAGACTCGAAAATATCGAAGGGAAAAACGTTTGGCACCCCCCCCCCACTGGCGGCTTCATACAAATACGCAATCGCGCGTGGATCTTTCCGACGAACGTACCGGGCAAAATAGGCTGTCGCCGACGGACTATGCCCCACAGAGCCATTCGGTTCTTGTAAATTGTCCACATCCAGAATTTTCATTCCGTCAAATCCCGCCATTTCGGCAGAGTGAGCGACCGTCACAAAGCGGTTGACGATCCCATCCGGTAAAGCGGACAATTTTGCCGAACGGAAGCTCGCCAACTTCACCAAAAGTTCTGTCCCGCCTTTATGAAGTCCGCCAAGCGCCAAAGCCTCCTTCAACAAAGTCGGGACAATCAGTTCAAACCCTACTGTTTCACCGATCGAGTCTAACCCCAATTTTGGAATCATTGCATTCAAAGCAATCTCTGCATATCGCAAGCGTTCTCGATCCTGAGCCCGTCCCTGTCGCGACAACGCATTCATCGCCGCCAACGTACATATAACCCTATCGTGATAATAGAGTGGGTGTCGCGCGCCCCAACTCCCATCCTCTAATTGATTTTCTCGTAACCACTCCAATGCGCTGATACCTAGAGGCTCCCCTATTTCTCCCAATCGAGCGACCCAAGCAGTATCATAGGCCGTAAGTGTCATCTGTCCTGGCCCAATTTGTGCTAACAAGTCACGAATTTCTCGACGTAGATCCATTGTTTCCCCAATTCTATGATTCTGTGAAGTTATCTGGCAGCCGCACTTGTGGCAATGGATACCAGAATTTGGCAACAGCATGCCGCGCCCCAACTCCCAACGAGTTTTCTCGATTGAGCCGGTAGAAATCACGCATGCAGTTCCATCCTTGCAAGCTTATATTGGAATAGTCCATGTCTTCCTCAGGACGAAGGTAGAGATGATCATACAGAATATTTCGCAACTGTCGCTCAGTGAAATAAGGAGACGGGGCGACGGTAAAATAGATATCCTCATTTCCGGTAGCCACCAAAGGCATATCGAAAACAGAGAACTTATCAAACCCGATAAAAAAGCTTACAGGAGGAACATATTCTCCATAATACAACTCGATCAATGTACACTTCTCAGGCATGACTTTGTATTGCAAATAGTAATGAATAGCCAATTCCGCGATCTGCTCTGCAGGATCATGAGCAAATAAACCAAAGAAAAGGCGGCGGCCTGCATGGGATGCTGTTCGCGCGGACAGTTCATCAAATACATCCAGTATTTGTGCATGTTGTGTTCCAGCAAATACTTTGCGATAGTCTCCATAGAAGTGAATGCCTATCTGATATGATTCACATAACTCCAGAAAATCCGGGTGGTTCATCATTTGCGCCCACCCCTGTGAAGCCATTTGCGTGTATTCGTCTCCTCGCGCCATCAGGTCTGGGCCGAATGCTGGGGCTAACACGGTATCTATCCCGTATTGAAAGAGCATCCCATAGAGTCGGACATAACATTGAATCATGGATTCAAGGTAAAGTTTCTCGGGATTGTCATGATCTGTAAAAGAGTGTTCCAACATAAACCAGCGTCGTGTTCCATTGATCGGGAACACACACACTTTTGGCCCGGCTTCACGCACTGTGTGCGCAATTTCTTCTGCGGGCAGCGATAGGAATGTCTCAATATTCATCATAAATAACCTCAATGCTCAACACTGTGAACCGGACTTAACAAAAAAACACGCGTCTTGAACCATAATCCATAGAACACCAACAATTCCGCCAGAATCAGCGGAGCATAAGCAGAAGGATCAGTGAGTATTTCCCCACGTGCCCCAACGATATGGTCGCCGCCCGCAATGAAACTTGCCAGGCGCCAGGGGTCTAACATTGCCATCACTCCAAAAGTAGCGCCGATCGCTAACCGCTCCCAGCGCCGTGTCAAAAAGGGCCATAGATAAGCGCATAACGCCCACCCCAAGGCCACCTCCCAGACTATATCTAACCAGATGAAAACCGCCAGGTATAGTCCCCAAAATAGGTTTAATTGCCGGATTGCGCTCTCGTTAACAGGTGGATTCTTCCATTCTTTGAATAGTATAAGCGCCAGCGGAAAAAGGAGTGCGCCCTTAAGAATAGCAGCAATCCCAAGAGAAAGTGCAGATACACCCCCAAAATATACAATGACCTGTTTAATCGAATGATTGTAACCTAGCAAATTACCCTCAGCCAAAATTCGCCAGGAGAAATTGCTCGACAAGTGCAATAGAAAATCAAAATAGGCCATGTATTGTTCAAAGGTATAACTCCATCCAACAATGACGCCGGCCAGTACTGCAAGCGCAAGATAAGCTATCATTCCACCGGCAACTAGCTTGAAGAAGAAACGCCAGCGCTTGAATAGCAGTGGCAACAAAACCGGGAAGGCCCAAAATGGCTTGATGGGCAAGATGATCGCGAGCCAAAGGATAGCTAGTGGCAGATTTTTATTTAGGATAGCTTCTAACAATAGCGTCGCACAAAGTGGTATAAGCGTATAGAGATTTAGGTAAGCCAGGTCGCTCCAAAAAACTTCATACACTAAAATTATGGGTAACAGTTTCCATAACACTTGTCGTGCTGCTTCCAATTGTAAATGTTGTAGGATAACGTTCCAACGCCAAAATAGCAAAGCGTAAGTGATTGGATAGAGTAATGAAAGTAACAATGCCGCGAGGTTGATGGGCAAACTGAGCATGGGCGTGTAGTACAATGCAAATACCGGAGCGTATTGAAAGTAGCTAACGCTTGCCAATTCCTTCAAGTGATACAATGGTTGGCCGGCTAATAGGCGCTCTGCTGTGCGTAAGTAGACCGGCAAATCGCTATACGGAACCAGCGATGATAGACCGATGAGATGAGCTGTAAACCGTAGGCAGGCATAGCCGCAGGCAACAATCAGAAAAATGCGCTGCCACGATACGGGTTTTGATTTCGGCATCTGTTTTTCTCCGAAAATAAGCGCTTGTCGAAACAACGACCGGTTCCTGAAACACCATTTCGCCAGGATATTTGTCTCAACTTTGCCATCTGTTATAACTGCTCCTCATGGATGTCTCAAACCCCCGTCGAGAAAGACAAGTAACTATAATCAATGACACTGATGGCCACGGAAATAAGAATGTTGACAATGAGCGCTCCCAACATAGCGTCTCGGAAAGATTTGACCTTCAATTGCCGAATGCCGTTGACCAATAATGCAAAAGCCACGCTCAGAGCCAGCATATGGCGAAGTATAACGGCGACCGAGAGTTCTCCATTGGCAGCTATTCCCTGGGCCAGCGCCATCCCTATTCCGGCTAACGCACCCAACACAAAATCGGTGTTTCTACTACTCCATTTGCCTTCTGTACCCAAATAAATGGTGAAAAACATTTGCAATATGCCAAAGACAGCAATGTTGATTAACGTAACACCCCAAAGCCCGCGACCACCACTAACAAGCGGCTCAATGACATGAATAAGCAACGGGCCGGAAACAGCGCTTGCAATGCAACAAAACACAGCATCTCGCCGGCGCTGATGAGACCACAGCCATATTGCAGCAACAAATAACACCATGACAGGTAGATTTTTGACCAGTTCCCAAAATATAGCAATAATGAATTTCATTGGTTTCACTCACGATAGAGTACATCTTTAGCTGACACACGTGCTGCTTGACGTGCAGGCAATAAACTTCCCAGGATACTCGCCCCTATCACCGCCAACGGCAAAAACACAAAATAACCAAAATTTAACATCGTCTGGACTTTTCCAAACCCATACAGTTGAGCCAACATCCCCAATGCGGCTTTAGTAAGAATCCATCCCAGAGGAAGACCGGCAAGTGTCGCCAGGGCGCCAAGAAATCCGGCAGAAGTGTTCACCATTTGAAGAACTTGTGCAGGGGTCAGTCCTAATGTCTTCAAAATTCCTATGATTCGTAGCTTTTCTTGTACGGCTAACAACGTTGTGTTAAAGACATTAACCAAAGCTATACCAATTAGAATAGCGGATAAGATAAAAAGTGCAAGCTGTAAATAGGTGACCAGCGATGGGACGGTTTGACCGGCCAGCGTCAGGCTCAAATCGGCGTCCCTGCGCGGTTCCAGGTAATGTTTGAGACGTGCCGTATCCACGTTGGAAGTTAGTTTGAGATAATAAACCTGTGGGCGGGATCCGCCTGTCAGGCGGGCTACTGAGGAAAAATTGACCAGCAACATCTGCCCGGCATTGGCCGGCTCGGTGTAGCTGCCGACAACGCGCCACGTCACCGGATGGCTGCCACGATTATTCACGGTCAGCGTGATTTCGTCGCCAACTTGTAATCCCAGCCAGTTTAACAACCCTTGCCCGGCGATGGCTTCATGGGTTCCCGGTCGTAACAACCGGCCTTCAAGGATGTTGAACGGAAACGCATCCAGCGCGCCATCCACGGCCCGGATCTGGAAGGTGCGACCGTCCGCCGTTTCCGCATCCAGCCGCATCTCGCCGTAGAAGGCAATCACCCCAGGCGCAGATTCGAGAAGATGGCGCGTCTGCGGATCGCCGGTTCGATTGCGTGTGACGGTGGCATCGTAGACAACGCCTAGCAGGTGTGGATTGGCCTTGTAAACTTCCAGGGTTTCGTTCAAAACGAGGCTGAAGACGATGCCAATCACGCCCAGGGTTAGATTGAGACCGGTCAGCAGCGACCGGAAAGGTTTCGCAAACACATCCCCCAATCCCAACACAACCGGCATCGGCAAACGCAGCCAGGCTGCCAGTCGCACACCCCAGAAGGTCTTGCGCGCGGGCGCCTCGGCGCCGGTCGCCAGCGCGCGTATGATGTTGACCCGCGACCCGCGCCACGCCGAACGCAACGTAGCCAGCATTACAATTGCAGGAATCAAGATTAAAACCGACGCCACAATCCACGGGTTGAATGGCGGGCTGAAGGTGGTGCTCAGAGAGGACGCAACATTCCGCAATGGCAGCGGCGAGAGCCAGATCCCCAACAAGATGCCGGCGGGACATCCGATGAGGGTTAACACGACATATTGCCCAATGTACAACAGCAAAATCTGAACCCGGGTAAATCCCACCGCTTTGAGAATGCCGATCTGGCGGAACTGCGATAGCACGAAGGCGCTGATGCTGCTGACGATCACCAGGACGGTGGCCAGGATGGCAAAGAAACTGAAAGTACCCAAAAGCATAAAGTTCAACTGTGCAGCAAAGTTGGCGGACTCTTTGACATCGCGCCAGTCGGTGTGCTCCACGAGCGCGTCCGGGTTGAGCAACTCCTCGATTTGGCTTACCGTCGCATCAACCGCCTCAGGATCGCGCAGACGCACACCGAGCGACCATTCCCACGTCGTATCGTCGGGAAATAGCGTACGGAAGGTCGTCTCGTTGACATAAAGATAGGGCGGTTGCGTGTTACGATAGATGTCCCAAATGGGGTTGTAGGCCAAGCCAATCACAGGGAGTGTGACATCTTTTTGATTCGCTGCGGTTACCGCAATCATGTCGCCCACCGCCAGACCATACAGATCGGCCAGGTCGCGGGTGGCCAATACTTCTTCGGCTCGCGCTTCGAGATAACGGCCCTCCTGGACGAGCAACCGGTTGATGTCCGGCGGCGGGGTCTCGGTGCAGCGGAGGCTGAGCCAGGCTCGCGAGTCGCGCATCCGCACGCGCGCCGCGACGCTGTATTGCATGCCGGTGGTCGCCGCGACTTCCGGCAGCGCCGCGATTTTCTCCGCGTCACGCAGGCGCATCTTGCTGCGGTCGAAGTAGAGCCAGAGGTGCGCGCCGTTCAGGGCGGCGAACGAACGGTCGTAGGGCGCGCTCAGGTTGAGCAGAGTCGCCAGCGCCAGGGTCAAAAGCATCGTGGCCGAGACGATGGTCAGTAGAATCATCAGCGAAACCATCGGGCGGGTGAGAACATCCGCTTTGATTTTTATCCATACGGCGCGCATGTGAACCTCATTGGGATGGGGGGATTAGGGATTGAGGAATTAAGGAAATAGGAATTGAGGAACTCTGATTCCCTGTTGCCTATCCCTGTTTGCTGGCTATGTTCCGGTCAATTGAGCCATGTATTGTGCGATGTGCGACACGTCGCCGCCCGTTATTCGTTCGACCAGGGCGCCGTCTTTGATAAACAACACGGCTTTTGCCGCCGACGCTGCGGCGGCATCGTGCGTTACCATCAAAATCGTCTGGCCTTGCTCATTGAATTCGCGCAGGATGTTCAGGACTTCGTGGCCGCTCTGGCTGTCCAGGTTGCCGGTTGGCTCGTCGGCCAGCAGCAAGGTGGGGGTGTTGATGAGCGCGCGTGCCAGGGCGACCCGCTGCTGCTGGCCGCCCGACAGTTCCCAGGGGTGTTTGGCGGCCTGATCGCGGATGCTCAGACGCTGCATCAGCTCGTCGGCGCGGCGTCTCACCGCTTTGTGGTCCACCCGATTTGTCAGCAACGCCGGCAGTTCGATGTTGGCCTGAATGGAGAGGTTGTCAATCAAATTGAAGAACTGGAAGACAAATCCGATGTGTTTCCGGCGGAATTTCGCCAATTCGGTTTCGTTCATCGTATTGAGGACTACGCCCTCAACTTCCACGGTTCCTTGCGTGGGGCGATCCAGACCGCCGACCAGGTGCAAAAGCGTAGATTTGCCGCTGCCCGAAGGCCCCATGATCGCCAGGAATTCGCCCTTTTCGATGAGCAACGAGAGTCCCTTGAGCGCCTGAAAGGTCACGGCGCCCATGGGATAGGCTTTCTCGACGTTGAGAAGCTTGACCAGGGCGCTCATGGGAGTACATAGCACATCCGGGTAAACATGGTTTCAAACCCGATAATATGGAGAAAACGTTGGAAAATTGCACCGGCAGTAGTTTGTAATAGCCCCAGGTTCAAGTGAGATGGGGCCAACCCTGTGCACAATTCATAGAACAGAGTTTCAAACACCTTGCGTCCGCGGCGCGTGGGCAGGATGCCGGTACTACCAAAAACAGCAAGGTTCTGATGAGTCAACATTGTACAAACTCCTGCTGGCTCGCCATCCCAAAACGCCATGTAGTGGCTCACCCCCGGCGTTTGAATGGAAGGCCGCATCGCCTCAACCATAAAGGGCGCATAGTCGAGCGGCATATCAAAAGCCCTCAAAAAGACGTTGACGAAAACTCCCACTTCGTCTTTTGTGATTGTGCGCACCTCGACCTGGGGAGAAGGTTTACCCAGACGCGCAGACTCAACACCGTTCAGAACCAACCATGCTTCTTGCTCTTTTTGCCGCGAGAACCCGCGTTCAATCAGCAGATCGCTCAAGTTTGCCGGCGTGCAGGCTGGAGAAAGATAGATCGTCGGCGTGACTTCTTTGGAGCGGAAGTACGTGACGATTTCGTCTATTAGAGCCGGCGCCGCCTCCGGTGTGCCTCGCAACAGGCAGGCGTGGTTGACATCGGGTAGCGGCAATGCCGGGTTGCTGACCAACAGCACGTCCGGGCGTATGATCAGCTCCATGCCGGGTGTAATCTCCACCATCGGCTGCATCGCGGCGTAATTGGCTTGCTCCAATTCGGCAATGTTGTGATAGTCTACTCTCATCGGCGCCTCCCTTGAAAATAGTCCGCTAAAGCGGGGTAAAAAGGGGGTTTTTCGCGGGTGGGTACCCCCGCCCGCGAAAAACTCTTCTTTTATCTCGTGGCCTGCAAGGCCACGATTTTATCCGCTGACGGTGAGCTCCCGCTCGTCTAAAACTCCTCGGAAAACAGCTTGCCGCTGACGC
>DAOUFX010000562.1:0-2082 GCA_034429675.1 Anaerolineae bacterium | reverse complement strand
CGCCCCCAAGCTCCCCCCTCAGATTTTGAGAAGATACCTTTAACCTGGTCGTTAAAAGCGGCTATGGACTTTCGACTTTTTGACTTTTGACTTTCAACTATTTTCAAAGGAGACTTGCATGGCAGAAAATTCTCAGGAACGCAAAACTTTGGGCTGGTCTTATGGCGGGCAGGCTGTGATGGAGGGCGTCATGATGCGCGGCCAGTACCAGGTGGCAATTGCGGTGCGCCGTCCTAACGACCATGAAATCGTTGTGAAGCAGGAGCCTACGGGCAAACTTTACCGGGGGCCATTAAGTCGCATCCCTTTTCTGCGCGGCCTACCCATGTTGTGGGACAGTCTGGGGTTGGGGATGAAGGCGCTCTTTTTCTCGGCCGAGATTGTGGGCCAGGCCGAAGACCCGGAATTCAAGATGAATACAGGGTCGGAGTTGCTGCTCGGCGCGTTCTCGTTGTTGGTGGGCATGGCTTTGTTTATGGTATTGCCTTCGTTTGTGGCCGGACTGTTGATCAAGGAACACGCTTTGTTGTTCAATATTGTGGAAGGGCTTATCCGGCTGGCGCTGCTGATTGGATATATGGCCGTTATCGGGCGCATGGAGGAAATCCGTCGCGTCTTCGCCTACCACGGCGCGGAACATAAGACGATCAATGCTCACGAAGCCGGCGCCCCGTTGACCGTGGAAGGCGTGCGCCCCTATTCCCGGCAACATGCTCGCTGCGGCACTGCATTCTTGCTGGTCGTTGTTCTGATTTCTATTCTTGTTTTCGCTCCTTTGGGCAAACCGCCCCTGCCTCTTCGCATTATATCACGGTTGTTATTGTTGCCTGTTATTTCCGGCATCGCTTACGAAGTCCTGCGCTTTACCGGCAAGCACGCGAGCAATCCGGTCATTCGCGCTCTGATCGCTCCCAATCTTGCGTTGCAGAACCTCACCACCCGTGAACCGGACGACAGCATGTTGGAGGTGGCGATTGCCGCGCTGAAAACCGTTTTGGCCGGCGAGGTAGCGGTAGATCATCCCGAAACGCCGCCGGCTGTGGCTGAACCCAAAGCGGGCTGATCTTACCCGCGCTATTTTCTTCGCGCGCCGGGCGATCCTTTGATCGTCCGGCGCGCTGTTGTTGTCAGTGACTCTTTTCCAGGACCGGGCGGAACCCTTCGCCCAGAACTTCGTGGGCCTCTGAGACGACGACGAAGGCTTCGGGGTCAATGTCGGCAATGATGCTCTTGAGCAACGTGATCTGCGAGCGGTAGACGACGGCGTACAGCGCCGGGCGCGACTGTTGGGTGTAGCCGCCAAAGGCGTTCAGGACGGTCACGCCACGGGCGAGCTGTTCCAGAATCGCCTGCCGCACTATTTCGTGCTTGGGCGTGATGATGATGACCGCGCGGGCGTAGGCCACGCCCTCTTGCACAAAATCTACCACACGCCCCGAAACAAAGTTGACGACGAGCGCATAGAGGACGGGGGTCACGTCTACAACGGCGATGGCGACCAACAGAATAAGTCCGTTTACGATCATAATGAGTTGACCAAAAGAAATCCCTTTGTGATGCGAGATCAGTTGCGCTACGATGTCTGTGCCCCCGGTGGTGCCGCGCCCTCGCAGCACCAATCCGATGCCCAGGCCATCCAGCAACCCCCCAAACAATGTGTAAAGCAGCGGGTCGCATGGGATGGGTTTCAAAACGCCGCGCAGCAGGTCAATGGCGACGGTGTAAACGACGACGGAGAAGATCGTGCGGGTGAAGAATTTCCACCCGCCGCCCCAACGCGCGCCGGCCAGCAGCAGGGGAATGTTGATCAGCAGGGCGGTCAACCCGATGGGCCAGCCCCAGAGATAGTAGCTGAGCATCCCGATGCCGGTTACTCCTGTCGAAACGACTTTGTTCGCTTCCAGGAATAGCGGCACGTTGGCCGCAATAATGATCGAACCGATAAAAATAAGGATGTAGTCGTATACGTTGCGCAAAATCGCCATGACCTTTGGATGTTTTCTTAATCTTCGCACTTTGTTTCTCCTTAAAAAATAACCCGCTCACGCGGGGGAATTAAAGGGAGGTTTTTTCGCGGGCGGG
>DAOUFX010000561.1:0-11570 GCA_034429675.1 Anaerolineae bacterium | reverse complement strand
GCCGCCACCAACACCCCCAAGCCCACCAATACCCCAGAAGCCCCTACCCCCACGCCCGCGCCGGAAATTGACCTCGAAGAAGGGTGGTATCACTACACCAATGGCAACTATGTGCGCGACATTGATGTTTTGGAAGAGGCCCTGATCGCAGCAACCGGCGGTGGCGTTGTCGTTTGGAATACCAACAGCGACGAAATTATCCACTACACCACCCTCGAAGGATTGCTCACCAACGACACGGACGCCGTTGCCGTCTGCGCCACCGACGCGCCCAAAGTCTACGTGGGCAACGCATACGGCATCAACGTCTACAATGGGGAAGCCGGTAAATGGGAAGCCATAACTCCCGAGAACAGCGGCATGCAGATGACCGGCGTGGACTTTCTGGATTGCGATGAGGAACGCGGCGTGCTATTGGTCGGCTACACCTTCGGGCTGGACATTTACGACTTCGTCAACAACACCTGGACATTTTACGATGAGGAAGATGGCCTCATCAGCGACTGGGTCAACGAAGCCAAATACATCGGCGACGACCTGTGGGTTGTGTCATCGTTCGGGTTCTCGATCGTGCACCCCGACGGAAGCGTCGAGGGATTCGATGAGGATTCCGCCAATACCCCCGACGAAGACATTGCGGCGGTGGCCGGCGACGCAGACGGCAATGTCTGGCTGGTCGGGTTTGACGGCATCCTGAAGTACCGCGACGGCGAATTCACCCAGTACAACAGCGATAACGTCGAGGATTTCCCCTTCCTGGATTCGTTCGAGAGTGTCATCGTGGCTGAGGATGGCACGGTCTGGACCGGCAACTTCTTCGGCAGCGTCTGCCGGTTCGATCCGGCGACCGAAACCTGCCTCGAAGTCTACGAGGACGAAGAAGGAATGGTCGGCGGCGTGAATGCGATGGTGATGAACGATCAAGGCTACATCTTCTACGCCGACGATGGCGAGGGCATCAGCGGCTTCGATGGGAAAACCTGGAAAGCGTTTGTCCTGGACGAATTGCCCAAAAGCAACAGCTACGAAGCGATCACCCAGACGCCCGATGGATATATCTGGGTAGGCGGCAGCACGGGCATGCAGATTTTCTCGGCGTTTGATGCAGGGAGCAAATGGAACACCAACGATATGGACGGGTATTCGGTCAGCAGCTTCTATCACGCCGAAGATGGCTGGTGGATCGCCCACGCGGCCGGCGCCAGCTTCTACGACAATGAGAAGGAAGAATGGACCAACTACGAGTATGCCGAAGAACCTGGAAAAGGCATCTACGATGGCGGCGCAACCGCGATCACGGTGGATGGCAAGGGCCGGGTGTGGTTCGGCACTTACAGCGGGCTGACGGTGATGGACGGCGAAGAATTCACGTACTACGATCTGCTGACCGACGAGGAACGCGCCGAAGAAGACTCACCGCGCAGCGTCCGCGCGCTGCTCTTCGATGGAACCAACGTGTGGGTGGGCGCTTACGGCGCGCTGATCCGCTTCGATGAAAACGACGAAATCACCATCTGGAACGAGGAGCTGCCGGGAGTCCTGTCGCTGTTCTCGCCCTCGGCCAACGCTCTGGCGCTGGACCCGGAAGGGAACCTCCTGGTAGGTCTGGGGACGCAGCTCTACCGCTACGACGCCGCAAAAGACACCTTCAACGAAGTCTACGAAGCCGAAAGCGATGTTTACTACATCCTGCCGACGCAAAGCGGCGAGATATGGCTCGCCACGTACAGCACCGGCATCGCGCTCTATGATGGAGAAGAGTGGACCACGTTCACCACCGCCGACGGACTCTCCTCCAACAGTTTCTACGGGCGACAAAGCATCCTGATAGATGCCGCCGGCACCGTCTGGTTCGCTCCGAGCGACGGCGGATTGACCCGCTTCGTGCCGTAACAGACGCCGGGGTCGCCGGATTTTCAGCGCTGCGCACTTGATCGGTGCGCAGCGCTTTTTATGACCCCATCGCCTCCAACAACCACGCCATCACCATTTCCAGCGTTTGCGCCTGTCCCCGGCTCTCAAGCTGATCCACCTGCACCGGCGACAGCCCCGCCGACAATTCCGCCAAAGCCGCACTCACCATCTCCGCAGTCGCCTGAAGCGTCGCCGGATGGCTACGCACAAAAACCAGAGTCGCCAACGCGGCCATCTTCTCGCCGTCTCTGGCCCTCAACAAAGCCAGCCACGCCAAAATTTCGAGAATGATCGGCGTCTCACCGGTCTCTTGCGCAATAGGCAACGCCTCCAGGAGGTGCTGTCGGGCCGGCGCAAACTCCCCCAATTTGTAAAAAGCCTGCCCCAGGTTGTTCAAAGTGTTCGCCAGACCGGCCTTGATCCCCGCCTCACGAAACACGGTGATTCCGGCCCGATAAAAATCTTTGGCCCGGCTATAATCGGCGGCTTCCATCGCGATGTAGCCCAGGTTGTTGTAGGCAATGGCGATGCCCCAGCGGTCGCCAATGTCGGTGTAGACCTGCAACCCCTCGTAAGCAAAGCGCTCCGCAGTCACAAAGTCGTTCAACCGGAAAGCCGTCTGGCACAAACCGGTCAGGGTGTTGGCCATCCCCACCTGATAGCCCAGATCGCGGCAAATCTGCAATCCCTCCGCGAACGCCGCATGGGCCTCGGCGTACGCCCCCAACGCGCACAGCACCAGCCCCAGACTGTTCAAGGAGGAAGCCGCCCCCCTGCGGTCGAACATACTCCGGCGCAAAGCCAACGCCTCCTCACAAAACTGCCGGGCCTCGGCATAGCGCCCCTCGCGCCGCGCCACCAGGCACAACAAGTTGAGCGCGCCCGCGACGCCCTCGGTCTTATTCTCCTGGCGGAAAATAGCCAGGGCGTCGAGAAAATAGCGATTCGCCAGCTCGTACTCGCCGCGCATGTGAGCGATATAGCCCAGACCATGCAGCGGCAAAGCCATCTCCCGCCGGGCGCCCTGCTCCTGAAAAATCGCCAGGCTGCGCGCAAAGAGCGCCTGCGTTTCGTCGGTCGCACAGATGAACTCGCCGCACTTTGCCTGCCGCGCCAACACCCGCCCCAAAAACACATGCCGCTCGGAGGAATCGGCCAGCGATTCCGCAGCAGCAGCCATGCGCGCGAACTGCTCCACGCCAACCTGATACCAGTTGGTAGTCACACAAAATAAATAGAAGCCTTCTAGCATACGATCGGCCAGATCCAGAGCCAAAGACACGGACGCTTGAGTTTCCAGAGCGTCGCACAGCCATTCCCAGGCGCGGCGCACATTGCCGATATCGGACGTGATCGCCTGTAACGACTGAGCCTGCCCCGCCCCTTGCAGCTGGGAAGACAACCGTTCCAACAGCGCCGCATAGCAAACACAGTGAGCCTGAGCCAGCTGGGCGCGCGCCGCCGGATCTTCGGCCAGACGCTCGCCGGCGTATTGCTGCAACAGCGGGTGAATGTCATAACGTGTGTCGGCGACGCGTCGCAAGAGCGACTTGTCCAGCAAAGCCTGCAAAACCGGAGCCGAAGCCCCCGCCACTTCCTCCGCCGCCGCCAACGCAAAGCCGCCCCGAAAGAGCGATAGACGGGTGAAAATCCGGCGCTCATTCTCTGCCAACAGCTGCCACGAATGCTCGAAAGTTGCGCGGATACTGCGATGGCGCTCCGGCAAATCGCGCAAGGAAGTGGTCAGAACGTCCAGACTTCGCGCAATCTCGGCAGCGATATCGCGACACGACCGGTATGGCGTCAGCGCCGCCGCCAATTCCAGCGCCAGCGGGACGCCGTCCAACATCCGGCAGATCTGCGCTATCGCCGGCAATTCTTCCGCGATCAAGCTCGACGAGACGCCGTGGGCCGCCCCGGCCTGCGTTGCGCGCCGGGCGAAGAGCGCCAACGCTTCCGGCAGCTCAGCCGGCGCCGACGGCAACGCAGCCGCCGCATCGCCGCACGACAATCCCTCAAGCGGGTACACCCACTCGTCGCGCAAGTTGAGCCGTTCCCGCGAAGTGACCAGCATGATCACGCCGGGCGCCTCGCGCAAAATCTCGGCCAACAAGTCGGCGCCATCCAAAACGTGCTCGAAGTTGTCCCACACGATCAGCAACGACTTGCCGCGCACATAATCCAATAGCTGCGTTTTGAGGTCCTGTGGCCCCGAGATGAAGCCCAACGCAGCCGCCAGCGCGGGAATCAACGTCGAAAACGAAGGCTCAGCGGTCAGCGGCACAAAAGCCACACCGTGAACGAACAACCCCAGCTGCGACTGAGCTAGCGTCGCCGCCAGACAACTCTTGCCGATGCCGCCAGGCCCGGTCAATGTCACCAGACGGCAGAGCGGATCGGCGAGCATATCGCCCAACTCGGCCAGCTCGCGTTCGCGCCCGACAAAAAAGGAGAAAGGGAGAGGAATGTGAGAGGAAACGACGACAGGAAGATGGAAAAACGAGGAATCACGGATGGATTCAAAGAGCGCTGCCGTCTCCGCCGTCGGCGCGACGCCCAATTCGTCGGCCAGAGCGGCGCTGCACGCCTGGTATTGCTTGAGCGCAGCGCTGCGCTGGCCTTCGGATGCCAGCAACGCCATCAGTTGCCGGTGAGATTCTTCGCGCCAGGGCTCCAGGTGTACCTGCCGGCGGATGTACTCGCACGCCCGCGCCGGTTCCCCGCGGCGCTCGTAATAGCGCCCCAGAACGGACAGAGCTTCCACGACGCGCAGATGATACCCTTCACGCTTGAGCAGAGCCCATTCTTCAAATTCGCTGCTGTCTTCCAGATAAAAACCCTTCAGAAAATCGCCCTGGTAAGGGGCCACCAGCTCCTCAAGGCGGCGCAAACACGACAGGCAGGCGCCGAGACCACGGTGAGAATGCCGCCGGAGGGCGTCGTCGTGAGCGGCGAAAACGGCCACGTCCAACCAGACGCCGCGCGGATCGTGTGAATTGAACAGCACCGATTCACGGGTCACCTGCAAAAGGCCGCTGTCGTCGTTGAGATCATTGAGAACCTGCCGCAGATTGGACAACGCCTGTCGCAAACTGTGGCGCGCCTTCTCGTCGGGCTGATCGGCCCACAGCAGCGTCGCCAGCGTATCGCGCCGGTGCGGGCGATCGGACTCGACGGCAAGATAAGCCAGCAACGCGCGGGCCTTGTCCGTGGCAAATCCTGCAACGGGAACCCCATCCAAAATGACCTGAAAGGTCCCCAATAAATGAATTTCCAGCACAGAACCTCCAACGAGAGAAACAACGAATCAGCGAATCAACGAGTCTGCAATTTGCGATTTGCAATTTGTGATTTGTGATTTACTACCTTCACGTTTCAGCTTCACGCCCCAAAAATTATACAAGCAAGCCCGCCGAAAAACAATAACGGCCAGGGCGAAGGGTGCATTTCAAGATGGGGACAAAATCTGTACTTTCGTAGAGACGCAAAATTTTGCGTCTCTCTCCGCGCAGAAGAAGACGCAACATTTTGCGTCTCTACGTTCTTCTCTGCCCCGAAATTAAAATGCGCCCCAGGGCGAAAAAGCATTTTGACGATTCTTTGACGAGCGTTCCATAGAATGAGAAGTGTTGCGAAATTTATGTCCGCACCAGGAGGATGCGCGATGAAATCGAGAGATTTTGTAAAAACGTTGATCACGTCTGCGTTGCTGATCGGCGGTCCGCCCTGGGGTCTGGCGACGACGCAACCGGCGCAGGCGCCTGGGTGCATTTCAAGATGGGGGCAAAATCTGTACTTTCGTAGAGACGCAGCATTTTGCGTCTCTCTCCGCGCAGAAGAAGATGCAAAATTTTGCGTCTCTACGTTCTTCTCTGCCCCGAAATTAAAATGCGCCCAGGCGCCTTCATCGGCGCAATCAGTCCTTCTGACCGGGAAACGAACGGGAAAGCGGGGCGCGCTGCCCGGCATGGTACGCACGTTGGCGCCCGCCACCGACGAATACCGCGTCGTCGGCTACATCCGATATGCCAACAACATCTCCAACCCGCAGGAAGCGCTTCTCGCCCGGCCCGCCTTCAAACAACTCTACCTTCCGCTGATCCTGAGGTAAAGTCGCGCATCAAAACACTCGGCCCGGCTTAACGCCGGACCGAATAAATAGTTTCTTCACACAACGTTCGCACCTACGGGAGGAAATATGAAACAACCAACCCATTACCTGTCATTCTTGCTGCGCCTGTGGCAAACTCAGGATCGGGGACACATCATCTGGCGCGCCTCCCTCGAAAGCCCTCAAACCGGGGAACGTCAAGGATTTGCCAATCTGGAAGAATTGATGGTATTCTTACAAAAGCAGACAGCCAATCAGGAAAATGGCGGAAGCAAGCCACAGGAGGGAAGAAATGTGAAATGTGAAACGTGAAACGTGAAATTGGTAATCCGTAATCCGTAATTCGCTCACCCGCTCACCCGCTGACTCGCTAATTCGCAAAAGGAGACTAAAAATGCACCGTAAAATCTGGACACTCACTCTGACTGTTTTGGGCGCGTTGCTGTTGACCGGCGGCGTTCTCGCCGCCGCGCGCCCGGAAACGGCGGCGTTCACCGCGCCCCAAGCGCCGCAGGCGCCCACCGACCTCACCCCCACCCACTGGCTCACCGTCACCACCACCTCCGACGACGGCGGCATGAACGAGCGCTGCGAAAACACCAACCCGTGTACGCTGCGGCGCGCCATCAACGAGATTCGCTATCACGGCGTGGACGCCACCAAGCGCGTCTACCACGTCGGCTTCGATTTGAGCATCGCCGACCCCGGCTACGATGCCGGCGCAGAAGTCTGGATTTTCAACGTGGACAGCGACAATTCTTCCGACACCTTCGCTTACCGCGACTTCGGCACCTATGGTCACGCCATCATTGACGGGACGACGCAGCCCACCGGGCGCGATCTGGCCCTCGGCCCCCGCATCATCCTGCGCGGCGACAACCGGAAAGGCGCGTTCGTGCTCACCGGCGGCTACAACGTCGTGCGCGGGCTGGCCTTCCAGGGCTTCGGCGACAACGTGGTCAACATCCCGGCGACCAACCACAACCTCATCGAAAACAACTGGTTCGGCCTGAACACCGCCGGCGACGACATCTACCTGCGCGACCCGCTCGTCCCCGAGAGCGGCAGCGGCGAGGGCGGCATCTACGCGCAGATGAGCGGCAGCAACGGGACGACCAACACCATCCAAAGCAACGTGCTGGTCGGTTTTAGAACGAACGCGATCAACGTACAGGGCGACCAGAACTTCATCCTCAGCAACACGGTGGGCACCCGCGCCGACGGCACCGTCCCCGACGTGCGGCTCGATCGCAAGTGCAAACCGAATGCCCGCTACAACAACTGGTTCCCCGGCGGCGGCATTGACGTCTTCGGTCACGCCAACGAAGTGGCCTACAACCGCGTCGTCGGCATGCTCTTCCAGAGCAACGACCCGCTCAACACCCCCGACGACGCCATCTCGGTCACCGGCTGGGATCACCTTGTGCACGACAACGTCATCGGCGTGGCAAGCGACGGCACCCCGTTCGGCGTCTGCGGCGTAGGCATCCACGTCGGCGGCGTCAGCGGCGGACACTCAATCCAGGTCGTCAACAATACCATCGTCGGTGCGCAGGGCGCAGCGGGCATCTACGTCACCGGCGGACAATTCGGCTACGATCTCAATGCCGTGACCGTGCAAGGCAACGTGATCCTGGACAGCAAAGTGGAGGCGTTCGACTTCGGCCCGATACTCCCTGCCACGCTGCGCAACTTCAAGCCGGGGGCGATCACGCAAATTGACGGCCTCAACGTCAGCGGCACCAGCGGCGCGGGCAGCCTCTGCGAAAACTGCATCGTCGAGGTGTTCCTGGACACACACGATACCGTGACCGAGACGATCCAATCGCTGGGCAAAGTCACCGCCGACGGCAGCGGCAACTGGACCTTCACGCTGGCGCGCACGCTGGCGCTCACCGAGGGGCTGCGCACGGCCAGCACCACCGCCGCCGACGGGCAGATACTCCATCCCAGCGGCGTCTACAGCGCCGGCACCACCACCCGCATCTCGGAAATCTACACGCAGACCGGCGCACCGGCGCCGGTGGAACCGCCCGCGCCCACGCCGGTGGCCCCGCTGCCGGTGACGTGGCCCACCTACGGCCCCGCACCCCCCGCCCCCGGCGCGCCCAACCTCATCATCACCGTCACCACCACCGCCGACCCCGACGACAGCGAATCCTTCGTCTGCTATAACGCCGGCTATCCCGGTGTGGTCGGCAAGACCAACCGCCTGCCGTGTACGCTGCGCCAGGCCATCGAGGAAGCCGGCAGCGTCATAGCCGCCAACCCCGCCGTGCGCCCGGTCGAAATCCGCTTCAACATCCCCACCGCCGACCCCGGCTACGACGCCGGGCTGGACGTGTGGGTCATCCAGCTCACCGACACGCTCAATATCAACGCGCTGCCCGCGCTCGGCACCACCGACGTGGAGAAAGCCGGGCAGGTCACCCTCGACGGCGGCACGCAGCCCGGCGGGCGCGCCGACGGCCCCAAGATTGTCGTGCGCGGGCCGCAGAACCGCAACCTGATGGGCTTGGTGCTCAACGGCAATAACAACGTCGTCCGCCGGATCGCCTTCCAGAACCTGCGCATGGCCCTGCAACTGAACCATAGCCAGAACATCGTCGCGTCGAACTGGTTCGGGCTGAGCAACGACGGCACGGACATCTACCGGCTCAACGACAACTCGCCGGCAGAGGGCAGCGGCGAGGCCGGCGTAGTGGTAGCGGCCAACACGACGGGGACGCTCATCCTCAACAACGTGCTGGCCGGCTTCACCGGCGCGGCAATCAACATGGAGGGCGACGACGGCTTCATCACCGATAACGCCGTGGGTACCCGCAGCGACGAGACCGTGCCGGAGGTGGTCTGGAACCGCTGGTGTCGCCCCAACGCCCGCTACTACAACTGGTTCGGCGGCGCCGGCATCGAAGTGGGCGGCGCGCGCAACCAGGTCAGCGGCAACCGCATCGCGGGACTGCTGTGGTACAGCGACGATCCGCTCAACACCCCCGACGACGCCCTCAGCGTCACCGGGAGCGACCACCTGATCCAGGGGAACACCATCGGCGAGGACGCGCTGGGTCACGCAGTCGGTTCGTGCGGGCGCGGGCTGGTGGTGGACGCGGGCTTCACGCGCGTGCTCAACAACACCGTCATCCGCACCGCGTTGGAGCCCTTCCGCATGAACGGCACACAGACCTCGATCAACGCCCTCTACTACGAAGACAATCTCTCGTGGGACAGCACGGCGCCGAATTATATGGAATTCGGCAACCTGGTGCCCTCGGCGCGCAAGCTCTTCACGCCGTCGGTCGTCCTCACTATCAGTGTAGCCGGCGGCAGCACTACCGTCTACGGCGCGGCGCACCCCGACGCCCCCTGCCCCTTCTGCCAGGTCGAACTGTTCCTGGACGACCTCGACCCGCTGACCGAGACGTTTGAGTCATTGGCGGTCGTGCAATCCGACATCAACGGCGACTGGAACACCACGCTGCCCTTCGAGCTCGGCATGGACGAAGGGCTGCGCACGGCCAGCACGGCCTTCAACTACGGCATCATCGCCCACTTCGACGGCCCCTCCACCGCGCGCGTCTCCACCGAGGTCTACAGCCGCACCGGCGCGACGCCGCCCCCGCCGCCCGCCGGCCCGGTCTTCGGCGTCCCGCCCGCGATTCCCGTACCGGTTTACCTCGCTCCGCCCACCCCGCCGGCAAGCTTCGTGACGGTCTACACCGTCATCAACACGCAGGACAACGCCGCCTCCCCGCCGGTCGGCTCGCTGCGCTGGGCCATCGCCCAGGTCGAGAGCCTGGACGACGCGCAGCGCCCGGCCCTGATCAGCTTCAACATCCCCACCGCCGACCCCGGCTACGACATCGGCGGCTATTGGGTGATCACGCTCACCGGCAGCGCGCTGCCTCCGGTCAAGGGTGGGCAGGTGACCATTGACGGCAGCTCTCAGCCCGGCGGGCGCGGCAACGGCCCGAAGATCATCATCCGCCGCGACAGCACCACCGGCGACAAGCTGGCGCTGGGCGAAACGCAATACGAGGGCGAATGCAGCGTCAAGGGGTTGGCTTTGCAGGGCGTCGAGCTCCACATGACCGGCAGCGACAACATCATCACCGGCAACTGGCTCGGCCTGAACGACGCCGGCGACGCCATCCGCCTCTACAACGACGACCCCTCCAAGCAGAACCACGCCATCATCGTCGCCGGCAGCACCAGCAACCACAACTATATCGCCCACAACATCCTGGCCGGATCGAGCAGCAACGCCATCAATGTCCAGGGTGACGACAACACCATCGAGCACAACACCGTCGGGCTGCTGGCCGACGGCACCATCCCTGAGGGCGCCGTGGCCCCGGCAGATATCTGCAACCACACCCAGCTCAGCGGCAACTGGTACGGCGGCGGCGGGATCGTCATCGGCGGGTATCGCCAGACGGTGCAAGACAACGTGCTGGCCGGGCTGATGCTCTACGGCAGCGCGCAGCAGGCCCAGCCGGCAGCCATCCAAATCCTGAACGGGCGCGACCACCTCATCCAGAACAACCGCATCGGCGTGGATGCGGGCGGAGCGCAGCGCTGGACGTGCGGCAGCGGCATCGAGAACGGCGGCGCGGACTTCACCCGCATCCTCTCCAACACCTTCGTCAGCGGCGCAACGCAGGGCATCCTGGTGAACGGCAACATCATCGCGATCAACGCCACCACCATGCAGGGCAACGTCATCTCGAACACCGCCGCCGCCATCGAGTTCGGGCCGGGCACACCCGTGACCCTGACCGAATTTGCGCCGGCATTGGTCACACGCATCCAGGGGCTCGCCGTCACCGGCATGAGCGACGATCCGTGCCCTTACTGCGCCGTGGACGTCTTCCGCGACGACGACGACCCGCTGACCGAAGCGCTGGTCTATCTGGGGACCACCTACGCCGGCGCGAACGGCAACTGGAGCTTCACGCTGCCGGCGGAGCTGGCCGAAGGCGAAGGGCTGCGCACCCTCAGCACCACCCGCGACTACGGCGTCCTCCCGCACTTCGAGGTCGGCACGAGCAGCGGTCTCTCGATGCTATTCACGCCGCAGCCGCTCACGGCCCCGACCGGCGTGAGCCTCACCCCGCCCACCGTCAGCGCTTACCAGATCGGCCAGGCCTACACCTTCATCGCCGACGTCGTCCCGGCGACCGCCACCCTGCCGCTCACCTACACCTGGCAGGCCACCGGACAGACGCAGCGCATCGTCGCCGCCGGCCCCAGCAACGACCAGGCGTTCACCTGGAGCAGCAGCGGCGCCAAGACCATCACCGTCAGCGTCACCAACGACCTCGGCGCGCCGGTGAGCGCCGTCTACAGCCTCACCGTCGGCGAAGCGGCCGGCAAACAGGTTTACCTGCCGCTCGTGCTGCGAAATTAAGTCGCAATTCAGAGGATATAAAGTGCTTTTGCGGGCGGAGTACTGCCCGCAAAAGCCCCTCTTTTAACTCACGGCCTTGCCGGCCAAGAAGTAAACAGTAAGTGTTTTTTCGAGCCGGGGTACCGGCTCGAAAAAACA
>DAOUFX010000560.1:0-8610 GCA_034429675.1 Anaerolineae bacterium | reverse complement strand
TACCCGCTCGCGAAAAAACCCTCCAAAGTTCTTTAACTTTCCAACTTTCAACTTTCAACTATTTTTAGAGGAGGTTTTCCATGAATCCAGATCCGAAAGCACGCAATGGGATGTACAAATCCGCGCCTGAGATGAAGATTGACGTTGCCAAGTCGTATACCGCCACCTTTGAGACCGAAAAAGGGAACATCGTGGTGGAGTTGTTTGCCGACAAGACGCCGATTACGGTCAACAATTTCGTGTTCCTGGCCCGCGAGGGATTTTATGACAACACGACGTTCCATCGGGTGATCGAGAATTTTATGGCTCAGGGCGGGGACCCGACCGGCAATGGCACGGGCGGTCCGGGCTATCGCTTTGCGGATGAATGCCGCCGCGATCTGAAACATGACAGCCCCGGAACGCTTTCGATGGCGAACGCCGGCCCGAATACGAACGGCAGCCAATTTTTCATCACCCTCGTGCCCACACCGCATCTGGATGGGCGCCACACCGTCTTTGGCAAGGTCACATCTGGGATGGAAGTCTTGCGCTCGATCAGTTTCCGCGACCCGCAGCGTGCCGCGCGTCCCGGCGATTTGCTCAAGACGATCACGATTACTGAGAAGTAATCTCGCCGGGGTGACGTGATCATGCGTTTTGTTCTTCTTCTGGGAGTGATTGGCGTGGCGTTGGCGGGATGTGGCGCCGCGACCACGCCGCCGCCGGTGGTGGACGGTTTCACGCTTAGCAGTCCGGTCTTTGCTCACGAAAGCGCTATCCCTGCCCTGTATACCTGCGATGGCGATGATCTTTCGCCGGCTTTGGAATGGACCGATCCTCCCGCCGGTACTCAATCTCTGGCGCTCATCGCCGACGACCCCGACGCGCCCGCGGGAACCTGGGTGCATTGGGTGGTTTATAACATTCCGCCCGATGCGCGTGGATTCGCCGAAGCCTATTCTGCCGATGTCGAGCCTTCCGATGGTAGCCGCAACGGCCGGAATAGTTGGCGCAAGGCGGGATATGGCGGCCCCTGTCCGCCAAGCGGAACCCATCGTTATTTCTTCAAGCTCTATGCGCTGGATACGATGCCGGATTTAGACGCCGGCGCAACCGCCTCGCAGTTGCTCAGGGCTGCGGAGGGTCATATCCTGGCGCAGACCGAGTTGATGGGAACCTATTCCAGGTAGCGACCAACGACAAAAGCTGGATATTGAGAAATCCATATCCAGCTTTTGCTTTTTCCCTCTCTTTTCACCAATGGTTCGACATGGACAAGAAGCCTTCCCGATTTTCTGCGTCGTCGTGCGCCGAGGTGTTTCGCCGTTGGTTCCTCGGTTTGGGCTTTATGACGGTCGGTGTGCTGTTGTTGCTGAGCAACCGCACCGTTGGGCGCATCGTGGAAGTCGAAAAATGGCTCGCGGTCGGTTTTGGGCAGTGCAATTATGAAGTGACCTACGAGTATTATTTCCCCGGCGACGGCAAGGTGCGCCGCGATTCCCGTTTGACGAAGGCCGACTGCGATTCCCCGCCTTTTGCGGTCGGGGAGCGCACGACGGTTAGCTACGACGCGCGCAGCGGTAAACTTACGCTGGCGGGGGGATTGCTCGCCGACAGCTTGCCTGCTACCGCCGTATTTGCCCTGGCGCTAGGCGCTCTTACCCTGACCTGGCCGCTTCTGATGACCTATCTGATGCGCGTCGCGGCGATCTTGAAGGCGAAGTGGTTCCATACTTGAACCCCTTTCTATCGGAGGCTCAATGACCCAAAAAGTGGGACGCAACGACCCCTGCCCGTGCGGCAGCGGCAAGAAGTATAAAAACTGTTGTATGCAGCGTGATGAACAGGCCAAATCTCAACGTCTGGCCGAGGAGGCGCTATCTATCCAGGCTCAGGCTTCTCGTGCCGGAAAAGCGCAGGCGGAGCGCGCGCTTGCTGAGGAGGCTGCGGCGGGTTCCGGTGACCCTGTGAGCCGGTTGGCCGCTTTGCGCCAGAACATTCAGTCGCTGTTGCCGCTGGCGACGCCGGAAAAGGCGCAGGAGTTGCGCCAGATGTTGGCCGGGTTGGAAGAATCGCTCTCGTATGCCGCGATGCAGGATGAGGTTGAGGCGGCCAACAAGGACATGGAACCGCATTACAACGAGTACACGGAATACGTCGCGGATGAGCTGCGGGCGATGGAGTTGGCCCAACGGTTGTTTGCCGAGGAACCTTTCCGTCCGTTGTGGTTCAGCGCGGAGGATGTGCAGCGGGCTTTTGCCGAGGTCGGACAGCCCCGCCCGCAATCATACGAGCTGAAGGGCCACAATGTTGAGTTGATCGTCAAAGCCATTGTGTACCTGGCGCGGGATCGAGCCTGGCGCACGTTGATGGGACAACGCTTGTTGCGGCTGATGGTGGAGTATGCGCGCGCCGGACGGTATCTGGAGGCGTGGCTGATTCAGTATTCGTCCTATCTGACGGTCGAAAAGTCGGAAATCAGCAATCCGTTCCTATTTGAGATGTTCAGTCACGGGTTCTCGCAGTGGGCGGAGCAGTTGAAGGGGGAGCAATCCGGGCTGTTCGCAGTGCTTGGGCTTGACCCCGATGCCATCAAATCCATGTCAACCGAGGAGGTGGCGGATCTGGTGCGGGCGGCGTCCTCCGATCCCGCCAAAGCCGAGGCCATCCAGGCATATTTCGCCGATCACCCCGATTTTACCGAGCAAGGCAAGGCGGATGTTCTGACCGTTGGCCGTGACGCTTTGGGGGTGTTGGCGCGCCGTGACGCTCAGCGGTTTCTGTTGCCGGTCGCAGATATGGCGCCCTATGTCACGCAGGCGATGGCAGAGTCTTTTCCGTCGCTCTCCGCGCTGCAACAAGGCCGCGACGATTTGGATCACGACCAGTTTTTGGAAGTCTTGGGGCAGGTTTTGCTGAAGCAGGCGCAGACGATGGCGAGCGATGTTTTCACGCCGGAACGGCGAGATCAATTGGCGGAGGGTTTGAAGGTATACGCTCAGGAGTTGCAAGATGCCGGCGAGCAAGAAGACGCTTTGCAGATTGCCGCTGCGCATTTGTTGGTGAAGAGCGATATGCCCGCAGAAGCCAATCCGTTCTTGGTCGGTCTGGGATACCTTTCGTTGCGGGTCGCCTTGCTCGCGATGGAGGAACAGGTTCAGGCATCGGCGGGTGAGACGGAGTAGGGAGGCGAGATGATAGAAAATTACGATGCAGTCGAAGAAGTCCTGGCGGCAGCCGCGCCTTTGCTGGCTTTGGCTCTGGCCGAAGACATTGGCCCCGGCGACGCCACGAGTCTGGCGACCCTGGACGCCGGAATGCGCGCTCAAGGGGTGATTGTGGCGAAGGCTTCCGGTATCATCGCCGGGCTGGCGGTGGCCGAGGCGGTATTCCATCGTGTGGATCCCGCCGTTGTTTTCGACGCGCGGGTGTCCGACGGGCAAGAGGTGATGCCGGGCGAAGTGGTCGCCATCGTGACCGGCTCCGCGCCGTCGCTGCTGGCGGCGGAGCGCACCGCGCTCAATTTCTTGCAACACATGTCGGGCGTCGCTACATTAGCGCGCACCTACGCGATGGCCGTCGCCACGACGCGCACGGTCATTCTCGATACTCGCAAGACGTTGCCCGGCTATCGTGTCCTCGACAAGTATGCGGTGCGGATGGGCGGCGCCCTCAACCACCGCATGTCGCTGTTCGATATGATGATGATCAAGGATAACCACGTTGACGCTGCCGGCGGCATTGCGCCGGCGGTGGCTCGCGCCCGCGCCGGGTATCCTGACCTGCCCATTGAGGTCGAGGTGCGTTCGTTGGACGAGTTGCGCCAGGCGCTGGCGATTGATCCGCCGCTTGACCGCATTCTGTTGGACAATATGGACTCCGAAACGATGCGCGCGGCAGTGGCTCTGGCGAACGGGCGTGTGCCGCTGGAGGCGTCGGGCGGTGTGACGTTGGCGCGCGTGCGCGAAATCGCCGACACCGGTGTGGATTTCATTTCCGTGGGCGCGCTGACCCATTCGGCCAAAGCGCTGGACTTGAGCATGAAGGTGCGTCCGGTCGAAGAAATTCCCGGCGCTGACGCGATTGCGCGCATCCGCGCGATCAAAGAGCAGTTGGGGCGGCGGTTGGTCATCCTCGGCCACCATTACCAGCGGGACGAGATCGTGGCCTTGTCGGATTATCAGGGGGACTCTTTGGAGCTCTCGCGGCAGGCAGCGCGGACCGACGCCGAGTTCATCGTGTTCTGCGGTGTGCACTTTATGGCCGAGAGCGCCGCAATCCTGGCGCAACCCGGCCAGCACGTTTTCATCCCCGACCTGGAAGCCGGTTGCTATCTGGCGCACACTGCCACGCGCGCGCTGGTTGAGGACGCCTGGGCTGCCCTGGGGGCAGCGTTTGGCAATGTCGAAGCCGAGGTCACCCCGATCACCTACGTCAACTCCGACGCCGAGCTCAAGGCGTTTTGCGGGGAACACGGCGGCCTTTCCTGCACCTCCGGCAACGCTGAAAAGGTGCTGCGCTGGGCGTTGGCCCAGCGCCCGCGAGTTTTCTTCTTCCCCGACCAGCATCTGGCGCGCAACACTGCGCTCAAATTGGGCATTGCGCCGGAAGAGATGGTGATGTGGCACACGCGCCGCCCGCCGTCCGCTGCGGAACTGCGCCGGGCGAAGGTGATTCTGTGGCCGGGCGTCTGTCACGTCCATCAACGTTTCCGCCCGGAGCACGTCCGCGTTATGCGCGAGCGGTATCCCGGCATTCGCGTCATCGTGCACCCTGAGAGCAAAGCCGAAATCGTGCAGCTGGCCGACGACGCCGGCTCTACCGCTTACATCATCCAGCAGATTGCGGCGGCGCCGGCGGGCGCGCAATGGGCCGTCGGCACCGAGAGCCGTCTCGTGCAGCGCTTGCAGCAGCAACACCCCGAACAAACCATTCTATCGTTGGCCGACGTCCCGCCGTACTGCCTGATGATGGGCCAGATCACGCCGGAGAATTTACTGAACGTCCTTGAGTCTCTGCTGCGTGGCGAGATGGCCAACGAAGTGACCGTCCCCGAAGTGACGGCGCGCTGGGCCAAAGTGGCGCTGGAGCGTATGTTAGCGTTGTAACTTATTTCGCGTAGTCAAGGGCCTGGAATGCCGTTAACTTTACCCTTTCCGTGCTTGAAAGACAACAAAGGCTATGCGAAAGACAAAGGGCCGTGTTTTTTTTGAGTGAGCAGGCTCGCTCGAAAAACACTCCCTTTTAACCCTCCGCCGCATCAGCGGCGATTCCTGGCTAAAAGCTATTTCCGAGGAGACTTTATGCCCATAGAAAGCAACGTTTTAATTATCGGTTCCGGCATCGCCGGAGCTGCCGCTGCGCTGCGGCTGGCAAAAGACGATCAGCGACAAATCGCCGTCATCACCCGTTCCTACGAACCCGAGGAAACCAATACGCATTACGCCCAGGGCGGCATCGTCGCGCGTGGGGTGGATGACACGGTGGAGTCATTGGTGGAGGATGTGCTACGCGCCGGGGCCGGCTTGAGCTTCCCTTCAGCCGTTCAGATTTTGGCCGAAGAAGGCCCTGATCTGGTCGAGCGGGTTCTTTTGGAAGAAGCGCAGGTACCCTTCGACCGGCGCGCCGAGGGAGCGCTCAATTTCACCCGTGAGGGCGGCCATTCGACCTTCCGCATCCTTCACGTCGGGGACGCAACGGGTCGCGCCATCGAGGCGGCGTTGATGGCGCGACTGGCGACGTTGCCCAACGTAACGCTCTATCCCGGCCACACAGCCGTTGACCTGATCACCTCGCCGCATCACGACCGCGATCCTCTGGCAATTTATCGCCCGATTACCTGCCACGGCGCTTATGTGTTGGATCGCAAAATGGACAAGATTGACCGCTTCCTGGCTCCGGCGACGGTATTGGCGACCGGCGGAGTGGGACGCATCTACCGCCACACCACCAACCCGCCGGGCGCGCGGGGCGACGGCCTGGCCATGGCCTATCGCGCCGGCGCGCGGGTCATCAACGCGGAATACATCCAGTTTCATCCGACAACGTTGGCGATACCCGGCGCCGAAAATTTCCTGATTTCGGAGGCGGTGCGGGGGGAGGGCGCAAAATTGTTCACGCCCGACGGGCGACATTTTATGGATGACTACGCTCCCAAATGGGGCGATCTGGCGCCGCGCGATGTCGTTGCGCGCGCGATTCACCACGAGATGCTGGAACACGGCTATCCTCACGTGTTCCTGAATCTTGCCGGCGTCATGTCGCCGGAACGCATCCAGAAACGTTTCCCTACCATCTATGCCACGTGTCGCGAATCCGGTATTGACATCACGACCGATCCGATCCCGGTGGTTCCGGCCGCGCACTACTTCTGCGGAGGCGTGCAAGTAGACGAATGGGGACGTTCGAACATCGCCGGACTGTACGCCGTCGGCGAAGTCAGCTGCACCGGGCTTCACGGCGCGAACCGTCTGGCCAGCACCTCGCTTCTGGAGGGATTGGTCTGGGGGGATCGCGCCGGGCGCGATATTGCCGCCCGCACCGATTTAGTCCAGGTCGAGCCGGCCAACATCCCGCCCTGGCAGGACGTCAGCGCCGGCGACGCCGCCGACCCGGTGTTGGTCTACCGCGACTTGCGCACCATTCAGAACGTGATGTGGCTTTACGTGGGATTGGCGCGCAGTACGCGGCGGTTGGCGCGCGCTCTCAAAGATCTCAACCACCTTTGGGAGATCATTGACGAATTCTACCGCTCGACGCGCCTCAACGACAATCTGATCGGATTGCGCAACATGGCGCAGGCCGCCTGGATCGTCACGCTGGCGGCCTGGCATAACCGGCAGTCGCGCGGCGCGCACTACCGCGAGGATGCCGCCGACCACGACTTCGCCGGTTTGTATGATACCGAAGGGCCTCTGCCCAGTTCCGCTTCGGAGTTTTGAATTTGACTTTCGACTTTCGACTATTTTCAAAGGAGACTATGATGCACGAAAAAGTTACAGTCCAAAGACTGGCAGCGTTGGGAATCGTTTTGACCGTCTTCATCCTGGGCGCTTGCAATGGAAAAGAGACGACAACCTCCACGCCGGAGACTTCCGATGGCGCAACGCTCCTACAGGAGCGCTGCACACCATGTCATGGCGTGGACGTCATTGAACGCGAAAAGCTCACGCAAGACCAGTGGGATCAGGTCGTCAACAACATGGTGCGGAAAGGCGCCAAGTTGACCGGTGACGAGCAGCAAACGTTGGTCGCCTATCTGGCCGAAACGTATAAAAAGTAGCAACGAGGAGACACTATGGAAAAAACAAATGTCTACGAAAACGTCGTCAAGCAGTTCAACAAAGCTGCCGATCTGATGAATCTGGACTCGGAAATCCGCAAAATCCTGGCCCAGACCGAGAACGAGATCATTGTACACTTTCCGGTCAAGATGGACGATGGACGCTTGCAAATGTTCGCCGGCTACCGGGTGCAACACAACAACGTCTTGGGGCCGTTCAAGGGTGGGTTGCGCTTCCATCCGCTGGTTGAAATTGACGAGGTGCGGGCGCTGGCGACCTGGATGACGTGGAAATCGGCCATCGTCAATATCCCCTTTGGTGGCGCTAAAGGCGGCATTCAACTGGACCCGGCGATCTATTCCAAACAAGAACTGGAGCGCATCACGCGCCGCTTCACCTTTGCGTTGGGTAGCAATATCGGGCCGGAATACGACATTCCTGCGCCGGATGTCAACACCAACGCGCAGATCATGGCCTGGATTTTGGATACCTATCTTTCGATGATGACGCCTCAGGAGCGCAACCGTTGTTTGCACGTGGTCACGGGTAAGCCCATCGAATCGGGCGGTAGCCTGGGACGTGACAAAGCCACCGGCCAGGGCGTCGTGTTTGTCTTGGAGGCCTGGGCCAAAGACAATGCTTTCGATTTGAGCCAAGCGACGTATATGGTGCAGGGGTTCGGCAACGTGGGATCGTGGACGGCGCGGTTGCTCAAGTCGCACGGAGCGCAACTCGTCGCCGTCGAAGATCACACCGGCGCGTTGATCAATCCGGCAGGCATCGACCCTCACGATCTGACGGCCTATGTGGCCGAGCATCGCGGTATTGCCGGCTACCCGGGGGCGACGGCGATAGATCACAAGACGTTTATGAGCACGACGGCAGACATCTTCATCCCGGCGGCGCTGGAAAATCAGATCACCGGGGAGAGCGCACCCTGGCTCCAGGTCAAACTGGTCGTCGAAGGCGCCAACGGGCCGACCAACCCGGACGGCGACGATATTCTACAAAAACGCGGCATTCAGGTGTTGCCGGACGTGTTGTGCAATGCCGGCGGCGTGGTCGTGAGCTATTTCGAATGGTTGCAGAACAAGCGCAGCGAGTTTTGGGATCTGGAAGAGGTGGACGCCAAGCTATATCGCAAGATGATCGGCGCCTACGGACGGGTGCGCGACACGGTGAGACATTATCAAACGGATTGGCGCACCGCTGCTTACATTGTCGCGCTCAATCGTCTGGAGAAAGTGTACAAAGAGCGCGGCATCTTCCCTTGATCCTTGACTGACCGCCCCGGTTGCAAAATTGTAAGAGTTGGGTATGCTTCATGCGTATCTTCTCAAAATCT